>PBMI01000075.1 GCA_002722545.1 Opitutia bacterium | reverse complement strand
TTTTCTCCGGTTCTGGAATTAATTGGAAGTGCTGGGCATCGAAGTAAAAATAAGGTCAGCTTTGAAAAACACGGTCAGGAATTGACTTTGGGCTTGAGCGTAACGGTTCCGATTACAGATCGTTACCTCACCCGAAGAAAACTCGAACAAGCCCGTGAAGAGATCAGGAAATCCGAACTCGAAAAGGTACGTCTCGTAACAAGACAGACCAATTCATTCAGCTCGGAAAAACTAAGATTGAGCCAAGCTGCGAGGAGCTTGGACTTTCAATATGAAATGCTCGAATTGCAGAAGAAAAGGCTTGCCGACATCAGGGCCGCTTGGCCCTTGGGAATTTACGACAAATCTGATGTTTTGATGGAAGAGGAGAAGTTGCTTAAAAGAGAAATGTACGTCGAACTCACCCGTCTCAACCTAGTCAAACAAAAATACCAACTGGATTTAATCGAATAAGACCGCACACGCGGGGAACTGAAAATGAGAAAAGTACTACATATATTGGGAGATTTCAACGACCAGGACATCGAGTGGCTGATTGACGTAGGGATCAAAAAGACCATTCAGGCGAATGATTTTCTTATTCAGGCGAATACTCAGCTTCAAGATATCTATTTCGTATTGGGAGGCAGGTTCGATATTGATTTACCCGATGGAACCTCCCTTGCAAAAATTAAAAACGGTGAGATTCTTGGCGAAATGTCCTTCATCGAAGAAGAACCGCCGATGGTAAACGTGAAAGCGACTGAACCGGCCATAGTCATATCAATTAGTCACGAGGCACTCACTGACCGCTTCAAAGAAGTATCTGGCTTCGAAGGAAGGTTTTACAAGGCCATGAGCCTCTTTTTATCGTCAAGATTGCGTGGCATAGCGTCCAAGATTTCCTACGAAAATACCGAAGTCAAAACCAAAAAGGAATTCGAGCAGGACATCGATAGCGCGACTTTGAACAGGATTCAGATTGCCGGAGAAAGATTCAGTCGGTTGCTTAATCACTTTAGTTAAAAAAGCATAGATTCACTCTAGCCGAAAACCTTATGAACGACCCTACCGCCTACATTGGTCAATGGGAAACCCCGTCCGGCACGGCGATTGGCGATAAGTAGGGGGCCAAGAAACGCCGATAGAGTCACGTCAAAGTCATAAACAGAATTCTCTTGAGAGTAGGTATCGTATTCATTCAGTTGAACCATACGCGAACTCTCTCTTGGAGTACCCCTCGCCATTCGGATTGTGAATCCGTGAGGTTTGTGAGCCTAAGTCTATCTTTGGTTACTGAACGGTTGAACTCCGACCGAACTCTCCTCCACAAATCACAAGTGGGTCGTCGAGCATCCGTCGAGCTTTCAAGTTAATCAGAAATCCGGCAATCCGCAGATCTACGACATTGATCAGAGACTTCGACTTTCTCCGTATGGTCGGCACAAAGGAGAATTGCCGACAAGCAATCCACGGCAATCAAAATTCGAGCTGTGAATTCATTTTGTCTTATTGCAAGTTCGTAATCCAGGATTCCGTCTTTTTAGAACAAATCGCGCCACAAGTGAAATGGAGGTGAAAGGATAACTTTCACAGTGGGCGAACAGTATGTTCTAACTATCCTTCAAAGTGTTGAAAATTGCGACGAAAGCAAAATATCCAAGTTTTATGTCACTTTTCATTGGACGGAACTTTTCTCTTTTGCTGTTGATTTACGAGTCGTTTCTGTCATGGTTACACATTTATTCGCCTTTTGGTAGCAAGGGTTTCGGCCCATTATCATATGAGCGTTCTAGGATAATCAGAAAAAATAGTACAATGGAAATATATGTGGGTAATCTCCCTTGGTCGGTTAGTGACCAGGAATTAGCGGATGCGTTTGGCGCATACGGAAATGTAGAAAAGGCTTCGATCATTTCAGATCGTGATTCAGGACGCTCCAAAGGATTTGGTTTTGTAACCATGAACGATGCGGATGAAGCAAACAAAGCAATTGAGGCAATGAATGGCTCTGAAATGGGCGGACGGAACCTAAAGGTAAACGAAGCCCGACCTCGCGAAGAACGGCCACCTCGCAAAGACAATTGGTAAGAACTTCACAATTCATCTTTAAACATAAAGTACAATGGAAATATATGTGGGTAATCTCCCTTGGTCGGTTAGTGACCAAGAATTAGCGGATGCGTTTGGCGCATACGGAAACGTAGAAAAGGCTTCGATCATTTCAGATCGCCATTCGGGTCGATCAAAGGGCTTCGGCTTCGTAACCATGAATGACGACGATGAAGCAAACAAGGCGATCGAAGCCATGAATGGTACTGACATGGGCGGACGGAACCTCAAGGTTAACGAAGCGAAACCTCGTGAAGATCGCCCACCGAGGCAATCCGATTGGTAAGGATTCTATTCTCATTCACTTTCAAAAGTCCGCCATTTGGCGGACTTTTTTTTGGTTTGTTTTGATGGATCAGCATCTTCTTGTTTGATTCGCATTAAAAATTCCTTCAGGACAACAGGATGAATAACACCGAAACAACCACTTTCCTGGAGAGCGTAGACCTTTGCTTCAACAAAGCTGCAGATGCATTAAAATTACCCAAGGGCTTGGCGCGACAAATTCGTACTTGTAACGCAATATGCGAAATGAAATTCGGTGTTGAATTAGAGGGCGGATATGAAATCTTTACAGGTTGGCGGGCAACCCACAGCGAACACGCTTTGCCCGCCAAGGGCGGACTTCGTTATGCCCCCTTTGTCGATCAGCAAGAGGTGGAAGCGTTAGCCGCCTTGATGACCTACAAATGCGCAATCGTAAACGTCCCTTACGCCGGCTCGAAAGGAGCACTCAAGATCGACCCCAAGAAGTACAGCATTGACGAACTTGAGCACATTACACGACGTTTCGCCCAAGAGTTGGACAAAAGGGGCTTGCTTGGTCCCGGACTCAATGTCCCTGCCCCGGACATGGGAACGGGACAACGGATGATGTCATGGATTGCCGACGAGTACCAACGACTCCATCCATCCGACATCAACGCCCGAGGATGCGTTACGGGCAAACCCGTACATTTCGGTGGGGTTGCCGGACGAATTGAAGCAACTGGTCGGGGCGTCCAATATGGACTTCAAGAGTTGTTCAGAAACGCCGACGACCTCGCCTTGGCAAAGCTAAGTGGAACATTGGAAGGCAAGAGAATCATCGTCCAAGGCCTTGGTAACGTAGGGTATCATGCCTGCAAGTTTCTTCAGGAAGAAGACGGCGCCAATATCATTGCTATTTTGGAAAGAGACGGAGCCTTACTCAATGAAAATGGACTCAACGTTGAAGATGTATCCAATTATAAGAAGGAACATGGGAAAGTAGAAGGCTTTCCGGAAGCTCAATTTTTTAAGAATGGTAATCAATTGCTGGTACATCCCTGCGACATACTTATTCCGGCCGCCATGGAGGGTGTCGTAGATCATTTAAATGCCGAGCGTATTCAGGCCAAAGTAATTGCCGAAGCAGCCAATGGTCCTTTGACCTACGAGGCAGATCGGATTCTTTGCGACAAAGGTACTTTCATTCTTCCAGATGCCTATCTGAACGCTGGTGGGGTTACGGTATCCTACTTTGAATGGCTCAAAAACCTCTCTCACGTGCGCTTTGGGCGAATGGATAGGCGACTCGCAGAGACCCAGGGTCAAAAAATCATCGATGCCATTGAGCGGGGCATAGGCAAAGAATTGGACGATCAGTCGAGAAAAGAGCTCCTGACCGGACCAGATGAAATCAGCCTCGTGCGCTCCGGCCTCGAAGATACCATGCGTGAGTCATATGGTGAAATCAAGGAGCAGTTTCTCGGCAACGAAAAAATCAAGGACAGAAGGATGGCGGCTTATGCCCTAGCGATAAGAAAAATCGCTGACATCTACGAAAGTATGCATTTGTAACGGTAAATAGAAATGCCTGAACAAGAATACCCTGACGCATCGCCCTTGGAAATCGACGAGACGATGGAGGGTGCCTGGGCCTGCTTTTCGTTCTTCCGAAAACGATCAGGAAAGGACCGAGCTTCCTTTCTTCGCGCCATTGCAGAACTCTTGAAAGACAGGAAGGATAAGTTGGTCCTACTCGCTGAGTCCGAAACGTCATTGGGGTACGACCGTCTGCATTTTGAACTCAAAAGAACTATTTCCGAGCTCGAATTATTCGCTGGCTTAGCCGAATTCGAGGAATGGAAGGAAGAGGTGAAGGAGCAAGCGGACACCGCACGCCAACCACTTCCGAAACCCGGAATGCAAACCACCAACGTACCCGTTGGCCCAGTCGTTGTAATCGGAGCATGCAATTTTCCTTTTGCCATATCCGTCGTCGGTACCGATACGGCATCCGCTCTGGCAGTCGGTTGCCCAGTCGTGGTCAAAGCGCACCCCGAGCATTCAAAAACCTGTCAAAATCTGGCCGATTTAGTCGAAACAGCTTCAAGACAAACGAGGATGCCAGAAAAGGCGTTCCAACTTGTCCATGGGATAGAACACTCCGTCACCCGTGCTCTGATCGAGCACCAACGAACTACATGTGTCGCATTCACTGGTTCGCTCAAGGGAGGACAAACTCTTCATCAACTTGCCAGTCTGCGCAAGTCCCCCATCCCCTTCCATGCTGAAATGGGAAGTTTGAACCCCGTATTCGTACTGCCTCGGGCATTGAAGGAATTTGGCGAGGGAATAGCCAAAGGCTTTGTCGCGGCGGTCAATTTATTTGTCGGGCAAATGTGTACAAAACCTGGATTGCTGATCCTGATCGAATCTCCCGCAGTGGAATCCTTCCTCGAAAGGATAAAGGAAGCAGTCGGCCAAATCGAAAGTGCCAAAATGCTCAACCAATCGGTTTTCAAAAACTATCATTCCATTACCTCCGAACTCTCCTCATCGCTGGACTTGGTTGCATCGAACCAGAAGCAAGTGGAAGAAAACGAACGGCTGGCGTCTTGTCGCATTTTCGAAATCAAGGCTCCGGATTTCATAAAAAACAAAGGGCTCCGAACGGAAGCCTTCGGACCCGCCTCAATCATCGTAAGGTGTAAGAATGAAAATCAAATGATCGAGATCGCCCGATCCATGGAAGGCAGTCTGACCGGTACGATTCATGCTCATTACAAAGACATGAAATTGGTGGCACGGCTCTTACCCATTATCGAATCTCGGGTGGGGCGCCTCCTTTGGGGAGGTTTTCCTCCTGGAGTTGCTCCCGGGATTGCGACTCATCACGGGGGACCGTGGCCGGCAACGACTGATTCGAGATTCACGTCAATCGGCCTATACGGCTACCGGCGTTTCGTGCGTCGAGTTTGCAGACAAGGCTTCCCCGGCGTTTAGTTCTAACTTGCGTGGCGAAGAGCGTCCACTGGGTTCATTCGAGCAGCCTTGCGTGCTGGATAGATTCCAAAAATCATTCCTGTAAACACGGCAAAACCAAAGACAACGGGCATAGACCAATAAACGACAATCGGATCCATCCCCTTCATCGATGGCGGCAACGAATCATAAAGAGTTGGCGTAAAAGCTTCGAAAAAACCCATCAATGATCCGTAAGCCGGTTCACACAAAAGACCCGCCAAGATTCCCATCACTCCACCAATGCCAGTCAGCGTCATGGTCTCGACCAGAAACTGCCAGACGATGTCCGAGCGCCTGGCTCCAAGAGCTCTGCGCACTCCGATTTCGCGCGTCCTTTCCGTCACCGTGGCCAACATGATATTCATGATTCCGACACCTCCCACGACAAGGGAGATTCCTGCCACCAACCCCATAAGCGCAATAAAAGTCATGCGTGCCTTTTCAGCCTGTTCCATTAGCTTTAGTGGCACAGTGACCTGGAAGTCATCCATATCGTGGTCTTTTTCAAGAATATCCTGAAGCATCTGGGCAACAGTGAACAACTTGTCCGGATCATCTACCTTGAGGGTTATCTTTGAAACCAAATGGGAACCGTCGGAACCCCTATAGTAATGGTCAAAGAACTTAGCCCACATAGTCTCTATTGGCAAATAAAGGTTGTCCTCGAACAACTCCTTAAACCCAAGGTTGGATTCATCCTTAAGTTCCGAGTGGGGTGCCACCACCCCCACTACTTCATAGAGGTTTCCCTCGGTAGTGACTGCTTGGCCCAATGGATCCTTAAACGGAAAAAGCGTTTTCGACAAAGCCGAAGAAATCACGCAAACCTCGCTAAGCGAAAGGTTGTCTTCCTCCGTGATGAACCTCCCCTTTACCAGCTTGAGGCCATGCAGTTTACGATAATTCGGCAGGCATCCCAAAATCTCAGCCCTCGTTTGGTCATGAGAAGAGAAGACTCTTCGATTGTTGATCTCTCTCGTTGGAAAAAGAGAGGAGATATGAGGCACCGTCTGTTTGATCTTGTAATAATCATTTTCCGTCAACCCATAGGAGTAAAAATATTTCCCCTTGCTCACTCTTTCCTCCTCGGGCGGACGCTTGGAGGAAAGAATGATGCTATTGGCCCCAAGAGCCATGATCTCATCTTCGGCTTCCACCGCTATTCCCTCTCCGATTGCCAGCAACCAAATTACGCTTGCTACACCGATAAAAACTCCAAGCGCAGTCAGTAGGGATCTCATAGGGTGAGTGGCGATGCTCATGAAAGCGGTCTTCCAAAGAGTACCGATGCTCCGTTTCTTTACCTGCTTCACCTCCAACACCGTTTCCGAATGCTCTTCCAAGCTCGGTCCACGAGGATCGCTCAAGGGCCTGCTTCGGTGATCACTTTCGATTTTTCCATCTCTCATGCAAATAACTCGGCTTGCCCGGTCAGCCACTTCCTTCTCATGGGTGACCATAACAATGGTCTTTCCTTGAGCATGAAGCTCGTCGAGCAAATCAAGAATCTCCTCAGTGGTCTTGCTATCGAGATTCCCCGTGGGTTCATCGGCCAAGATAAAGTCGGGGTCGTTCGCTAGAGACCTCGCAATCCCTACTCTCTGTTGCTGCCCGCCCGACAACTGTTGCGGTCTATGGTCTACACGATCACTCAAGCCGACCAATTCTGCAAGGGAAGGGGCTGCTTCGGGTTCAGTTGAGCCACTCGTACAATAGGAAATCGGGACATTGATGTTGTCAAGAACGTCGAGATAAGGAATCAGGTTGTAAGATTGGAAAACGAAGCCAATCGAACGGCAACGGGTGGCCGAAAGTTCGTCATCGGTCAAGCCGGTGACCTTCCGGCCAGAAAGCTCGTAGATACCGCTCGTCGGAGAATCGAGGCACCCGAGAAGATTGAGTAACGTGCTCTTACCTGATCCGGATGGACCCATGACAGCAAGATAATCACCGACCGGCACCTCCAAGTCGACGGAGTCCAACGCAACTACGATATCATCCCCGACCTCGTAAAGCTTGCTTAATCCGCGTGTTGAAAATGCCAAACTCATCTGTTTCTCAGGTCAACTGAGGGAAGGAGATCGGCCAAAGGGTTATCGGGAAGCGAAATCGGACTCGGAAGGAGCTTCCAAGAACTCCGGAAAGGAATCCGGGTTGATGACTACTTCGTCCGATTCATTCAACCCGTCGATGAGGACCGCATGCGTGGTATTGGACGAACCCAACTTTATCTCCCTCAGGGTCATTGCATCCTCGCCTGACTTGAGAAGGCAAAAGAAACGACCTTCCTTACGCACCACAGCTGTCAAAGGAATCAGTAAGGCGTCATTCAAAGATTCGGCCAGGATGGATACTTTTGCAGACATGCCGGCCTTAATCGCTTCAGGGGGATCCTCAATCAAGATCTCGGTTGCATACTCCTTGATATGCGCCGTGTAACGACTAGTCGAAGGAACCGGATAATCGCTTACCGACTCGACCTTCCCGTTGAGGACAACGCCGCGGAAGCCATCTCTGGTAATGGAAATCGAACAAGGTAGCCCCGCTTTCACTTGCTCGACTTTCGTTTCGCTTACTCTGGCAAAAACTCTCATATGGGAGGTGTCAGGCAACCGGATAATGGTCTGACGTTCTCGAACCGACTTACCTTCCTCGATCAGCACACCATCCGAGCTTCCCGATTGGTTTCGGTTCGCATAAGTAACTTCCCCGTCTGCAGGAGAATAAATTAAGCACTTGTCTATCTGCTCGGTAATTTCGCGCTCCTTCTTTCTTTCAAGTTCAAACGAATTTTCGATGGAGCTCAAGTTGGCTTCCGCAGTAAGAATCGAGGCGTTAAGATCATTGACCTTTGACTTTCGCGAATGAACGCGAAGAACTTCGAGTTTGGTCATGGCAAGATCGCGTTCCTTTCTCGCTTTTTCGACGGCAAATTGGTCGGCCTCCAGTTGAGCGACGGGAAGATATCCCTTCGCTGCTAATTTTTTACTGTAGGCAAGGTATTCTTCAGCCCTCCTTAGGTTCTCCTTGGCAACAAATTCGGCACTCTCCATCTGCTCCTCTTCTTGGCGGTATGAACCGGAAAGGTATTCTTCCAGAGAAAGCCGGGCTGCTTCTACTTCGGCATTGGCTTTGACTAGGGACGCTCGAGCTTTGTGAACAAGAATTCTTTGGGAAAGGAGGGCTTTTTGGAGCAAACCATCATCAAGCCTGACAAGAAAATCTCCCTTCTTTACCTTCGAGCCTTCCGGTACGATTTCCAAAATGCAAACCCCCGTGTAACGGTCTCCCTTGACTTCGCAATTAATTTCTACGTTTTCGGCACTTTCGATTTCCCCAAGCTCGGTAAACTCGAGTTTAAAATCTCCCCGGACCACTTTCTCGAAAAGAGGTTGAATATCCACTTCCAATGACGAGTCATCACGAATTGCCCACCAAGCAAATGAAATAATCCCAGCACTCGCCAAGCCAACCAAAATTTTGGTTGAGACAAATCCGTTCAGGGTTGGAGTCAATTTGTTCATTTTTCGCAAAACCTATAAAATTAAAGCAAAAACAGCAAGTTAGCATCCATTTATTGCTGTTTTTTGCTCTATGGTTCTCACTCGCCGATCTGGATCACCCTCGGATCAATCCAAAGTCCCTCTTCGTTCAATTTCATGGTTCCCAGTTCATAATCGAGTCGCATGCGCATCGCTTCGTAACCGACCCAAACCTGTAGGAATGCATTACTAGCATCGAGCAGGTCATTTAAGGCATTCACCAAATCCCTTGCAGTAGTTGCACCGAATTGGGCGTTGCGACCCGGTTGAGGCGGTTCGCTCAAACGGAGACGAGCGAGGTCAACTTGAGCAATGGCGCCCCGCACCGCTGCTCGACTCAATTCGAAATTCAACTGACTCAACTTTGCCAAGCGGTTGAAATTTCTCAAGGAACTCAAAACTTCATCCTCAAACGCCAAATATCGTCGTCTAGCCTGTTGATAACGAATCAAGGCTTCTTGATATTGGTTTCTTTCAAAGATTTTCGAGAGAGGGGAATCCAATTCCATGCCGAGCCTCACTCGGCTTTCGCTTGATTGAAAATGTCCCGCCCCCAAGCGATCCGAACCCAAATCACCAGATAGAACCAAGTCAAGATCGGTCCGCAAATCATCTCGGGCCAAATCGGCTTCTCGCCAAACGTCGACCAAGGCAGCCCGGGCGTTCATCCAGTCCAACCTTTCGGAGGAAGCGGTCATCCATGCCTCACGGGCATCGATCTCAACCTTTTCCATTACGATCGATTCGAGTCGAGCGGAGGCTCGAGCCAATGATAATTCCAAGAACATACCAGTCAAATCGTTCAATAACACAGCCAAACCGGCCCTGACCTGATCAATGTCCAAAGTGTCAGCTGATAAAAGGAGCGCGGAAAGGTTAACCCAATAATCCGAAAATTGTTTGTTCAAACGTACGGAGGAAGCATTCAAATCGGAAACGACTCGATCCAGTTCATCATCCTCAAAGGCTTCCGACCCCATCCCCAACTCCTGAAAATCCGACCTTCCACGTAGCTGAGCATACCATTTTTTGCGACTTGGCATGGCTCTATTCAGTACAGCACGGTCTGCCAAAAAACCGGCCAGACTCTCATCTACTTCCTTTTTCATGGACAAGGTTTCTTGCCCAAATGCAAGGAGATCTTGCTTGGTCGGAGTCTCTTCCGGGTTTCTGACAAACAAGAGAATCCTGTTTAGGTATTCTTGCAACGCGACCAACTTCACGTCGGTGAGCCGAAACTGTTCGACATAGCGTTCATTCACTTGAACAAGTAGGTCCGTAGGCAACCCCATGACTTGCTTGAAATCGTCCAAGCGACTTTCAAAGCTTGCCTTTGAGGAAAGTAAGCTGCTTTGACCACCGAAGAGGGCCTGTCTTGCTTGGTCTACCTGCAAACGATTGCCAATTCTGCCGGCTTCGAAAGCAGCTTCGAGCTGGGCGAGACTGTCTTTAAGCTTGGCTACGTTGGATTCCTGGTTTCGTATTTTCTGAGCATCCTGCAACAGTCCGAGGTATCCGGAAACCGAAGAGGAAAACCGGGAGGATGAAGTAACTAGGCCTCTTTGCCCCGGCCCCCGGGAAGGGTTGCTTCCGGTTGCAAGCCCAAGAAAGAATCCTTGCCTGAATTGCTCCATGCTCCTCGCATCGCTTAAAAGTCTTCGCTCGGCCAATGTAAGCCGTTCTTTGTAAATTCGTTTACTCGCACCCTTCAAAAGAGGTTGGGTGATCGTCAGGTTCGCAAGGGATCCTCCCAGCTCAGAGGTGCCTTCGCCAAGCTCGATCGTCAAACGACTGGCAAGGGAAGCCACCCAGGTCGCGCCCTGTCGAGCGACTCCACTGAATCCGGTTTGGATCTTCGAGTCCAAGTCGTTTCCTGAAGACTCCGAGACGTCGGAAACTTCCCCAGAAGCTCTGAAAAACGACTTGGGTTGCAAACGAAAGCGCTCGTAAGTCACATTGAGCGCGGAAAGATAGAGCTCCTCTTTTTGACCTTGAAATTCGCGGGAGTGAAGAAGAGCAAGTTTCATGGAAGTCTCCAAATCCAAAAGAACGCTACCGTTTTGAAGTTTGGGTAATTTTTCTCTCCAAATCGCACTTTCCAACTGAATCGAGTGGTTGCCATCTTCATGGGCATCTTCTTTCTGAATGCGCAAGGTAACTTTACGGGCATCGGGATCATCCACCGGAGAGGGTGGCAACTGATTACCGTCAGGAGCCGCCAAACGAGAATAGGGATCGACTTCCCAGTTAAAGAAAGGGGCGTCTCCGAGTAAGGCCCTCACCTCCCGGTCAGCTACTGCAGGATCGATCCGATTACTGCACCCGGCCAAGAAAAAGAGGCATGCGAGCAAAGACGACCCAGACCAAGGGAAAATGTTCACGGAAAACTTTTCGGAGAAAGGAAACTGCAGGATCGCTCGTAAATCAGGTGAACAGCTTGGTGACTGCCTGTGCTTTGACAAGTTCGCGCGGTTGGTTCAAATGGTTGTATACGATGCTTTCCGGATCTATTCCAAAGCCATGGTAGATCGTGGCCAAAAGTTCACGAGGGTGAATAGGGTCTTCCAAAGGGGCAGAACCAGTCTTGTCCGACTCACCATGCACGTAACCTTGCTTGATCCCCGCACCAGCAATGACGCCTGTATAACAATAGGGCCAATGATCTCGACCATCTGCGCTATTGCCGTTACCGGAGGTGCTCACGCCCTTCTGAGGACTGCGTCCGAATTCACCAACGCAAACCACCATCGTGTCATCCAACAACCCACGCTGATCCAAGTCAGCGATAAGCCCTGAAAGACCGGCATCGAGCATGGGAGCCGATTGATCTTTCATTCGCTTGGGCAAGCCCTTGTGGACGTCCCAGGAATGGTTGTCCGAGTTCGCGACCTTGGGCCAAATGACCTCGACCACGCGTGTGCCCGCTTCGACTAGGCGACGAGCCAAGAGACAGCTCTGTCCAAAAGTATTGCGACCGTAGGAATCGCGGGTTTTTTCGGTCTCCTGACCGAGATTAAAAGCTTCGCGGGCACGGCCGGAAGACACCAAACTAAGAGCCCGGTCATAATGCTCGTTCAAGTTGTAATGCTTGACCGCTTGATCGATCACGGGCATAGCCTCGTTGATTGCGTTGCGGAGATTGGCCCGCCTGTGAAGCCTCACCCCGAACATGTCGGGACGCATTTCCAAATCGTCCACTCGGATCTTGGCCATCTTTTCCATGTCCATATCGCTACCAGGAGGGTAGAGAGTATAGGGGTCATAAGCCTTACCCAAAAAACCGGCTGAACCTCCTTTGCCAATCACTCCGCTTTCCTGAAGGGGACGGGGAAGCATGACGAATGGCAACATAGGTTCGGTGGGAGGTTTAAACTTAATCAAATTAGAGCCAAAGTTCGGAAAATCCTTGGGACTGGGTGGTTCCAATTGACCGGAAGGGCTCACCTTGTCGGTCGTATAGCCCGTCATCATCTGATAGATTGCAGCAGTGTGATTGAAGAGACCCTTGGGGGTGTAACTCACTGACCGCATCATGGTAAATTTGTCATTCACTTGAGCGAGTCGAGGCATCAACTCGGTAAAATTGACACCTGGAATCTTCGTTTTGATGGGCTTGAATATGCTCCTTACGTTATCGGGAGCATCAGGCTTGGGGTCCCACAAGTCCAAGTGACTGGGGCCGCCCTGCAAATAAATCATGATGATGCTCTTGGCCTTAGCCCATCCCGGCCCGCCTTTTGTCTTCTTCTCACTTGCCTGCAGTTCGAGCATCGAACCCAAAGTAAGACCGAGCATCCCGGACCCTCCGACTTTCAGAACGTCTCTTCTGCTCATGGGCAAATGAGCGTCACATAAATCTTTTCCTAAATCTCCTGGTATACCGATCATAATTTCACCTTTCTTACTCTATTAGCCTTCTTTAAAGTTAAACTCTTCGACAAAAATTATCGATTAAATAAAAAAGCGGGCGTATTGATAATTGCCCAAGCCAAATCCTGAGCACCGACTATGCGTTTCTTGGCAAGCTGTCCTTTGCTTAGTCCCAAAGCTCTTCGGAGGCGGGCGATCTTCGGAGGGAGCGGAACCGGTTTTTGAGCAAGGGTCAATCTTTCTTGAAGAACCTTGAGCTTTGGATCCGAAGGCAAAGGCTTCCGGGCATCCGTCAGCATTTTTGTCAACTTGACTCTCTCGGAATTCGTATTTTTGAAAGTGTCGGACAATTTCTTCTTTTGCTGTGGTGTACGCTTTTCCGCAGCAACGGCCAAAATTGCCTTAACGTCGGCCGGCAGGCCAAAAGAAACAGGCCTCGGAGCATCCGTAATTGCAAGGCGGAAACGCCCGAGGGCATGTTGACCACTATTAAACTCCTGCTTTAGGATAAAGGTGAGCTCCGAGCCACCCATGAAGGCAATGTCTTGCTTGACCTGAAAGGATGCAAAATGACCCTTGCCCATTTGCGGGGCTATCGCCCATCCATTCCTTTCAGGCACTACTTTCCCATCGACTGCGGAAGCAACCGGATATCCATTTTGGCTGAAGGTCGCAAATGCATTTTCGAAAGACAACTTTACAGGAGCTTGGTTTCGATAAACTCGAATCGATTTGAGAAATACTTCCCCGCCGGGCTGGAAGCGTAACCCGGTGAGGTCTTCCCCCGAAACGAAATCGAATCGATAAGTTTTCCATTCGGCTGATTTTCCGAACACCACCTCGGAAGAAGATCGTTCGGCGACAAAACCATTGGATTTCTTGTCCTGCCAGAAAATCTTAGCCTTACGCGACGCCTTGGCCTTGGCCACTACCTCTATGGCAACCGAGCCCTTTGGCACCGAAAGCTCGTTTGCAATGGAGGGTAAGCTCTTGGTCTTGGCATCCGCCCTGAAGTAAAATCCCGAAGGTCCTCCACCATTGTGAATCTTAAGCAACAAGTAGTTGTCTCCTTTTCGGAGTTTGAGGGTCAATTTTTCTTGGTCCGCTTCAGCTCCCCGTCCGATGTTGTTGGAAAGGATTTGTTTCCCATTGAGGAAAACCTTGATCCCATCGTCACTACCCAGGCTAATCGGAAGGTCGCGCGGGGAATCGGTTGAGATCACTTTATGCAGATAATTAGAAGAATTCGGGACCGAAAAAACCGTTGCATAGAGTTGACCGTTTTTCCATTCTGGCCTCTTCGACCACGAAATTTCCTTGTTCGCATGCTTGAACTTTTGCTTGGTATCAAAACTCGGCAAACCCTCGGGACCTACCTTCTGATCGAAGCCACTATTCACGAACGGGCCGGCATGATAAAATTCACCAATCGTCAAAGCACCACCTTCCAAGGATGATCCGACAATGGCCAATCCACCTTCTCCCGGGCCGGTCTTGGCGCCAAACTCGCCCTTCCAACCCTTGTTCTCGGCCAATTCGTCGAACGACCACTCCTTGACCTTGTTCCATTTTTTCAAATCCTTAACCGGCTTGGCTTGAACTTCAAGCTCCGTCAAAACGAAATTCCCGTCATTGGGGGCACGTCCGGGACCTTTCTTTGGCAATCGGGCATCCGACAGGGCCTCGACACGCACCCCGGTGATATTGGAAAGGTCAGTGGCGGCCTTGACGACATAACTGCCTTTTGCACTTCTTCCTGCCACGAAAACTGAACCGTCATCCTGCTCCTCAAACTTGATGCCCGAGATTTTGGAACTGACGTTGCTCATATCCAAGTTTTTCCATAAAGATTTCCCTTCTTCATGATCCCGCTCCCAAGCAGCAAGCTTAGCAGAAAGATCCTTGTCGTAACCTTTGAGCGCATCGTCCGCCTTCTTGATCCGGGCATTGCGCTCGTCATTCGCCTTTTTAACTGAAGGAGCAATTTTTCCCTGATAGGCCTTCATTTCATCCTCGGCTTTGGTAATTTTTTCGGCACGAGCTTTTTCCTTGCCGTCCAACTCGGCCTTGATGTCTTTCTGAGCATCCTCCAACGCCTTTTCCAAACCAACGTGATCACCATCGATGGCATCCTTGAAAAGAACCAAGCTTGCTTGAATCTCTTTTTCCGTCGCTGGTCTGTTTAAAATCCTGACAAACAATCGATTCACCAAATTACGATCGTCTTTTTCCTCGACCGCAAGCTTGGTGATCGCATTGCCTGGATCCGAAATAGCATCATTGACGGTCGGTCCACTGACCAAAGCCATGATGGGCCCAAGTTGCAAACCACCGGCCCTTTCGCATTCGCAAGAAGACTCCCTCGGAGGCCTCCCGAAAGTACCAAGAAAACCATCCGGTAATTTGATCCCGGAATCGGGAAGAGATGCGGCCCGGGTACCCGCGGGAACTCCCGGAAACTTCGATTTTGAGCCGGTCACCGCATAAATGGCGTCAAGCAAAGTCTCCGCAGGAAGCCTGCGGGCACTGGCATGGGAAAAGTTAATTTGATCGTCGTTATTCCACTTGTTCGTCTTCACCGAAAGTTGGTAAGTGCGGGACTTGCAAATGAGTTTAAGGATGTTGCGCGCGTCGAATCCACTTGAGATGAATTCAGCCTCCAAATAATCCAAAAGATCGGGATTAGTGGCCGGGTTCCCCGCCCGGATGTCATCAATCGGTTCAATGATCCCAATACCGAAAAGATAACCCCAAAGTCTGTTGACGTAACTTCTGGCAAAATACTGATTATCGGGAGAAGTCATCCAAGCCGCCAATTTTTGCCTGCGGGATGCTTTCTCGGAAACTTCATGTTTGGCGGGATAAGGAAAAGCCGGTGCCGTAACTTCTCCCGTGCGATCGTGCTTAACTTCACCGGAATTGACGTCTTTGACGATTTCGTAGAGTGGCTTACCACGTTCGACCGCTGTCTTTCCAATCTCGTTTTTTCCGGATGCCGGATCCTTTTCCAACTTGAACTGGGCAAAGTGGGCGGCCATTTCATAATACTGATCCTGAGTCCATCTCTCGAAGGGATGGTCGTGGCATTTGTTGCAATTAAAACGGGTAGCCAGAAAAAGATGAGTCGTATTCTCCATAGTCTCGGTCGGTTTACGGAGGACTTTATAGTAGGAGGCTGGTGGGTTTTCCTTGTTGGAACCACTTGCCGTCAGAATTTTGCGGGCAAAAGCATCGTAAGGCGTGTTGTCCACAACCTCCTTTTGAATCCATTCCCTGAGCATTTTTGCTCCAGCTGCACCGAGGAACTTTCGATTGACCTGTAAAAGATCGGCCCACTTGTTCGTCCAATGCTCGACAAAGTCCGGGTTGCCAATCAACTTATCGACGAGCTCATCCCGTTTGATTCGCGAAGGCCTCTTGTCAGCCAGAAAGGAGCCGACGGTCTCCGGGGAGGGAGGCAAACCGGTCAAATCGAGGGATACCCTTCGAAGAAACTCCAAATCAGTGCAAAGATCAGAGGGAAGTATTTTCATGCGTTTCCACTTGTCTGCTGCAAGACGGTCAATCTCATTATGGGCTGGTGGTTCTTTCCATGAAAATCCGGAGCGATCACCCATGACAGTAAGAGTAGTGGCTGCATAGCGCCCCTCGTATCTTGCCAATATCGGAGCCTCTCCTCGACGCAACGTAGTCATTAACGCGACCTCATCATGCTCGGCCACTTCCCCGTTGCCACTGGTCACAACCGCCTCTCTGGTAACGTCGCGGATCAAACCATCTGAAAAAGTGGCTACGACTCGAATCTGTTGAGCCGAGCCAATCACCTGCACGACCGGGTTTTTAGGAAAAAGCTCGATGGATTCAACCCGCGCTACCTTCAGGTCCAACTTGGCTCCCGCTCCAATCCAATCGCGTATGATCCGATAGTTCCTCGAATCATGCATGGATACCTGCCCCCCCTCATGCGGAACGGCAGCAGAAGCCTTCAAAAGCATGAGACTTTTTTCGGGAGCCGCTACATTGGCCCGACGAGAAGCCAAGTCATCGGTGAAAGCACGGATGTCGTAAATTGCATCGTAGCCCCTCAAGGACAATTTGAATCCTTCTTTTCCATCCTTGGACCCGTGGCAGGTACCTGAATTACACCCGAGCTTTGAGATGACTGGATTGACGTCTTGGATGTAGTCTGGCTCAAAAGAATTCCCCAAGCCCTTGACCTCGACCGGTATCTCAACTCGATGACCGGAAAATTCTCCAATTACTCGACCGGAACCATTTTGGGATGGAGTAAAAAGTCCGCGAACGGAAACTTGCCCTACCCCACCCTCTACCTTCAATTTACTCATGCGGGTGACGTCCGCCTCCGCCCCACCCTGAAGCTTCGCCACGAGAATGATCTGACCATAGTCCAGAGACCGGGATACCTTGATGTGGGAAGGGAAAGAGGAGAGGGATTGGACGATGAATTCCTTCTCCAACGATTCTTCGACCACAAGCACGGGCTCTGGATCCGGTTTGGCCTGAAAACTTCCAGAGACAGCGTCTGCGGAGGGTTTTTCGATGAGAACTGGAATAAAAGTTTTGCGAGTCTCACCCGAGATCGTGGAAAGCAAGCGAACCTTTCCGTCAAATCCGGAAACGGCCAAAGTTTTGCCATCCGGTGTGCACGCTAAAGCGTATACACCCGTCTCGGGAAACGAAACTTTCCACAAGTCCTTTCCGCTATCAACTTGAAAGGCCTTGACCTCGCCCTTTCCGTCGAGGCTGCTTCCGGCAAAGCCAAGTGAACCGTCGTGGTTGAACCGAACCGAAAAAATTCTGCCGATAATGGCCTTGAACTCTCGAATTTGATTGGGATTTCCACCTCCCGCAGGAGCCGCTTTTACGGACTGACGGAAAAGCTTTGCCTTTCCATCCGCGCCACCGACCAAGAGTTCGGCTTTCTTGGGATGAACGTCGATGGAACTCTGGCCTCCGCTCAGAACAAAAGGCGTATGGGTTGTTACGTTTCCAACGAACCGTTCCGTAACAACGTCGGTTTGCTTGACGGTTTTGTCCCGACTGACGGAAAAGACCGATTTCCCTTCCATGCCAAAGACCGTATCACGCACCCAATCATCATGGCCCGCCATATAGACGATTTGTTTACCAGTGGCCACCTCGATGACACGGACGGAAGTGTCCGCCGCTCCAAATGCAAAATATTTACCGTCCGGAGACCAGGAACCTCCGTAGAGAGTATCGAAGGTAACGGCCTTTGATAATTCGAGCTTTTTTTTCTCGAGATCCCAGACTTGAACTTCCCCCATCCGACCTGGTCGCCCTCCGGTGACCCCGAGTTTCTTGCCATCCGGAGAAAAGGACACCGACTCTATTCTTTCGGACAGACCAACTAAACGGGCGACCAATCCCGAACCATCTGCTTTATGGATCAGGGCTTCATGAAAACCCGTAACGGCAAGCAAGGTGCCATCGGGAGAGAAATCCATGCTGGTGACCACGGGTGGCATGGTGTAGGTAGGCGGATTATGCATGGTGTAAGCGGAAACCGAACCAACGGGCGAATCATCCTTGGCCCCTTCCTCAATCCACCTGCGCAAAAGTTGAATTTCAGTGGCATGAAGAGGTTTGGCGTTCTTACCCTTTGGCATTTCGTATTCACCATTCTCATCGGGAGTTACCTCCTCGATCAGGTAACTTTGGTCAGGTTTTCCGGGAACGACGGCAGGTTTGTCGCTCTCTCCTCCGGAAAGCAAGGAGGTGAAGTCAGTCATTACGTAATCACCCTTGGCTTTGGCAGGTTGATGACAACCGTTGCAATTCGCCTGGAATAGGGGTCGTATTTCCTTGTGAAAACTTACCGGAGAGGAATTTGCGCTCCCCTTGTCGTTTGCCATCAAGAGTAAAGGAGACAAAAGGAAGACAAGAATCTTCCGAAAAGAAAGAGTGAAGTTGAAAAAACTCATGGGTACGAAAAATGCATGGGGATATAAATATCCACTTTTCGTATTCTGTTATGGAAAAAGCCTAAAGCAAGTGAAACATAACGTTTGAATCGATTTTTTGGAGAGACCCATAGACCACATGGTTATTTTCCGGCGGCAATCTACTTTTCCAATAGAATTGAAAATCGAGTGGAACCCATGTCAAGCGGGAGAAAACCTAACTTAAGAGCTCATTCCCAACTCATCAAAAAAGGAATTTTCAGAAAGTCATTTTGCCACGAACAAAAGTCTCGGCCACGCCCGAAAGAATCACTCGATCACCTTTGACTTCGCACCTGATTTCCGCACCTCGGGAAGAGGCTTGTAAGCCAACCAGTTTATTTTTATTCAGTTTATTTCCCCAGTAGGGTGCAAGGAGGCAGTGAGCGGACCCAGTTGCATGATCTTCGTCGATCCCTACGCTGGGAGCAAAATAACGAGAAACGAAGTGGTAGCCGATTATCGACGTCTTGGCAGTCGCAATGACTCCAATAAAGGAATTCAATCCTGATAGCATTTTGAAATCCGGAGCCAAGGAGCGAACCGTTTCCTCGGCACCAAATACGCATAAACAGTTGGTTCCCACGTAAACCTCGTCCGGATACGCCCCCAAACCCTCTACCAAAGCCGGTGAAACATGAGAGTTTCTTGCTTTCAGCAAAGGGAAGTCCATGATCAACCTTTTCTTCTCATCGTGACTGACCTGAAGTTTACCACTATTGCAGGAAAACGTGATCACGGCACCTTGGGTCGCCAAGCCCTCTTCAAAAAGAACGTGAGCGGCCGCCATTGTTGCATGTCCGCACAGATCAACTTCCGACTTTGGGGTGAACCAGCGAATCGACCACGAATCCTTCTTATTGGGGAATACAAAGGCCGTTTCTGGAAAATAGAGCTGAGAAGCCATATTTTGGAGTTCGTCGGTGGACAACCATTCCTCGAGAATGCACACTCCGGCTGGGTTGCCGGAAAATGCTCCCTTACAAAATGCATTAACTGAAAAATACGGGAATTTCATGAAAAGCACATAGAAATAGACATTCCAAAAAATTGATCAACGACAAAGACAATCGCCGATACAGTTTACCAAAAAAAAGGCCCGGGGCAATTCCCCCCAAGGGCCAAATTTAATTGGTAATCGAGGTGCAGATAGGCTTTTAGGCCGGATCCACTTCCCATCCAGCCCGGTATACCTTGCTGATAAGTTTGTCCGCATCCTTGCGATCCGTCTTCATCTTCTTGGCGTCCCACTTGAACTTACCACCAGCTCTCATCGCTACGTTTCCTAAGAGAATGGCCTCAGTCAAATTACCGGCATAGTTGAAGTTCGAGACGGCAATTTCAGGTTTTCCAGCACGAATAGCATTCACAAGTTCCTCCTTCATCCCATTGTCCCCACGGCCATTACGTGGCAAGGACTGTTCAGGAAGCTCGACTTCGTTGCGCTTGTGCCATTTGCCTCCTTTGTGAACCATCCAATCAGCTCCGTAATCGTTCGGTGAATACAGGATTCCATCCGTTCCGACCAAAAGAAGCCCACTGTTCTTTGGACTCTGACCATGAAACAGGTCCATGGGAGGAAGATTCTTGATTCCCTTGTTGTCCTTTCCATTGTTACCCACCTTACCCTCGTACCAATGAAACTTGATCGAACCTCTCTTTTCGGTTTTCGGAAACTGTAGGTCAATCGATGCCCAGGAGGGGAAAGTCTCCTCATTGATGGGGCCGGTATTAACCGACTCTACCGAAGTAGGCTGGGTTAATTCGCAAGCCATGAAAGCCAAATTGGTCGTATGGCAAGCCATGTCGCCAAGCGCACCCGTGCCATAGTCCCACCAACCGCGCCATTTGAAAGGCGTATAGGAAGAATGATAAGGGCGCATCGGAGCGGGTCCGATAAAGGAATTCCAATCCATATGGGAAGGAACGTCCTGCTTCTCGCTGGGTCGAGCTACAACGCTGGGAGCCTGGGGCCAAACCGGGCGGTTCGTCCAAGCGTGAATTTCTTTCACTTTGCCCAAGCCACCGCTGCGGACGTATTCGGCACCCTCTCTCAGTCCGTCCGTAGCCGTACCTTGGTTGCCCATTTGGGTGCAAATCTTGTTTTCGCGGGCATACTTGGCCAACTGCCTTGCCTCCCATACCGTGTGAGTCAAAGGCTTCTGGACGTAAACATGGATTCCTTTTCTCATTGCAAGCATCGCCGCAGGAGCATGGGTATGGTCCGCGGTGCTTACGTTAAGTACGTCGATCTTGTCGCCGAACTGGCTGATCATTTCGCGATAATCACTGAATTTAACCGCATCGGTATGTTTGCGCACGGAAACGTCAAGACGCCTCGCATCGACGTCGCAAGCAGCCACTACGTCACCATGCATAGCCAAGGCGTCAAAATCACCTTTGCCTTTTCCGCCTACGCCGATGCCCGCAACCTGAAGTCGTTCGTTTGCTCCGAAGACTCGGGAAGGAAGAAACGAGAAGGAAAAGGCAGCGGATGCGGATGCCCCGAGAAACGCCCGGCGTGAGTAATGGTAAGTTGTGCGATGTAATTTCGTCATAATAGTGAAAAATTCGTAAGGTTTGTTTCTTTATGCAAAGCGCTCAGCGAGCAAGGGAAAATTTCAATTGTGGAAATTTTTTCCCGTGGACAAGTTTCAATTCAATCAGAAATCGCTTCCTTGTCCTTTGCCTTTTTTCCTTCGCCCGTCATTTCTTTTTTCCTCACCTTCTCCAAGTACTTCTGACGATCGGGCAAAGATAGTTGGTGAAAATTATTCATTTCACGAGCTTTCGCTTCCGAATCCAACGTTTTCCAATATTTCCTCAACGAATCCTGCCTCGATTGAAAATCCTTCATCATTTTGGTTCGGGCAGCAGGAGCATTTTCCCTAAAGCGTTTCAACCTACCCCGCATGCTTTTGCGTTCCTCGGGTGTCATCTTTTCAACGCTCTCAATGGTTCTACGAATCACCTGTAGTCGTTCGGGTGAAGCCTCGAGAAGAAAACGGAGTAATTCCATTTGCTCTTCGCTTGGGGGCCTCCTCTTGCGTTGAAAATCCGGGCTCGTCCGATTTCCCTCATAACGCTTGAGCTCGGAATTACCCAGAAAGCGGAATTTGCCCTTCAACTCTCCTCTCTCATCAGCCTGTGCAGGATTTGCCGTCATAAAGATGAACAAGAATTGGAAAACAAGTGAAATTCTCATGAGCATTATTAATCATAGGGTTGATTGAGCATGACAAGCAAATCAAAGGTTGATTCATCCGGCAAAGCTTCCCCCCAGTTCATCTCTTGCGGCAAACCCATCAAGTCTTCAAGTAATTCCTTATCGGAATCAAGCAAGGGTTCGACCGATTGAACTCGGGCGACGCTTTCTTGGGAACTCCAGGGCCCTTGAAAGTTGAAAGAAAACACTAGAAGCAGACAGGCAACCATGGCCAATGGAACAAAACGAATAAGATTTTTTTTCGGAGCATCGACTTCGTTATCCATCAAAATCTCCCGAGCTAATCTTGCATCGGTAAAGGCCGATCTTGTTTCGCTCTCTTCGGCTTGCAGGAATCGCTCTATCCGTTCTTCTTGTTGATCAGGTTTTATACTCATGATGTTTGGTCTTTGCTTGAAAGGGATGATTTCAAATCAAGTCGGGCTCGGTGAATCCAAGTTTTCACACTCGACTCAGTAGTCTTCATGACATCGGCAATTTCCTTGTAGCTAAGCTCTCGTTGAACCCTAAGCAGTAAAGCGGTTTTCTGATTTTCCGGGATCGCCTCGAGTCGACGAAGCAAAACCTCGTTCCACTCCTCAAGATTTCCGGAATCCACGCTGTTTCTGTTTTCTATATGTTCGTCGGAAACGATCTGGGGCCGCCTTTGTCTTTTTTTTATTTCGTCGATGAGCAAATTTCGGGCAATCGTAAAAATCCAAGTTGAAAACTTCGCTTTGGGGGCGTATCTGGCTGAGGAACGATAAACCCGAATAAAAACTCTTTGAGTCAAATCCTCCGCATCCTGGTGATGATTAAGAGAACGAAGAAAAAAACGGTAAAGTGCCGATTTCCATAATCCAATCAACTCTTCCATGGCCACCTGGTCGTCCTTGGAAATCCTTTTCATCAAGGCAACTTCTTTTTCGCTTCGGGCAGAAGCGTTCCGCTCCGCTTCGTTCATACAAAGCAGATCAAGGCTATTTCCGGACCATACACGCGCTCCATTCATTCTGTTTCAAATATTGAGAACGAAAAAGAACTGAAAAAGTTTCAATCAAACCAAAGAAGCAAGAGGTTAACGATCCAACGGAATGACCTGCACCGCATCGGCGATCACATAGCCCTCCGTCCCCTCGTTGCTGACGGTAACCGAATAGGACTTTCCTTTCTGAAAAACAAAGGATCCGAGGGAATGCCAAATCAATTCACGGTCTCCCTTCTTCCTTTGGTCCAAGGTTACCTTGACCAAACCCTTTTCATGTTCGACTTCGTAATTCACTTTCCCCGCTCGATTGGCGGATGGCACGAAGGAAACAAGGATTTCATGCAATCCCTCATTGGGAGCGTCGAATGGAAAGTTAGCCGACCGCACGCCTTTCCCCCCATTCTCATCATGAAAATAAGATGAGCCGACAAAAGGACGAAGCGAAGAACTCTCGACCCAATCTCCGGCAAACTTGACTTGCTCCCCGTCAATGACCATTCCGGTCAAAGTCTTTGGATCAATGCCGTAACCACGGGCAATTCGATTGCTTCGTTCAAGTTTCAACACTTGTCCGTCTTCTCGCAAACGCTCGGCTAGTTTTTCGTAAGACACATCTTGTACCGCCAACTCGTCTTCAATGGAAAACACCGCAGCGGTAGCGGCCGACTGACCAAGAATCATAAACACCGGCTCCATTCTGATCGAACCGAAAGCGATGTGGGAGGAGGAGACGCAAACCGGGACCAACAAATTCGAGCACTCCGACTTTGGAGGAATAATGGAACCGTACGATATCTGATAAGGCCCGCCCGGGTTCACCTGAATATCACCTTCGTTCAGCACGTATGCCTTGCCGTTTTCGTCCTTCGCCACGTAACGCTGCACGTTGTGGGAGTCCATATTGTAGGATCCCATTCCAACGGAGCGTGGCGTTTCCTTTGTTTTACGGACGTGCAATTCGGTCATCACAAAGTCACTCACCATCCTGCGGGCTTCCCGAACGTAGATCTGATGGGGCCAATGACCATTATCCGTGAACTCATCTTTGGCGAGCCCCCATGAACTCATCTTTTTACGAACGTCTTCCGGAACTCTGGGATCATTGCAAAGAAAATAGAAATAACCTTTTTGATACTCCTCGTGTTCCAGGATGATCTTTTTTCTCTCTTCGTAGTTTGCCTCTGGATAAAGGTAATTCATCCCGATGTTGTCCGTACTGAAAGGCCCGTGGTTGTTCGTGTCTGTCTTGGCATTGGGGATCGGATCGAACTTGCCGAAAACATGGCGCGATCCCATCAGCAAGGTACGCAAGAGTAGTTCGTATTGGGCGGGTTCGTACCCCTTTGGCTTGGGAAAGGGCAACCGGTTGCCCGAAACCTGCGTAAGGCACAATCGAAAATTGTATGCTTGCATCTTGGAATCGCCCGCCCCCTCTTCACCAGGAGGGTCTTGGCTGATTCTCGCGAGTAACCCGCTGGAAGGATCCCCCGCAACGACAAAAGGATCCACTTTGCCCTTGAACTGATGGGAACGGGCATTCCTCGTTTGTACCCCACTCAATGACTCCCCGTACAAGGAGACGGGTTCGCGACCAACAAAGTATGAAACCCCTGCGGAAGCCATCAAATCTCCCTCGTAGGTACAGTCCAGAAACATTTCTCCTTCATACTTGTCGCCGGACAAGGTGGTGATGGATTTGATTCGTCCCTTTTCAATATCCACTCCCTTCTCTCTGTCCAACCACTGATTCCTGAAAACTTCGAGTTCGTTTTCTTTCACCCATGATTCGAAAATTTGTTCCGCTACGTGTGGTTCGAAAATCCACATCGTGCGCCGGTCTCCATCGATCGCCGGAGTTCCTTGCCCACGGTTTCCATACTTTTCCATATCCTGCCATTTCCAAGATTCGACGCTCTGGTAATGCCGCCAAACACGGTGATAGAAATCACGGGCAATCCCTCCTATGGCCTCCTTTCGACCACTGTCCGTCCACCCCAAACCGCTGCTTGAAAGACCACCGAGGTGCGTATCCGGAGATACGACCACCACGGACTTCCCCATTTTTTTAACTTGTACTGCGGCACTAACGGCAGCCGAGGTCCCTCCGTAAATCACGACGTCCCTTTTGAAGTTCTCACCCCCAACCAATCCAATCGACACCTGAAGGCAAAGCAAGATACTTGCAATTCTCATGAATCTTTTTCTAAGGTTACCCACCTGTCTTTTTCCTAATTACCAAGTGCCCAAACTCAAGGCTTATTTTTAGATTTTCAATATATCTCGCCACAAGGCACCACTTAATTTCTGTTTATCACTCAAACCAAGAAATCCATGAACTTAAAATTGTCATTGCAAATTTTCAAAGCAGCAAGCCTTCTGGCCCTTTCCGTTTCAATTTCCGAGGGAGCGAAACCAAAGAAAAACGCCCCATCGAACGCTCCCCGGCAAACGGAAGAAAGCTTCCAACCTAAAGACAAATCGCAAGGGTACGAATACCTGCTGTACAAGCCCTCTTCCAAACCGTCCAAAGGAAAATGGCCTCTTCTGGTCTTTCTCCATGGTCGTGGCGAACGGGGAAGTAACTTGAACTTGGTCAAGAAGCACGGACCGGCCAAGATCGTTGAAAGCAAGGATCTGCCCTTCGTCATCGCTTCTCCTCAATGCCCGCGCACCGACTTATGGTGGAAACCGGAAATCGTAACCGGCCTGGTGGATGACCTTTTGCAAAAACACCCCGTCGATCCTGACCGGGTATACCTCACGGGCTTGAGCCAAGGTGGATTCGGGACCTGGGCAACGGCCGCCCGATTTCCGGATAAGTTTGCCGCCGTCGCCCCCATTTGCGGGGGAGGAAAACCGGAATGGGCGAAAAAATACGGCACCCTCCCCATTTGGAACTTTCACGGAAATGCCGACAAAGTGGTTCCGGTACGTCTAAGCCGGGTCATGGTAGATGCCGTCAAGAAAGCCGGCGGAACAATCAAACATACCGAATACCCCGGTGTCGGACATGATTCCTGGAGCAAGACCTACCGAAACCCCAAACTCTACGAATGGTTTCTATCCCATTCCCAAAAAAAGAAATAAGGACATTCAGGAGGCGAGGCTTCTGATTGCCTGAGCCAAATCCGGATTTTTGAAGGAATATCCGGCCTCGGGCAAAGTGGCGGAGACCACCTTGCGGCTCTTCAATACCAGTTCCGGTGCCGTCCGCATAAAGAACGCGCCTATTCGAACAAACAACGAAGGTGCGGGAAGACCGATCCCCAGAGGCGCAAAACTTTTGCGCATCTCGCGCATGAAGAAGGCGTTGGTTACGGGATTGGGGGCCGCGAGGTTAACCGGGCCGTCAACTGATTGATTCTCCATCAAGAATCTCGCCACACCCACCCAATCGTCAATGTGCAACCAGCTCATCCATTGACTGCCCGGACCTTGAGCTCCGCCGAGTCCGAGCCTGGCAAAACTCCTCATAACCGGGAAAGCTCCTCCGTCCTTACCCAAAACAATACTTATTCTAAGTGCAACCTTTCTCACACCCTCGATGACCGGCTTCCCCAACGCTTTCTCCCAAGCTTGAGCGACCTCCACGGAAAAGCCCGAGCCAAAGTCTTGGCTCCCCTCGTCATGGGGCGCCAAGTTTCCTCTGCGGTCCTTGTAAAGGGTAGCAGTGCTGGAATTAAGCCAAACTTTGGGCCCGTCGGTACACCCCCTGATCGCTTCTCCGAGAACCCTCGTTGAATCCACCCGGGAGTTGAGGATCAATTGGCGGTTTTCTTTCGTGTACCGACAATCAACCGAACGGCCCGTCAAATTTAAAAGGGCGTCCGCCCCCTCGAGCTCTGCTTTCCACTCTCCAAGTCCCTGTCCATCCCAAGGCACGAAACGTCCAAGTGCCCGCTCGGTCGAAGGACCTCGGCTAAATATGACAACCTCGCATCCGTCAGACAAAAGCGAGCCGGCCAACGCTTGGCCTAGAAAACCGGAACCTCCGGCCAGAACCACTTTTTTCATCGGCATAAACGAACTTTAACTCTTGAAAGCATTGATGGTTTTTTCTACGTCCTCGTCGGTAATATGCAAATGAGTGACCAAGCGCAGAAGGTCGGGACCCAAAGCCAAGAAATCGACACCAAGCGCTGCCGCCTTCTCCACAAACCCGGATGCCGGCGATTCCGTACGCAAATAAATCATATTGGTTTGAACGGATTCCAAATCGACTTTCAATCCTTCGACTTCTTGTAAGCCCAAAGCCAAATCACGGGCTCGCACATGATCCTCGGATAACCTGTACCGATTGTTCTCGAGGGCATAAAGCCCAGCCGCCGCAATGATCCCGGCCTGCCTCATGCCACCACCGAACGTCTTCCTCCATCGGTGAGCCTCGTTAATCACCTCACGCGACCCCACCAAGACTCCTCCCACCGGCGCCCCCAACCCTTTCGAAATGCAGATTGAAACCGTATCGCAATCGCGAACGATTCTGGCGGGATCGATGCCACTAGCCTCCGCAGCATTGAACAAGCGGGCTCCATCCAGGTGTAGAGCGCATTCCGATTGCCGGGCGACTCCAGCTATTTCATCAATCAAGGATTGAGGGTAAAAGGTTCCACCACCACGATTAGACGTATTTTCAAGGCAGACCAAACTACCATTGGGATAATGACTCGAACATTCCGCAGGTTTTCTGATTTTTGCCCTGACTGCATCCCCCTTCATGATTCCACGCTCACTTGAAACCAAAGCCACCGAACAACCGGACAAAGCGGCGAATCCACCCGCCTCGTAGATATAAATATGACTATGCTCTTCGGTGATGATTTCGTCACCGGGTTGGGTGTGAGTACGAATGGCGATTGCGTTGGCCATGGTTCCGCTTGGAACCATCAAGCCTGCCTCCTTACCCATGATCAAAGCCATTTTCTCCTGCAGTTCAATGACCGTTGGATCCTCACCAAAGACATCGTCCCCCACAATGGCCGAAGCCATTGCTTCTCTCATGGCCGAGGTAGGTTGGGTGATCGTGTCGCTACGCAGGTCGACCCGTTCGGATGGATGCTCGAACATCCCGTCAAAAAAAGCGTTCGCTATTTAATAGTGATGTTCTTGAAGGAAACCTTCATCGGAGGCCCGGCATGCAACTGCAGAGCAAGCAGGCCATCGGCCCGGCGGGTCTTCTCGTCATTGTCAGTCAACTCGGTCGTCTTCACCCCATTGATGTAATGAACAAAATGAAAGCCTTTGCCAGTAATCCGGTAAGTGTTCCACTCTCCCTTCTTAACCGCTTTGCCGATTTCTTTGGCGTCTCCGAAGGTGGTTGCCTTCTTTTGAAGCTTACCCTTGTCGTCAACCGAAAGAACGGTCTTTTGCCCCCGGGTGGAGAGGATTCCGCGGAAAGCTTCACCATAACAAATGCCAGACCACCTGTCTCCGGACTCAAAGTCGGCCTGATAGCCACCGATGCGCCACCCGTCATGCTTCCCCGGTTTGACGAAACTACGGTATTGAATGCCGGAATTACCCGCCTCGATCTTAAAGTCGAGATTCAAGTCGAAATCCTTCATTTTCAAATCCTTGCAGATAAGAAAGGTGTTTCCCTTGGTCGGATTCTCCTTTGTCGTCTGACCGAGAATGGCCCCGTCCTTCACACTCCAAAATTTGGGATCACCGTCCCATCCCTTCAAGGTTTTCCCATCGAAGAGATTTTTTTCCGCGTGTACGGAGGCGCAAGAAAAGGCAAGTAGAGAGAAGAGGAACGTAAACGATTTCATTTTTTAATAAGGGGGTTTCTAAACTAATGTCCTGCCAACCACCATTTAGGCAAGGAAAAGTTGACGGTGGCTCGTTTTTATTTCTGAATGTAAGTCCTATTCCCTCCCTATGATCTCCGTTCAAGACCTCAAGATTCATTATGGCAATTTCGTTGCCGTCGACCAATTGACTTTCCAAGTCGAGGAAGGTTCGGTCTACGGATTGATCGGACCCAATGGAGCGGGGAAAACCACCACCATAAAGGCCCTTGCCACCCTCCTGGAACCAACCTACGGTGAAATCAATCTGGGTGAAGTCTCCGTCTTGCACGAACCCGAGGAAGCCCGAAAAATATTGGGTTACATGCCTGATTTTCCGCCTGTTTACGACGATCTGAGAGTCGATGAATTCTGCGACCTTTTTGCCCACGCCTACGGGTTGGACTCGAGCAAAAGAAAAAGCAAAGTCGAGGAGTGCCTTGGCTTGACCGACCTTCTCGACAAAAGAAAAGCCCTGTGCAAGTCACTCTCGCGGGGTATGAAGCAAAGAGCCCTGTTGGCAAAGACTTTGGTTCACGACCCGGAAGTCCTTCTTCTCGACGAACCAGCCGCCAACCTTGACCCAAAGGCAAGGATCGACCTGCGTAACCTTCTTCGAAAACTTGCCTCCGAAGGGAAGACCGTTTTGGTATCCTCTCACGTACTTTCCGAACTTCAGGACCTTTGCGATACCATCGGCATCATGAAAAACGGCACCATGATCCACTCCGGAACCATTGATGAGATTGCCGAGAAAACCAACCCGGCGAGGACCGTGCAAGTTCACCTCACCGAAGCATTCGATGGAATCGAAGACTGCCTGAAGAACTTTCCGGTCATCTCATCCGTCCATGCAGTGGACGAAAGCCGAAAGCGTTTTGAGTTCATTCATGAAGGGTCGAATCAAGTGGAGGCGGAGGTTCTTTCTTCTTTGGTCGGAAAAGGCGCTAAAATCTACCGCTTCGAGCCCAAACAATCAAAGGTCGAGGACCTGTTCCTGCAAGTCGAGTCGGAAAACTGGAAAGGAGAGATCAGGTGAATCCAATCATCTTGCGTGGCGTACGGGAAAGGTTGCGAATCAAGCACCTGATAGCAGCCGGTTTATTCTCCTTGATCATCACATCTACGGTTTACTTCTCCGCCTACCTCAACGAAGCGAACGGCGGATGGAACTACAACCCACAAACCGGTCAAATGGAACAAGACGAACCTTCTCCGGTCAAAGGAGCCCGTCATGCCTTCACCTTTCTTTTGTCCCTTCAGGGGTTTTATCTCATGTTTCTAGGAACTGGGCGCGTTGCCGCCATCTCGGCCGAAGAGAAGGAGTCCGGACTGATGGATTACCAGCGAATGACTCCTATGAATCCATTCTCCAAAATAGTGGGATATCTATTCGGCTTGCCCGCCAGGGAATACTATATGTTCGCCCTGACTCTCCCCTTCCTCCTGCACTGCATAATCGTAGGCGAACTTGCCTTTGAGAACATCGTACACCTTTACTTCGTTTTCTTTTCCTCGGTCATGCTTTACCATTTGACCGCCCACGTAATCGGGCTCGTCGTACCCAAACCGCGGGCCGCTTCGTGGGTTTCGCGAATCGTGGTACTAGGACTTTACGTGTTTCTTCCCGCCTTCGGACAAGCGGGCATTTCCTTTCTTTCCTTTCTCACGATTCTTCCAACCTATTTTGGGAAGATGTTGCCTGAACTCATCGAGATGGAAAACTCCGAATATTACAGGTCAAACGACATGATCAACTTTTGGCAGGATGTTCCCTTTTTTGGCACCGAGATATCCCCTTCTCTTTTTACGCTCATCATGCAGGGACTTATTTTGGCCGCCCTTTTGGTCAGCGCCTACCGCAAATGGAGAAACGAATCCCTTCCTGCCTTCTCCAAGACTTCCGGCCTCATCATTTTCGCTGTTTTCCAATTCCTTCTCCTTGGCTCCCTGTGGCCCTTCTTTTCGGAAGGCAAGGCCAGTGGTTTGTTGGGTGAAAACTTCTCCCTTTCCGAAGCGGAGAATAGAGGAGGTGCACCTGTCATTCTGCTTTTTGTACAATCCGTTTTCTTCGGACTCTCTCTTCTCGGGATTCTGACTCTCGTCAACACCTGTTGCCCGGACCGGCACCTTCACCTCAAAGGCGCCCAAAGGGCCAATCGCCTGGGACTCCCTTCCATTCCCATGTTTGCAGACGAAAGCCGGGGTACATGGTTTGTTCTAGCCCTTGGCGCGATGGTCTGCACTGTCCATGCCATCCTTCTGTCGCAAGCGGTGGCAACGGATCTTTTCTTTTCCATCAAGCCCGAACTCACCGCCTTTTACTTACCCTCGCTTTTGCTGATTGCCTGCGCCCTCTACTTACAGGCTGCCCGTGAACTTTGGTTTTCCTTGGGTTTCTGGGGCTTCGTCGGCCTGCTTTGGATCACACCGCTTTTAGCATCCCTTGTTTTAGCCGTAGGTTGGGAAGAGAAATCCTTGGATACAGTTGCCATGCTTTCATCTCTTTGCCCGATCCTTTGCCTACCTCAAATCCTCGCCTCCCACTATCCGATTCCCATACCGGACGAGCACCTCCATATCCTACCCTTTGGAGCTTTTACAGGGCTTGGGACGGCGAGCATATTAGCCATCGTTTTCTCAATTCGTCTTCACCGCAAAACAAGGATATGAAAAGATTACGTTCCTTATCCTCCCTCTACCTTAGGAGGACTGTTGGGTTGATAAACAAAGAGATATTCCTCCGGTTCGCTTTCGACAAAAAAAGCTCAGCCCTTGCTTGACTTGCCTCTTCAAATTAGCCCTTTTATCAGGATTACAAATCAATTTCAGACCATGATCAAAATCTTGCGAATCCTCGGAAACATCGAAGGCGTTTCCTACCTGCTCCTCATAGGAGTAGCCATGCCCCTCAAATATTTTTACGACACCCCTGAAGCAGTCAAGGTAACGGGCATGGCTCATGGGCTTCTCTTCGTCGCTTATTGTCTGCTCCTCGCCCTGTGCATGGGCAAGTTCAAATGGTCTTTTGGATTCGGAGCCTATCTCTTCGTGGCCACGCTTATTCCTTTCGGCACCTTCGTCACCGATCGAAAGCTCAGGGACAAATCAACCGACTGAAGCACTCCCCTGTGCTCAAGCGGCGATTTGAAAGCTTTGGCGCTCGTAATCATAAGTTCGCACCAATTCGCTCATCAGGGAAAATTTGTTCTCGAACGAGGCCATTCCTATGTCCATCTCGATACGGGCCATGGCATATTCGGTAGCAACGATTCGACAGGGCGAACTACAACTGGAAGGGTCTTCGGAAACTACGTATAGTCCGCTCAAACCAAACCGGAAGCAATCTACGAAGGAAAGCAATTGAGACTTCATTTGCCCGCGGGTCCATGCATCCACCCCGAAATGCTTGCTTGCATCAAAAGCCCGTACTCCTTCGTGACAAGAAACGGACTCAAGAAAATGACGAACCGAACGAAAGCGAACCACGTTCCAAACCCCGTCATCGAGTTCGACCAAATCGTCCCCGAGGTGAACTGAGTAAGCACTCGCAACATAAGGACCGGGAGCGTACCTGCAAAGCAAGGAGCGCAGAGGGGTGGCCGTAGAAAAACCAGGCCAGTCCTCGAGTACCTCATGCGTGGATTTCACTCCCAAAAGCTTCTGCCAGGAAAAAGGGGGGGCGAACAGGGAACCCGAAGAGACTGCCTTGACCTCCTTGATCTCGAGAAGTTTCCGGAACTTGCTTTCCACATTGGGAATGGAAGCGATCGGTTGCTGGGCAATGGGTTCACCCAAGTGACCACGCACATAAGGGAAAATCAAGATAGGCAAGCAAGTTTTTCGGGAGTTGAAAGTGTATTTGCGCCGCAAAAGCAGAAGGGGTGGCGGCCTGTTCATATCGTAATCCGGGCTCGGTTTTTTCGGAAGATCATAACCCTCGAAAAAGCTCCAGTCCCAACCGTCCCCAAAATCAATGAGTTGGCGAGTATTTCGAAAACTCCATTTGGAAAGTTCAAAACTCGGGTTATCCCGAACGATTCGAGAAACTTCATTCCCCTTCAAATCCGTAACGGAAAAATTATTCTCGGGAAGATAGCCTCCACCCTCGATCCCTCGAAAATCCGGCTGAGAAAGCAAAGAGGTGATCCGGTCGTGATAGACGGAGGAAGGCTTCCCGTTGGCCCGCCCCTTCATTTCTCCGAAATGCCCGGACTTGGAGCAAATGAAAGTCAAGTGTGGTCGCCAGCGAACCTCTTCTTCCTGTTGCACCGGCTCCCTCAAAGAATATAGAGCATCCCCCTTTTTCGAGTAATAATTCCCGCAATGGCCCATCGCCAAGCCCTCCTGCTGCGAATAACCGTCTTCGACCCGCACCCACTTCCACCCATCATCCAACAAAAGAAAGTCTTCACCGTCTTCGCAAAAACTTTGCGAGCATTTGCCCACGATTGAGTTTTCGCATTCGGCCAACTTCACCATGACCTCAGTCACACTCAAGGGGACTTGCTTTTTTCCCTGGTCCTGAGAAAACCTGAACTTTTCCAATTCCGAACTCCGGTAGTTTTCTGCGAGCGAGAAATAATGCGGCCAAGAGGGAATGAATCTTTCAATCAGATCCCGATAATCAGCATCGATCCGCTCGCCCCCGAAAAACTTCAACGCTTGAGCTCTTTTTTTGAGATCTTTGCGAGGAAGGGAATCGGGATCGCAACCAGCAAGCAATTGACGCTTCAAAATACCGACGAACCAGACCATTCGGTCGTCCTTCTCCAAATGAGCCAAAGCCCAGTCCAGTTTTTCGCTTATCTCCTCCTGCAAACGCTTATCCTGACAATACGCATGCAGACCGGTAAAAGATGCGAAGTATCTTTTCCTTCTCTTGTTTGACAAAACAAACCAACTTCGCTCGGTTTTGCCAAAAAATCAAGTGAGGCCGGAATTATTGTTCCCTCTCCTCGAGATTGGAAACGAAGCAATTTGATTGAGAACTTCGAATCTAAAGCTCGAGTACTCGTAAATTGCGAAACCGGTAAACGCCCTCCTTTGAATGATGTTGCAGACCAATCGTTCCTTGCTTGTGCTTGGAATCCTCGACATCACTGCATAACTGTCCGTTGACCCATGTTCGGATTCTCTCTCCCTTGCACATTACTCTGATCTGATTCCATTCCCCGGCTTGATAGAAAGTGTTCGTCCGATCGACGAAGTCATTGATTTTGGTCTGCTCCTCGGGCGGGTTCATCCAACCGACCCCGATGTCGTAAATTCCTCCACTTCTACTATCCGAGATTTCGCTTTGGTACCCTGCGGGCAGTTGCTTGCCCTTGGGCAACACACAGCGAAACCCTATTCCCGAGTCAAAATCCTGGCCGGGCGTAAAAGCCTCCAATTCGAGGACGAAGTCGGAGAACTCCAGGGTGTGCAGGTAAAAAACCTGGGGAGAGGGAGAAAGATGAATTTCACCGTCCACCACCTCGATACCGGCCGGTTCGGCGATCTGCGATACCGGTTCCAACGGATTGGAGGCAAAGGGTTGACGCCAACCATCCAGTGATTTCCCATCGAAAAGAGAAGTCCAGCCCTTGTCCGGCAATCCGATCTCGAAGGTTCCGAATTCTCTCCAAGGAGGAAAAAGGGTTTCGCCTTTTCGAAGCTTGGGGGCGGGAGGAACCTCGTACTCCTCACGTAGATTCGCCAGTTCACCCTTCATATGGGAAAGAACTTCCGCATACTCGGGATCGTCGTGCACCGATTTCATCTCCATGGGATCCTTCTCCAGGTCGAAGAGTTCCCATTCCTTCAAATCGTAAAAATGCATCAACTTGTACCGGCTGTTGCGCACGCCGTCATGACGCCGCACGGCATGATACTCGGGGAAGCAATAATAGTGATAATAAACCGATTCCCTCCAATCGTCGGGCTCTTTGCCCTCGAGCAGGGGCTTCAGGCTCTTGCCTTGCATGTCGGTTGGTTGATCAATTCCCGCCAGATCAAGAAAAGTCTGAGCAAAGTCCAAGTTGGAAACCATTTGCTTATTGACCGTTCCGGCCTTCGCCACACCCGGCCAACGAACAAGCAAGGGGGTCTTCAATGATTCCTCGTACATGAAGCGTTTGTCAAACCAGCCGTGCTCACCCAGGAAAAAACCCTGATCGGATGCATAGATCACGACCGTATTCTCATCCAAACCGGATTTCTCGAGGTATTCGAGCATCGTGCCGACCGAATCGTCGAGAGACTTGATGCAGGCCAAGTAATCGGCCATGTAACGCTGGTATTTCCAACCCACCAGATCGTCTCCCTGCGGACGCTTCTCCAATACTTCGGCTCGGATCTTGTCGTACACTTCGTTCCATTTCTTTTTCTGGGCCTCATTCATCCGGTCCTGGCGGAAAGGGACCATTTTGTTGTCCAAGGCCAGATCCATGGTCACACGTAAGGTCATGTCCTGGGTCTGAGCGGGCGTTCCCCTGCCCCTGTAGTCATCGAACAAATTCTTCGGCTCCGGATAATCCTTGGCCACGTACTCGTCGAGCAGGTGAACGGGAGGCAACCAGAAACGATGGGGAGCTTTGTGCTGGACCATGAGCATGAAGGGCTTGTCCTTGTCCCGGTCTTGTTCCAGCCATTCAATTGATTTGCTTACTACGGCCTCGGTCACGTATTCGCCGGGTGTTCCCGCAACCAAACCATCGGGGGTGCGGAAGTCGGGCGCGTAGTAGGTTCCCTGCCCGGGCAGGACATTCCAGAAGTCATAACCCTGCGGATCGGTTCCAAGGTGCCATTTTCCAATAACCGCGGTTTGGTAGCCACCCTTTTGCAAGAGCTTGGGAAAAGTCTGCTGGCTTCCGTCGAATCGGTGCTCGTTCTCCATGAAACCGTTCAAATGAGAATGCTTGCCGGTCTGAATGACCGCCCGGCTCGGACCGCACAGGGCATTCGTCACGAAACAGTTGTCGAAACGTATTCCCTCCTTGGCGATCCGGTCCAAATTGGGAGTCGGGGCAACCTTGCTTAGCCTTCCACCGTAGGCCGACACCGCCTCGTAAGAATGATCGTCCGAAAAAATGAAAACAATATTGGGCCGCTTTGAAACGCTCTTGCCCGCAGCATCCGGAGAGGTGGAAGAACCCGTGGTTGGTACCTCATCTTTGTGCTGAGGTTGGCAGGCCGCCAGGATGAATAAGGTTAGGACAACAAGGGCGTTACATTTCATAAATCTGGAACTTTCTGGATTACTTGCCGTTTTGAAAAACGAACTTGGGCTAGAGGACGAGGGTTGCAAGAGATGAAGCTTACGAGCGAAGAAGATCAAGTTCCCCCGTGCTGTCGGCAAAGCGATCTATCTTCAGACCGAGTGCCCTGGCTTGGGTAAGCCACAGGTTAGCCAGAGGCACGCCACCCTCGGGGGCCACGTACTTTCCACCCACCTTGGGGGTCAATCCGGACTGTTCGGAAAGGTTGAAATGCCGCCCCGTCTTGAATTTCCCGCCTCCGGAACCTGCCGTCACGATGGGCAAGGCGCTGTATTGGTGAGTTGCCCCGTCGCCCAGACCGGAGCCATAAGTAAAGAGTGTGTTGTCGAGAAGTGTCTTCCCATTGGCCTCTTGAATACCGTCCATTTTGTCGAGCATGTAAGCGAATTGCTCCATATGAAAATGATCCACCTTAATCAGATCCTCGATGAATTTTTTCTGGTTATGGGACATCTGGTGATGGCTCCGCGGTTTGTCGAAAAGACTCTCAAAGAGGTAAGGAGTGTCCCAGCGCTCGGGGCCTACCATGAAGGTGGCGACGTTGGTCAACCCGCTCTGCAAGGCAACCACCATAAGATCCCCCATCAAGCGGATGTACTCCCCCCGGGGAAGCTTCCCGTCCATGGGCACGTCGAGATCGACTTTGCTCAGTTCGTCCTTCAGTCCCTCCAGTCTCGTGAGTTGACGCTCGATGGTTCGAATCGAGTCGAAGTACTCGGCAAACTTATCCTGATCCTCACGGCCTAGGTCTCGCTTGAGCGACCGGGCATCCTCCAAAACGAGATCCGTAATATTGCGGTAAGCGCTCCGCTCGTCCGACTTGAAAAGCCTACGGTAAGCGAGCAAAGGATCGCGCATGGACGGTGCGACGTATTCGGTTCCGTACCAGGAGATATTGTCGAACTGGATGGATTCCTTGTTGTCCTTGTGGCTGTTGCAACTGAACTCCAAGGTTTTGAAAGGGGTTCGTCCGGCAATCTTTTCCGCAACGATATGATCGAGCGTCCTCGCCTGTGGATAGGGAGAATGCTTCACGCTGAACGGGCTGGCGCTTGAGAGGAAACATGAAGCGCACTGGGCATGAACGTCCGTACCCGGTTGAAAGGTCCGATCCAAGCCCGTAATGAGGGATACCTTTTCCTTGAACTGCTCGAGCGGTTTCATGGTGGCGGTCAACTCAAGCGGATGCTCCCCCTTGACCAAGTTGGTCTTGGTTTCGTCGGCCGTAAAGTTATCCCGATTGAAAAGAGGAGTGATCCCATTCTCCTCGCCCGGAAAGAAAGCTCGCCTGACCACCCCGATGGGCACGTAATAAAAAGCCAGGCGCTGAGCAACGGCTTTGCTCGGTCCGGCGGCCAGGCTTTCCATCCATGGCAAGGCGAGCATCGAGCCACCGATTCCACTAAGAAAGTTTCTTCTCGAAAATGATTTCATCGACAGGGTGATACTAAGGTTGGAAAGTCTTGGGTTGCAAGGCAAGTTTGGAGGACTTGCCCAGAAAAGGTTCGGAATGAACGACTGCCTTGATCAAGGCCTTCATCCGGTATTGCTCGGTCGAAACTTTTTGCGCGATCTCGTCCAAAGCGGGAGAGTCCGCAGGGGCAAGCTCGCGGCCCAAGGCGAATGTAAGCATGTGCCCCGCCAAGGCCCGCACGAAGCGATGCTTTTCCTTGAGGATCGCATCCTTGAACTCAACCACGTCGCCGAATTCGTGACGGCGGAAGAGCACTCCTTCCGAATCCACCCTAAGCCCGCTTTCATAATCGGCCCGCCACCGGCCGACCGGATCGAAATTCTCCAGGGCGAACCCAAGAGGATCGAGCTTCTCGTGACAACCCGCGCAATCGGCCCGTTCCCGGTGGTCGGAAAAACGCTGGCGTAAAGTCAGCCCTTCGTCTTCCTTCTCCACTTTGGGGAGCGGAGGCACGTCGGCAGGAGGAGGAGGAGGATGAGAGTTGAAGATCACACCGGCCAACCAGGCGCCCCGCGTGATGGGCTTGGTTTCGTGGGGACCTGAGGTCATCGTCATGACGGCGCTGTTCGTTATCATGCCTCCCTGGCGCCGGTCGGTCAAAGGTTGCCTGAAGAATTGCATGGAAACCGGCCCGCCGATTTTGCCTCCCGGTTCCTCCCCCAGCCATTTTCTCAAGCGGGCCGAGCGGTAGGTGTAGTTGGCATCGATGAAATCAAGAACCGGACGGTCCTCCAAAAGAACGGTTTCGAAAAGCAGAAGTGGCTCCATCATCATATCCATGGTGGTCCGGTAACTGGGCGGAGCGTAGTAAAAATCAGGATAAGTCTTTTCATCGGGAACCGCGGAAATAATTCGATCCAATTGGAGCCATTGGGTCGGGAAACTATCGCAAAATCTCTTCAGCTTTGGATCGGAAAGCATCCTGTCCAGTTGCCCGTCCAAAACCTTGGAATCGGACAGCCGACCGGTCCGGGCAAGCTCGAGCAGTTCTTCGTCGGGCAAGCTCCCCCAAAGAAAAAAGGACAAGCGCGAAGCCAAAAGAGCCTCCCCGGACAACGCCTCTTCTTGCTCTCCGAGGGAATCGTAAAGATAGAGAAATCGGGGGGACGCCAAAACCGCCGAAACCACGTCCTTCATGGTGGACTCGAAAGTGGCTCCCTTTTTGAGCGAACCGAGAGCGTGGGATCGGTAGCGCTTCAGGGTCTCCTTCCTCACGGGCCGCCTGAACGCTTGGGTGAGAAAAGGCTTCAAGCGGGCGGCGAGCGCTTTCTCGACGTCTTCCACTTCGTTGGGAGATTGAAAAAAGTCTTTCCAAATGCCTACCGTTTTCGGGCCGAAGGTGGAACTGGTCACAATGGTCCGGCTGAGCTGGAAAAACGCTTCCATCAGCAGGGGAGAAAGAGAAAGGTGATCGGCCTGGTTGTCATACCCATGCTCGGCCCGCAAGTCCTGAGGAAAAGGACCGACACCGGAAAGCCTTGGCTCGATCAGGCCGGACTTGCCAAGCGGCCGGCTGCTCACGGTCAGGGAGTCCGGCATCCCGCCCTTGATCGCCTTGTTGAAATAGCCCGAACGATCCCGCATCATTTTCTCGGGAAGGGGAAAGACGGAAACCTTGAGGTCGAGCAAGTCCTGAACGGCGTTGGCATATTGAAAACGGTTCATCCTGCGTATCCGTGTGCTGGCAAAGACGGGATCTCTCCCAACTGATTCGTTGAGCAAGGCCTGCAAATGAGTGAGGGCCGAATCTCTGATTGGCAGCGGAATTTGCTTTTCGTCCTCGGGAGGCATTTCACCAAAGTCTATGGCATCAAGGACCGCTTGCAGAAGTTCCGGGTCATCCCGGAGATCACCATCCGAAGAATATTTCAGCAGATCAACCTTGCCTTTGACTTTTCCATCTTTGCCATGGCATTGGATGCAATGACTTGAAAACAAATTCCTGGTGACGGTTCCCTTCTCATCCTCCACCGCACCGGACTTGGCCATGAGAGGAGCCCACGCTAGACTAGCTCCGGCCCAAGCCAAAGCTACCGTGCAGATCATATTGGACAGTTTCATCAATGCTTCCTGATAAACCTCATTGTTCCAAATATGGAACGAAATGCAAATATGGAAACGCACGAGTCTGAAACTTTTCAAGGAAGGAAATTTTTCTCCGGTTGAAAAAGATTCCCTTTCGGTTCATGCTTGGGTTCCATGTTCGATCTGGGCCCACTCAAGCTGAAGTCCAACCTGTTTCTTTCCCCCTTGGCAGGCTACACCAACCTGCCCTTCCGTCTCGTGATTCGGGAAATCGGCGGGGGCGACCTCTGCACCACCGATCTGGTCAATGCCCGCTCGCTTCTTGAAAACAACCCCAAGGCTCTCAAGTTAATCGAAACCAACGGGCAGGACAGTCCCCTCTCGGTCCAGTTGTTCGGAGGCGTGAAGGAGGAAATGCGTGACGCCACCATCCTTCTTGCGGAAAAGGGAATCGATTCAATCGACGTCAACATGGGATGCCCCGTGCCCAAGGTCACCAAAACCGGAGGAGGAGCGAGCATGATGAACGAGTTGCCCAAGACCCAAGAGCTGATCCGGGCCATGGTGGAGGCCGTCGACATACCGATCACCGCCAAGATGCGCCTCGGCTGGGATGATCAAAATCTAACCGCTCCCGACTTGGCCAAAGCCTTGGAGGATGCGGGGGTCAGCGCCATATTCGTACATGGGCGGACCCGGGCTCAAGGCTTCGACGGGGTGGTTAATTTGGATGGCATCGGTAAGGTTGCGCAAGCCGTGAAAACCATTCCGGTGATCGGCAATGGGGACGTTACCGCCCCTGAGGCCGCCAAGCACATGATCGAACGGACCGGATGCGACGGTGTATCAGCCGGGCGGGGAGCTTTCTACAACCCCTGGATTTTTCTCCATACCCAAAACTTTCTCGAAACCGGAGAACTTCCCCCCGAGCCCAGCTTCGATGAACGCATCCGAGTACTTCGGCGCCACTACGACCTGATGGTCGAAGTATTCGGGGAAGAGCGCGGTTCCCTCCAATTCCGCAAAGTCGCACCCTGGTACTCGAAGCGCTTCGGTCCCGTCAAACCATTCAACAGCGCAGTGGTTCGGATCAGCTCGCGGGATGAATTCGAGCAGGTCTTGTCCGACTACCTCGAATGGCGCAAGCAATTCACCGATGATTCGGGAGAGCTTCTGCCCCGCTACCAGTTACATCCGATGGTGGCTTCCTTCATGGAGGAAGAGGACGAACACCAAGCCAAGCAGCGCAAAGCGATCGCAGTCCCCAAGGGACCGGTCGAAGTCTGGTAATTCCTACCCTTGGTTCCAAGGCATCTTGGCAATCATCATACCCATTGCACAGGTATCCGTAAGCCCCGCGAAAACCAGCCCCGCCCCCACGAAGGCGGACAAACCGTATCCACCGGGATGAACGAAATACCCGATGGCCGCCCCGATCACGATCAACGAACCCGCCGCCACCCGCACTTGTCTTTCCAGAGACATTGCCTTCTTTCCCTTCACCACCGGCAAGCCGGTCGCCTGCCAGGCCACGGTTCCGCCCTCCAGGTTCACCACCGCTTTGTAGCCCGCGGTTTCCAACTTTTTACAGGCCATGGCCGAGCGACCACCCGACTGGCAGATCAGGTGCAAAGTGTCGTCCTTCCCGAAAGGCAAAGCTTCTGCGTCCAAGGACTCCAAGGGATGATTGAGAGCCCCCTCGGCATGAACCGAACGAAATTCACCGGGAGTGCGGACGTCGATCAAGGGAATGGATTGGCCATTCGTACGTTCCTGATGTGACTCTGCTACCGATAGGTTTTTCATGGGCTTATCTTGAACAGCCAACCACGGAAGCCTCAACCTTGAAAGAGCGCTCCTACCAAATTCCCTGCTCGTCCAACTGCTTGGTCGCGGCCTCCGCCCAACCCCGGTTGGCCGCCGGACTGGCCGGACTGGGGTGCAAGATCTTTCCGATCCGCAAGGTTTTTCCCGC
>PBMI01000074.1 GCA_002722545.1 Opitutia bacterium | reverse complement strand
CTCTGCAAAAAGCTCGATCTTCCGCAAATTCCGAAAACCAATCTCTGAAGAATTCCATCGAGGCTTTGAGGAGCGAGTTAGACAATGCAGGAAATCAACAACAAGAAGCTGTTCAAAGGGCTGTATCCGAATATTCCACTGAAATAACTTCCCTCAAAGCCACCCTTTTTCTCGCCAGAGAAAAAATGGAAAGGCTCAAGGCGGAAAAGGAAGATAGCTCACAAAAACTCTCCAGCGTACATGCAACTGAAGTCAAGTCTCTGAAAGATACAATCGGGTCCTTGAGAGAAGAGCTTGACCTTGCTTCCGTCAGGCAATCGGAGGCTGTGCAACTTACTCAAAACAAAACCAGAAACGAAATCAGGCAGCTCAAAGAATCGCTAACTAAAACAAGGGAAGGGTTGGAAGGAGCCAAAATTCGGGAGGACGATCGAGTACAAAAGGCCAAGGTGGCATCAGCTAGGGAAATTGAATCACTTAAATCAACGATTTCTGAGGTAAGAGACGAGTTGGATCAAGCTTCCGTGGAAAAAGAAGATGCTGTCCAAAGGGAAAGATCTTTGGCTCATGCCGAAATCCTTTCCCTCAAGCATTCAATCGGAATGCTCAGGGAGAGCATGGAGACAGCCAAAGCCCGCGAAGATGAAAACATACAAAAAGCCGTTTCCTCGACGAATTCTGAAATTCGCTCGCTCAAAAATACCGTATCCCAACTTAGAGACGAACTTGAACAGGCTGTGCTCGACAAAGACAAAGCAGTCCAGTACGCACAATCGGCTTTCCAAGTCGAAACCAAGCAACTCAAGGATTCTCTTCTTCAACTAAGGCAAAACCTTGAAAACACGAAAGCGCGTCAAGAGGACCGAGTGCAGCGAGCAGTTGCTTCTCATTCATCTCTCAATAAATCTCTCCAGAATACGATCGGTGAGTTAAGAAACGAATTGGACAAAAGCACTGCTGTCCGGGAACAAGAAGTTCAAAATGCAGTATCCTTTACCAACAAAGAAATTCAACAACTCAAAGCTTCACTCACTTCCACAAGACAAAGTCTTGAGGAAGAAAGGTCGAGTAACGAATCCACAGTTCAGCGAGCGGTCCTACGATCTGAAAACGAGATTCGCTCTCTCAAGTCGGTTATTCAGTCGCTTCGGGATGAACTTGACAAAGCCCATGTACACGAAGAGGACAGGGTCCGGGAAGCCTATACGGCTGCTCATGCTGAAAACAACCAATTAAAGTTATCACTGCAAAACCTCCGGACTCAACTTGAGCAAACAAAGGGCAAACAGGACGATCTCGTCCAAAGGACCGTATCGAAAAATGAAGCCGAAAAAAAATCCCTCCGAGGGACCATCGAAAACTTGAGAGAAGAACTTGAAGGAACCCAACACAAAGAATCTGAAAACATCCAGAAAGTGGAGGCGCGTGCAGCTTCTGAAATCCAATCGCTCAAAGACACTCTCTCTTCCACCCGCGAAAAAATAGATCAAATTCTCACTGAGAAGAACGATCTCATTCAATCGAGTTTATCTCAAAAGGAATCCGAGATTAATTCGTTGAAGAAAAGTATCTCGCAAATGAGAGAAGACCTAGACCAAAAGAGCATCGAGAAAGACGAAGCCGTGCAGAAGGCACTATCCACTTCATCCAAGGAAAATCAACAACTGCGTGAATCCGTATCTACCATGCGTCAGCAAGTTGAATCGTCTCGCAATCGCCAACAGGACGCAGTCCAAAGAGCAACCAACGCTGCAACTAGCGAGGTCCGTTCACTACGTGAAAACATAGCCAATTTAAGAAGCGAATTGGATCGAGCTGAATACTCAAAACAGGAAGCAGTGCAAATGGCATTGGCAACCCATCAGAATGAAATCAATCATTTCAGGAGAATGGTAAATGCGTTGAGGGATGAAATTGACCAAGAAGGGCATCTGCACAGCCAAAGCATACAGAAAGAAAAACAATTGAAAACGATGGAGTTCAAGGAACTCCAAGAAACCATCATCGAACTTCGATCCGAACTGGAAAAGACTAATGGAAGATAAAAAACAAGCCGAATCACAAAACCCCAAAAACTCGAGTGCCAAGAGAACGTCCAGGTTTTCCGATATGCTTTTGCAGGTCACGACTGATTTGGCAAAAACCAAAAGCCTGGACGAAGCTCTCGAAGTTCTCGTAAAGATAACCACCTCTACCATCGGGGCAGAGCGAGGTACGATTTTTCTCAATGATCCAGCAACCGGTGAATTATATTCGAGAATCGCACAAGGAAATTTCCGAAGGGAAATTAGAATTCTCAACACGAAAGGGGTAGCCGGTTGGGCCTTCACCAAAAACGAAGGAGTTATCATTCACGATGCTTACAAAGATGAAAGGTTCAACAAAGCAGTCGACGTACGAACTGGCTTTCGAACCAAAAGTATTCTTTGCGCCCCCCTGCGCACCGTTAACGGAGATGAAATCGGAGTTTCCCAAATTCTAAACAAAATAGACGGAGAATTTGACCAGAACGATTTGGATATGCTGGAGGCAATGACCGAGCAGGCGGCCATCGCGATTCAAGGAAATATCATTGTCGAGCAGATTGAAGCCGCCCGAAAACAAGAGCTCGAGTTCTTGGACGTCGTATCCCAAGTATCTTCCGAACTCGAACTTACTCCCCTCCTCCAAAAAATTATCACGACTATCTCGACCATGCTTGATTGCGAGCGAGCAACCCTCTTCATCAACGACGAGAAAACCAACGAGCTTTACACCGAAGTCGGGGAGGGGTTGGATGAAAAATCAACGATCCGCATACCGAATCATTTAGGCATTTCAGGAGCAGTTTTCACCTCTGGTAAAGCAGTAAACATTCCCCATGCCTACGCGGATTTGAGGTTTAATCCATCCTTTGACAAACAAACCGGGTTTTTCACTCGCTCCATTTTGTGCATGCCCGTTTTCAGCAAGGCAGGGAAAACCATTGGCGTCAGTCAGGTACTCAACAAGAGAGGTGGGTCTTTCAATGCAGAAGACGAGAAGAGACTCGCCGCCTTCACTTCCCAAATATCCATGGGCATTGAGAACGCCAAACTCTTCGACGACGTTCAAAGCCAAATGAATTACTCCCAGAGCATCCTCTCGAGCATGCACGATGCGGTGCTTACCTTTGACGAGCATGGAGTGGTGAAAACATGTAATCCGGCTGGTCTCAGGATTCTGAAAGTTCCCCACGAAGCAGCCATTCTCGAACAACAGGCATCAGTACTATTCGGTGGTCCAAACGAATGGCTCCTTCACAAACTTGAAGCCGTTCATGAGAACGAAGAGTTTCTGGACGCTGAAATCCAAATAGAAGGTGAGACTCTCTCGGTAAATATCACTTTGACTCCTCTCATGGGAAAGAACGAAAAACGACAGGAAGTCGATTCAGCCCCCAAGGACAACATAATCGGGGCCATGTTGATGATCGAAGATATCAGTTCCGAAAAAAGAATGAAGTCTACCATGTCTCGCTACATGGACCCCGAACTGGCTGATCAATTGATGACAGCGGATGGCAATGACGACGATATCATGGGAGGCAAGCAAAGTGTTGGAACAGTCTTGTTTTCGGATGTCAGGAGTTTTACTACCATTACTGAGGAGTTAGGTGCTCAAGGTACGGTCAAACTGCTCAACGACTACTTCACGATCATGGTAGACTGTATCACGGACGAGGGGGGAATGCTTGATAAATTTATCGGAGACGCTATGATGTGCATCTTCGGAACGCCCGTCCCGCATGAAGACGACCCGGACCGAGCCGTTCGAGCCGCCATACGAATGATGACCGACCTGAAGGTGTTTAACGATAAAAGGTCCACCGAAGGCAAAATGCCCATCGACCACGGCATGGGCATCAATACCGACTCCATCGTTTCGGGTAACATCGGTTCTCCAAAGAGGATGGACTACACGGTAATTGGGGACGGAGTAAATCTGGCAGCGCGTATCGAAAGTGCCTGCAAACAATACGGCGCTCATATTCTCATTAGTGAGTTTACTCACAAGGCGGTAAAAGCGACCTACAGAACGCGACAAGTTGATTATGTAATCGTAAAAGGAAAAACCGAACCTGTCGGAGTCTACGAAGTCTTGGATTTTCATGACGACGAATCCTATCCAAACCTAGTCGAAGCCCTCGGCTTATTCAACGATGGGTATCGTAGTTGGAACCTTGGCAAATGGGATCAGGCCACCAAGCTCTTTAACTCGGTTAAGAAAATCAACCCGAATGACAAAGCCGCTCAACTCTACATCGACCGTTGCAATCACATGAAGAAAAACCCTCCCAAGGGAACTTGGGATGGTGTCTGGGTGATGACTTCCAAATAACCCCAAAACCTTTCGATAGATGAATGCCAAAGCGCACCTAGAGGAAGCAATTGCCCTCAATCCGGACTTCGCGGAAGCCTATTATAAGCTCGGCCTTCTCCTAAAGGAACAAGGTGAGCAAGATGCCCTCGAGCATTTTCGGAAAGCGGTTTCGCTGAATTCGGAATATGCCGAGGCAGAATGTGAACTTGCCATTGCTTTGGTCGCTCAAAAAGATTTCGAAACAGCTCGAAACCATTTCCTAAACGCCTTGGAGATCAATCCTAATTATGCCGATGCCTATTTTAATTACTCTCTGCTTCTTGTTGAATTAAATGATTCCGAGGAAGCCAAGAACAATTTCGACAAGGTAACGGAAATCAATCAAAATTATGCCCCCGCATACTTCCATAAAGCAAAACTGCTGACGAATGCTGACGATTTTGAGGAAGCCCGAAAGAACTACGAAACGGCGCTCGACATTGACGATGATTTCACGGAGGCACATTATTACATGGGGAAATTGTTGTCCGGTGGTGTCGCCACGGACAAAGAGGGAACGCTAATTGACAGGACTAACCTACCGCAGGCAAAACAACACTATCTCCGAGTCCTTGAAATTAACCCGGGACATACCAAAGCCCTCTACAACTTGGCCGGGATCTTATCGACCGAAAAAGATTACGATCAGGCGAAAAAATACCTTCTCGAGGCGCTCCAAATAGACAGTTCTTATTCCAAGGCTCACTACTTGCTCGCACATGTCTTTGTCGAGTGCTCAATGAGAGAGCAAGCCAAGAAACATTTTCGGCTTTCCATTGATCATTTTGCAGACAATGCCCTGGCTCACTTCAGGTTGGGCGTCCTACTATTCGAGGAAAATGAAATGGAGAAATCCGCAGAACACCTAAGGCAATCCGTGACAATCGATTCCAATCATGCAGAAGCAAATTTTTATTTGGCCATGATTTTAAGGAGCGACGAGGACCCCAGTCTCGCCAAAAAGCACTTTTTCAGAGCGCTTGATCTCAATCCCGACTATGCAATGGCCTACTATGAACTCGCACATCATAGTGAAAAGAACGGCGATCTCAACGAGGCCAAGATACACTTCCAAAAAGCCACTGATATCGATCAAAATTTCGTAGAAGCATATTTTAATTTGGCGAGAATCCTTACGAATCCATCCGAATATGACCAAGCGATCAGAAATTTCGAAACTGCATTGGAAATTGATCCGGGGTTTTCCGAATGCCACTATTGGTTTTCCAAAATTCTTATTTCCGGTGAGAAGCTAGAGTCAGACGGCACCTTGATCAAAAAACCCGATCACGAACGAGCTGAAAAACACCTCCGCATAGCCATCAAGCTCAACCCAAAGTTCTACAAGGCTTTTTACCGTTTGGGATTACTGCTCAAAGACCACGAAAAGTACAACGACTCGTTCGAAAATCTTAACAAAGCCATCAAGATCAATCCTAAGTTTGCAGAAGCGCATTACCACCTTGCTGTTTTGCTTATGGATGAAAAAGCTCGAAAAAGCTTGAAGGACACAACCACGGGAAACACTCCAGGTTCACCGAAGAAAGCTAAAAGAACACCTTCCCCAAAACCCTCTGCAGGAAGAAAACGACCTCAGAGCAAAAAGAAAACGGGTTAGTTTTTTGGACGGCTTAACTACAGAAGCCTTTCGACACTTGGAAAAGGCATTAACCCACGACCCGAACCACATACCGGCACTCATCGCGCTATCCGATGCCTACCTTGACCAAGGACGCTTTGCCCAAGTAGAGAAATTACTTAAAAAAGCTATTTCTGTCAGAAAAGACCAAAGTGAAGTTTTTTTTCTCGAGGCGAAATTGCTTTTTTTAAGGGATAATAATGAAAAAGCTGCCAAATCCATCGACGAAGCAATCAAGCTCGAGATCGGACAACCGAAATATTACAGGCTTGCCGCTGACATTGCAAAGGCCCGACAAAAACCGTTTGAACAGCAACTATTTCTCGAAAGACTTATTGATTTGGACCCACTTGACGGGGAAGCACATTACAAGCTGGGAAAGCTTTTGCACCACCCCGAAGACTTTGATCGAGTAAAACTTCTTTTCGAAATTTCCATAGATTTGCTACCCAATAATTCAAGGGTCATGTTTTCACTTGCCCAACATCTATTTGCAGGAGAAAAGTCATTGGAAGATGGATCGATCAGCATTGAAAGAGATATTCAAAGCGCCAAAGAGATACTGACCAAAATACTCACGATCGATCCAAGTCACGGCAAAGCAAAGATCATGCTCGCTGAAATTGAGTTGGAAGGGGATGGAAAAGCCATCGCAACTCGATTACTGCAAGAAGCCTTTGAAGAGGAAACCGAGCGAGGTCAGGCAGCTTATATGCTCGGTTTGATCTGGGGAGAGAAAGGCGATTTCGATCAAGCAGAAACTTATTTCAAGGCAGCCATCAAACACGCCGAATGGGAGGCATTGGGGGAGTTTCGATTAGCTCTCGTCATGAGAAGAAAAGGCCAAATCGAAGAAGCAACGGAGCACTTTGAGAATTGTATGTCCGCTTTTAAGAAAAGAGAGGCACAGCTAATCAAATCAAAAGAACTTTGTTTGGAAAAGTTAGACTTTCATGAATCACGCAAAGAGTTGGCATCCTTGCAACTGGTCAGGAAATCACTCGGAGAAGCAAGTTTGGGAATTTACAAATGCAAAAACTCATCCCAAAAAGAAAAAGAGCACATACAATACTTGGATGACTCCTTGCTTCATTATCCAAATTATCCGGAAGCAAATTACGAAAAGGGATTATTGCATATCCAAGATGGAGAAAATGAATACGCAAAAGATCGGTTCGAGAAGGCCGTGGAAGGCGATTGGAACCATTGGCCTTCTCACATGGAACTGGCATCACTTGCCAAAGTTGGCAAGGAATTACAAAAGGCCGAAATGCACGCAAAAATTGTTTTGGATTTGGATCCAGAAAACCATGTTGCCACCTCTTTCTTAAAAAAAATTCAGGCTTCCCAAGTGTAAACGTCAACCCGCATCCTTACGGTGAGTCCAATAGGAGAAAGGGAGACTAAGAAGATAGAGAATACCAATGGAAAATAAAAATATCCACTTTTCTTTCATGAACACGGATGCTGCAAGGCATACCGCTAGTAATACCAATAAAGCTTTGTTTCTAGCGACATTGAACCTTACGTTGCGAAATGAAAAAGTTGGAAGACGAGAAATCATCAACAAGGAAATGAACGAAACCCATCCTATGATCCAGATTGGGTAGTGGGACAAAAAGGAATCCTGACCGAAACGAGCTAGGATAAAATCAAATCCGAGAGGCATAAGCACCAAACCTGCGGCCGCCGGAGCGGGCACCCCGGTGAAATAACTTTTGGAAGGTTTGTTTTCGGGTTCTCCGAGATGCATGACGTTAAACCGAGCCAGCCTGAATGCATTGCAAGCTGAGAAAAAAAGAAAGGGCATCCAATACCATTCGAGGAGATGGTTTTGATTCGATGCAACAATGGGGTCTCTTATCCACAGATAAGTAATGATAGCAGGAGCAACACCGAAACTTATGGTGTCGGCCAAGCTATCGAGTTCTGCGCCAAAAGGCGAAAAGGCCTTCAGGAGCCTTGCAGAAAGACCGTCGATCATATCGAAACAGGCTGCAATCAAAATAAAAAACACTGCATTTTCCCAATCGTCCTCCAAGGCAAACCATATTCCAGTTAGACCCGAGCAAAGACCGATAGTCGTAAAAATATTGGGGAGAAGCTTAGGGAAAGAAAGACTGCCGGACTGTTTTTCCATTACAAAAGATCATGAACTAGCGAGAGCGGCGCGTTGATAAAATCTACGGGGGGGCAATTGCTCGACTCCATAGGAATAGGTGATCAACCTTGTCCAAAGCTCACATTGCTTGAGTTCGAAGGGATTGCTTATTCCCTTGGCAATGCAGTCATGGGAATCAGTATAAAATACGAAATAATGAGAATCCGAATGACCACCACTTAGGTTTGAATTTAAATCAAAAGGGGTACCTCGTCGAATTTCTCGTACGAGCGGTTCTTCGATATCGCAATCACCATAAGAAACTTCGACGGGTATCTGAGTTGCCTGAGAAACAGTAGTCTTTTCTTGAGAGAATTCGTCCAAACTTCTCAATGAATGAAGAATCCTCGACAACTTAAGAAAAAATCGACTACCATGGGAGTAAAGATCGACCACCGTTTCGACACCCTCTTTGGGCAGTCTGATAAGCCGAAAAGAAAAAAGCCCGGATTGAGGTTGAGGCAAAATTATGTTTGCCGAGAGTTTGGAAACTCGTTGCTCTAGCAAAAGTGGGTAAGATGAGTTTTGACCGATCAAGACCCACCCAGAAAAGCAACTTCAATGCCATTCATGAAATTTAAGTTATGCCGAAGATATTATTAAACCTTTTAAACTGTCTCTACTGTCTCATTTTTCTCCTCTCATCGGGATGCACGCAGAAGTGGGACCCTGACAATCAATTTCAACTCGAGGTACAAAACCTCAAAGCCAAGAGAGAGATCTACAAACTCAGCAGGATACAAGAGGCTCAACAGAATTTAAATCAGACCAAAGGAGACCTTCTCCTTCAAGTAGTTCGCAATTTGCCAATTCGAGAGCTCGATCTTTTGTTAGGTTACAAATACAAGGTTTTGGCTCAGACTTCTCAGCAAGGAGACTTTTGGGAGAGAAGACAGTACTTTTGGGAAGATATTGTGGAAGGCAAATGGGGGACAAATTCGCAAGAACATGAAATTTGCGCCAAAAATTCAGTTCTGATGATCGTGAGCATCAATTCGAGCGAGGTGATTGGAGTCGAATACTGAGCTCAATCATTTTGAAAGGTGTTTCTTCACTAGATTTTCTTCCTCTCAAACGTAAGCAACAACCGAACGACGGCACCCTCGCTTCTTAAAGATGGGATCTTTGCAATTAATCTCCAACCATCCTTGGCAAGCAAATTGCACTCCCTGTCAATTAATGCGGCCAGTTTTTCCGTAACGTCATCACCTTTGACGCGGATGCCGTCGGGAGTAAGTGAAATAGATTTGTATTCATAATTCATAGATCCTTAAAACATATGCAATTTCGCTTAATGAGTAAGCATAAATGCCTCGTTAAGCTCTGGATAACAAGGAAGGAGTTTAACTCGATACGCTTTTGCGCTTTTCCTCCGCATCCGACTTTCCGTAGTACTTATTGTAGTACTTGTACCTGAAATAACCATAACCGTAATAGCCGGAATAATAATAACCAGGCGTTTTTTTCTGCGGCAGGTCATTAAGAACAACCCCTAAAAGATTAGCTCCGGTTTCCTTGATGCTTGCAATAAGGCTTTTGACAACCTTTCGGGACACTTTTCCATATCGTGTCACAAAAAGTACTTCGTCCACCTTTCGAGCAATAGCGAGAGAATCTGGAAACAAACCAATTGGAGGACTATCGATGATGATGACTTCCGCATGCCTCTTGAGGGAATCAATGACAACTGAAAAGTCATTGTGCTCAAGCATTTCAGTTGCGGCTCTAGTTTTACCTCCAGAAGGAAGCACAAACAGATTGGGGTGAATTTCGGTCAAGGTTTCAGTAACACTTTGATCAATATCCCCACCCTTCTGACTCACTTCATTAACCAGAGAAAGCAAGCCTCTCTCATTCTCCATGTTACAGAACTTATGCAAACCAGGTCTGCGCAAATCAAAATCGATCAAGATCGTCTTTCTTCCATGATTGGCGCAACTATGAGCCAAATTTGCCGAAATCAAGCTTTTCCCTTCGCTTGGTATAGCGGAGGTAACCAAAATAAGTTTAGGGTAGTCTGAAAGCGAATTCATTTGAATCCTACTATACATGCTTCGAAATGATTCGGTCAGTCCATCATCCAAATCGTTACCTACGATTAACGGTCTCTCTCTCTCTTCAATTTCGGAAATCTTGGGAATGCCACCGATTAGATCATTTCCAATAAAAACTTCGACGTCCCAAGGTGATTTGACCCGGTTGTCAATGAATTCCAAGCAAATTGGGATCAATATGAAAAGCACTGAGAATATCATGATTCCCTGCTCCTTGATCTTTTGCTTATCCGGCGAGTAAGGACCTCCAGGTTCGTTTGCGAAGGACTCCATGCGTAAAGGTTCATCTTGCTCTGAAGGCAACGCCTGTTCTATTTTAACTTCATTGAGTCTGCTTTGGATCCCATCCGTACTTCTTTGAACCACCGCAAGTTCCCTGGTGAAATTCTTAAGCCTATCTTCAATTTCACTCAGTTTTTCAGACTCTAATTGAACCTTAGCCATTTCATCCCCAAATTCTTTTTCTTGGGCGCTTAATTGAATGTGTTTGTCCCTCAAGTCTTCGATCGAGGAGGTAACTTCATCCTTAAGGGCATTCTTGACTTGCAGGACATTCCTCGCGTTCTCAAGCATCTTGGGATGTTTTTCCAGGTAACCCGAGCCAGTCTCTTCATAATCCCTTCGGGTCTTCTCAAGGTTATACAGGGTCTGCCTGAGGGAAGGGATATTGCCATATTCTTCTATCGCATCAATTTCGAAAAATTCCTTGATGACCGCAATGTCATCATTGACGTCCTTTGATGAAACGGAGTCGGACCCCGAACCAATCCTCGTCTTGATCGCCAATATTTGACGGAGCAAAGAATTAATTCTGATCTGCTCGAGCCTGGATTTTGTAACCTCTTCTGAATACTGACTCTTTCTTGTACCCGTATCTCTCTTCTCATCCTCCAAAAAAGGCAACTGGTTCACCTTTTTGAATTCTGACATGTCATAAGCTATCTTTCTTTCCTTTGAGAGGCTGTTCTCCAATAGGTCCTCCAAGGTTTTCTTGACGAACTCCACCTTCTCACTCTTGCTACTTTTATGTAATTTTTCGTATTCCTTTTGCACGAGATCGGCTACGATCATGGCCCCTTTTGCACTTCTGGAATCGGAAGTGATAATAAAACGAGGACGACTTTTGGTACCAGATTGATCAACTCGGTATGAAACCGTTGAAGCCAAATCAACTATTACGCCGTCTTTTAAGTAAGGGGCTAAGAGGACGGATTTGTACTCTGGAGATTCTCTCAGTCGCAAAATAACATTAGTTCTTAGTTGTTGACTGTTCAGACCCTCCGTGTGCTTGGCAATCAATCCTTCCACATGTTGATCTCTATCAACGCTTCGTAAATTCAGAATGGCGGGAGGGGGTATCAAACTAAACGAGGAAGATGATCTGTAATACTCATGAACCTGTTGCTTGACAAAAACAAAGCCTAAGGCAAAAGGAAGGGACAAAGCCAAGGAAAGAAGCCACCGATCCCTTATGATTAGCAGGAAGTCAGAAACTCCCTTGATCTTTGGTTTGCCCTTCGGTTGCGGGGGCGTGGAAAAATTATCGAAATCTTCTTCCATTATATCAGACGCTCGGGAACCTGAACTCGATCCCCTGGGTATATCCAAAATCGTTTTGCCGAACCAGATGAAAGAGTTCCCTTGCTTAGTGCTTCCACATCGACTTCATAGGTCTTCGTACTAGTGGCATCTCCACTTTTGTTGTAATAGGTACGAGTGACGTAAACTTTGTTTTTACGGGCAATATCAGTGAAACCACCGCTCCGTGCGATTACCTCGACGATACTCATTCCCTCAACCTCGGGAGGAAGGATGTAGGGACCTTTTTTATTAACCGCTCCGGAAAGAAAAACCATTTGTTCAGTGTATTTGGTAACCAGAACCGTTACGGAAGGCCGTCGGTATATGAGTTGAAGTTGATATTGTCTCGATATTTCCTTTGCCGCCTGATCAACGTTCAGTCCTGCCAATTTAACATCATTGATATAAGCGGGACGAACACTACCGTAACCATTCAAAACAGTATCGACAGTTGCTTCGGTTTCACCCGAAACGAGGATACGGATTCTGTCTCCAGTCCTAAGTTTGTAACCAGTAGGATCTTTAATCGTGGAAGGATCCAAGGTGTACTTTTGTTGAGACCAAAGGCTCTGAGACACGCTTGTAAGAATGAGAAGAGCAGTAATAAAGAGAAAAAATGATGAAGTTCGCTCCATGATCAGAACCGTCCGGTTATTTGAGCACTCAGCAAATGCCTACCAAAAGAATCAATATCACGCTTGGAATAGGAATAATCATACCCACCAGATGTAGTGAAATGTTGGCTCAGCACCTTATTAAGGCTAAAGCCCATACCAACTTGGTCGAGCGAAGACGAATCCCTTGAGGGAATGGAAGGTATGTTCGCATAGGTATAATCGATGATGCCGTAACTAAGATAGGCAGTGCCTGAAAGATCTTGGGTAAAACGATGCGTTACCCCGAATCTGGACATTGTGCTAAACATTGAAAATCCTTGAGCTGAAGGTGAAAAGGATCTGTCGACATCGAGATTCAAGGCCGTCTTTTCGTTAAGGCCCCAGTTCAAAGCCAAACCTAAAGTCAGGTTGTCTTGATTCGGACTAGTCGGGTTATTAAAATCGACGACGGTATAACCGATCTGCGCATTTCCCGATAACTTGGGAGTCAGATCACCGTTTGCACCAAATGAAATAGAATGTGAAACACTGTCGGTTAAAGAAGGTCCGGTTACCCCCCTGCCCTTCGTTTTGCTGTAACCATACTGAGTGAAAAAGTCCAATTTCTCGGAATAGATATAAAAAGCACTCAAATGAAGAGGTAGAGTGGAAAGGTCTTGGTAGGGTCTCTCTGAGACTGATCCTGTCTGATATTTTCTCAATGAATAATTGGTTCCACCTCCCACGCCGAACTTCGGACTGTGGTTGTACCTGACGTTTAATCCGAGCGTGAAATAAGAGTAAGAAACCAAATCTTGTTCCAAAACACTCGTTCCGATATGTTGCCCTAGGTCAAATGTTGACGAGAAGCGAATTTTCGCATTATTAGAAACCCTTTTCTTAAGAGATTCATCAAAATCGACCGACAAGGTTGTAATGGGGATTATAAAACTCTTGTCGTCATTCTTCATATATTGCGTTATTTGAACGCCCGTAGAACCTGTAATGGAGAACCACCTAAGTTGCTTTGAAAGGTGGAGAGCGGGGGAAAAACTTATGATAAAATCGTCTTCGCTCTGAATTTCCTGGGATGCAATCAGGGAAGATGAAGAATTTTGAGATGCCTGATAAGCAGTGGATGAAATTCCGAATACCCGTGAGTCATAAGTTCCAGACAGTGAAGCTGAAACATCCAACTTACCAATTGCCGTTTCCTTGAGGGCGAACGAGCATTGAGGCAACAAAAAGGAGCAACAATAAAAACAAAGTAAACTAATTCTACTCATCGTTGGATTTAAGGGGCAAACATTGGGTATTGTCTTTTAAGGGACATTTTAATTAGACCATTCGCGTCTGTGTGTGTCAACAACTACGTAATACCCTTAAACTCAGGCATGGGATCAAATAATAATGAATAAAACGGCTAAACTCCTATTGACCCTGCTCGTTTTCACATCTTGGGCTAAAGCGGGTTTAGGGTTTCAATGGAATCCATGGTTGGTTAACCTGATCGTAGCAATAGCAGCAGTATCCTTTTTCGCCTCTCACCCAAATAAACGGAAAGATTTTTCCGTAACATTTGCACCCGTACTTTTGATTGGCTTTGTAATTTTTGTTTCGTTCCTTAATCCCAGATTCAAGACGTTGGACATTAAAGAGTGGAGCGAATTGAACGCAGAGCAATACTTATCCGAAGAACCTGACCTGGAAAAAATTCTTATCATAACCAAAGGCTTCCGAAATATTCAGGCAGTTAGGGAAAAAGATCCTCAATTGGCCCTCACCTTGTTTTTTGATCTCAAGAACAGATACGCCGATCAATTCAAGAAAACCAATTCACCGTGCTCAAATTTACTTGATGCATACGAAGAAAAAATTACTTGCAATCACATTGAAGCATTGCCCTCCGTACCTTTGCGAAATTCCACGTCGATTCATGGTGCTATTCATTTTCTTTTTCAAATAGCTTTCGGAATCGTCACCTTTTTTGCTCTTCGCACAAGAAACGAAATTCGTAATTTTGTATTTGGAATCGCAATTAGCGGCGGACTTTTGGCACTAATCGGGATATTTCAAAAGGTTCATTATGTTCCCGGCGACGAAGTAAAGGAAATCTTCGGCATTTGGAATGCCCCCGAGCCAAGATACTTTTATTCTAGTTTTACTTACAAGAATCATTGGTGTGCCTTTTCTCTTCTTTCTTTATTCCCTGTTATTGCACTACTTTATTATGAATTCAAAAACACGGATAAAAAATTAATCCATAGTAAGAGTGTATTTTTTCTTGTTGCTGTTGTTATATGTTTGCTAATCAGCATTCCACATTCCGGCTCGAGATCCGGTGTTGTCATTCTTCTCTTAACCATCGTATTTTTTGCATACAGTTTTCTTTTGAGATCAAAAATCTTCGGAAGAAAATTTGGGTGGCCCATCTTGTCTTCCTCCCTGGCCTTAATTCTTTCAGTTCTCGCCTTTTCTTTTTATCTAAACCGGGATACGTCCAAAGAAATGCTAAGTAACACTAAAACCCAGTGGAGTGGTACGGCGAACAATCAATTACCTTTGCGTTTTTTACTGTGGAATGACCTTTTCAACCAAATTAGCCACAAAACCCTATGGGGTTATGGGCATAATTCTTATCCATCCATTAATCCGATCCATCAATCCAAAGAGGTTCGAGACAGAAGGTCGATTGGCTTGGAAAATGCCCACACTCAGTATACTCCTTTGGTTGGACGCGGTCACAGCGATTTTTTGGAATTCATATCGGAAATCGGAATCCCTCTCTTCATGCTACTCTTCACTTATCCGATCATCGCCATTGCTGAAATCATTCGAAACCCCTCCCCTTTTCCTAAAATCATACTTCTTGGCTGCATCGCCTTTCTGCTCTACTTTCTAGTCGATTTCCCTTCTAGATCTCCTGCCTGTTTCTTACTATTCGCTTCAACATTGGGGCTATCTTTGAGGTACGCTAGGTTAACATCTTGCCGCAATACCTCGAAGAATTAAGTTGCCATTACATAACAACTAGACTGAAGTTATAACGCCCTTTGATTTAAAAATGTCGAAAACCCTGCTCACAACACACACTTCGTTACTGTGTTGTTTTGCGTGCTCATTTTTTTACGCCCAAGCAGTTCCTTCCTCATTGGAAGATAGCTTTGACAAATCAATGATAGAAAGTTCCATTCTGGTGAACTTGAAATCGATTGTCCAAAACGGACAAAACAAGACTAGATTGCGACCCAATCGGCGCTTTACCACCCAATACTCTCCTATCGACGGTAATTCCTCCCAGGCAATCGACTCCAACGTCAGTCAAAACTCGTTTAATAGCATAACGGACGACTCAAACACTAGTTTCCCCACTCTCAATGTGAGTAGCCCGATTTCCGTCGATAATAATTTCCTCAATTCTCTGACCAATATTTATGATAGTATGCCAGCAACTTCTCTCGTTGACGGAGTTGAGTATACAATCGACTATCTTGCGGCCAACAAAGATCCCCTCGGTCTCACCGATCATTCGTTGATTCTTTCCATTAAATCAGCCTATGCGGCTTTTATTGAAAGTGCCATCGCCTCCAACACCGATTTGAACCTGGCAATCAAAGACATACCGTACCGCACTCTTTCCAGTATCATTCCAACCAGAGTCAGCGGATGGAATCAGGATGCACCGAAATGGGCTAGGCTCACCTCACAAGTTCTCGTGGAGGCAATTATGGAATCTCCATACACAGACAAAGATTCATTAGTCGGCGCTGCAAGTCACGCCTCCATTTCAGGAGTACTCAAACTTATGAACGAATCGACCAGTGACGCGAGCGGCTTTTACGCCGGCATAGAGCCAGTCGCTTCTACCAGAGATACTCTTAATACAACAATGAAGTTTGATGGAAACCTTGCTAAATTCAAAAATTTCGATCCAGGCAAGACTCGTATACTAGAGTTTGCCGCAAAGGGATTGGCGGACGCCTACTTTCTCAGAACACCACTTGACTCCAACGAAACGATCGCCGCCCTATCAAAACAAATAGGTGAAAACTCCGTTTCAGGAGCCTTGGAATTTTTGGCTACTCTTCAGGGAGACCATAGTCAATTTGCCTATGAGGTTTCAAAATCAATTGCCTCCGGGCTTTCACTGGGAGCAGTATACGCCACAGCTAGCAATCCAAATTACGTCACGAATAAATTGCCGCCTGTTACCGCCGAAAAAATTTCCGAAGCCGTCTCATTCGGAGCCATAAAAACATCACTCATCCTTGGAAATGGATATGACCTCAACCGGCTCGCCGAGACAACTGCATTCGGTTCTTCAATGGGCGTACAACTCGCATCCGTTGCCGACGAATCATGGGATTTCAAGAATGATTGGTCTTCTT
>PBMI01000073.1 GCA_002722545.1 Opitutia bacterium | reverse complement strand
GGTGAGGAGCTAATAGTTCCTCCACGGGTTCGAATCCCGTTCTCTCCGCCATTTTAAAACACTGAGGCTCAAGCAATTGAGCCTTTTTGTTAGCTGAGCTTCAAAGGCGTAAGCTTTGTAAACCTGCTGAGACGAGGAGGTATCATATCCCAATAATGAGGATCTTCATTGCAATTCCATCCAAACGAGAAAAGGTAAATAACATTATAATCGGTTCAACCTCAATTGGAGAGACTCAAAGGAATTAACCCGTTCGTAATCCGCCGTCTTTTCAATTTTTGGTTGCCCGGAAAGGTAAGTGATCGAGCAAACCAAGTCAGACAACTGGATAAGAAAAGTACGAACGATCAGTCGGGCATGAGGGGCCCTAAGACAAGTGTGTGCACCATTTCCGAAAGACAGATGCGGGTTGGGTTTCCGGTCGCGTCGTTTTCCGTGATTTCTTCAACAGTTTCGATTAAAAAGATTACCTTTGCCATATTTTCGATCCTTTCTGTTGGAGATTCAAATGGTGAATGTAACATATATTACATCTTGAAATCTTTTGGGTTACCAACAGTATACAATACTTTTTTATCGACTTTTCATTTTCAAAGTAAATTATATCGTACATTTTATACAGATTGAAGCCATCTATAGAAAAAATTCACGAGAGCGAAGGAAGTGCTTTCGTATGTAAAAGCTTGAAATTACCGGTGTTCGACTGCCCTTTTCATTATCACCCAGAGATCGAACTTACCCATGTTTTATCAAGTTTCGGTCAACGCATCGTGGGGGATGCCATTGACTCTTTCAAACCGGGTGACTTGGTCCTACTCGGGCCCAATCTTCCCCATCTTTATTACAATGACTCCAAAAGAAGCAAATCCTCGTCTTGGGCCCAAGCAAACATTCTCCAATTCAAGGAGGATTGTTTGGGCAAGGCTTTGGGTGAGTTTCAGGAATTGAGAGAAATAGCCGACATGATCCATCGGTCGAAACGGGGAATCCGATTTCTCGGAAAAGCAGCCAAGGAAGGCACCCTTATGCTTGAAGAATTGAAGCAAAGCAGGGGAGTAAGGCGTCTCACCTTGTTCCTTGAACTTCTCGGGACACTTGCCCAGGCAAAGGAGTCGGAAAATTTGGCAAGCATGGCTTACTGCCCCTTGCTCAATGCCAAGCATGAAGATCGAATCAATCGCTCTATCGCTTATCTGTACGAGCATCATGACGAAGAATTGCGTTTGACGAAGGTGGCGAACCTCTCGGGTATGTCCCCTGAATCATTCAGCCGTTTTTTCAAGAAGGCCACGGGAAAAACATTCATAGGCTTCTTGAACGAACTCAGGATTAGCAACGCCTGCTCGTTTATTCAGCAATCAGACCTGACGATTACAGAAATTTGTTTTGCCTGTGGATTTTCAAATATCTCGAATTTCAACCGCAGGTTCAAAAAAATCAAGAATATGACTCCAGCCGAGTACAGGAAAAAGTCGCTCATTGGTTCTGTCTAGAACAAGACCAAGCTGGCGTTCGTAAAGAGGTCTAATCCAAGGAGGCTCAGTTCCCGATCAGGGACTGGAGCATTTCCGCGTTTTTCTTGGCCAAGGCATCCCCCCTGTCGGAGGCAAGGGTAAACCACTGAAAAGCCTTGTTGTTATCTTTGAGGGCACCCTTGCCACGCAGGTACATAATCCCAAGATATCTTGCCGACTCCGCGTCGCCGGCATTGGCGGATTCGGTAAAGAGGCGCATCGATTTCTCATAATCAAGAACGGCAGCTCTGCCGAAATAATGTTTTTTGGCCAATTCTCTTTTTTGCTCCGGACTTGCAGGTGATGAAGGGCTTGCCGATGCCGGCAAGGCGGGAGGAACGGGTGGAGTGTTCGCTAGAGGAGAATAGACGGAGGGCGGAGGCCCTGGAGTTTTTGGGGGGCCGTAGGAAGAAGGCAAACCCGGTGAAAGGTTCGCTTGGGGCGGAAGGGAAGAATTGGTTCTTGATGGGCTGGGCGGTGGAGGAGGTGGCGGAATACCATCGACAGGGGAAGGCACCTGAGGCACGGGAGATGGAACTTGGTCCGGAGGAATCGTCCCCCCCCCTGCCAAAAGCTGTTCATAGGCGGCTATTTTCTCAAGCGCCTGAGTTTCCATTTGATCCATGGCCAAACGGGCATAACGAAGGGCCAAGTCGATCTTGACTGGACCCGCTTCCCCATAAGCATGAAAATCGGCAACCGTTAGTTGAGAGATTGCATGCCCACGGTCAGCTGCGGCCTGATAATGAACAAGCGCCATCTTAGGGTCGGCCTGAACCCCAATACCTTGGTAGTAAAACCTACCTAAATAATGATTCGCCGAAGGCATGTTTCCCTTTGCCGCTTCTCTCAGCAGGCTAATTCCCCCGGACAAATCTTTCTTGATACCAAATTCTTCGTTGCCGACCAGGTGGGCCTTGATAAGAGCAAATTCGACGCTTGCCGGCCCATAACCGGCACGGGAGGCGATTGAATAATGCTCCGCCGCGAACTCCAAATCAGGAACAAGCGAAGGCCTGACCTCGTCGGAGGTGAAAATTTCGGCCAAGGCGTAGGATGCGACCGGATCACCGGAGGCGGCGGCTTTGATCATTCTTCCATCTCGATCCTGAAAGGCTTTCAAGTAATAACGTCCAATGTCCTGCTGTTCCAATCCATCAGCTCGAAATCGAGCAAGGAAACCGAGGGCAAAATGACCAAGCCAATGATTGGCTTGTGAAGAAAGAGCCGCCCATCTACTGGCTTTCGAGATCGAAACATCCGTACCCTTGTCTCCATGAGCATAAACCAAAGACAAAAAACCTTGAGCATATGAGTCTCTCGCTTCAGCTGCTGCCTGAACGTCTTTCAAAGAGAGATTCAACCACCTCGTACCTTCGCTCGCATAATGGGCTTGATTAAGCGCGAAAATGCAAAGAAAATAAAATGGCACCTTGAAAATACCCATTCTCATGATCCACTACTTATTACTCGAATGGATAAGTCTTGCAAGAGCGCAATGAGACAAACCTTCCCAAAAGTCAGATCCCGCAAACCCCATCGGTTGATTATCTCAACCGTTATTCAAACACTTAGCACCACCTCAATTGACTGAACCCGATAATCCGATCTCCACTCTTCGCAACCCCGGAAGAGAGACTATCAGACAATTCGTTATTTATGCGGAAAACAAAGTCGGGTGGCTCAACGACTTCATAGAGATGCTCTTGACGGAAGACATTCACGTAATGGCGATTTCGGTCCTCGATACCACTGATTCGGCAGTTATTCGATTAATACCTAATTATCCGAAGGAAACTGCAAGGTTACTCAAGTCGCGCTCCATCAGCTTTACGGAAAGAAAGGTTTTGGCCGTAGAATTGGAGGGACAGAATTCTCTTCAAAGCATTACCCAATCTCTTTTGCATGCTGAAATTAACATCCACTACGTCTATCCCTTTCTTTATCAACCCAACCAAAAACCCGTCTTGGCTATCGCAATGGAAGATGACGACACGGCTGAAGAAGCCTTGGTCAAACACCATTTGAGAATTTTGTCGCAAGAAGACTTTGCCCGCTAGGTTCAATAAAGAAGGTAGGGACTGACGCGACTTCTGAAACTCGAAGCATCTTTTTCCCACTCGACCAAGAAAGGGGCGGGGTCGATCTTACCTCCTTTGCTCAACAATTCTTCCCACCACCAGCTCGAACCAACGTGTTTGTTGAAAAGCCCAGCCTGCGAATCCTTGGCCTGAGGAAAGGGACTGGGGGACTGCCAAAGAGCTGAAAGTTTCATCATGTAAAAAGGGAGGGAAGTCGGTTTCCATGCCCTCCAATCACTGACGACCAAATATACGCCCCTGACGTCCTTACCCGAGGAATTGCGCAATGTCTTGATTTGGTATGAAAGTCCGGGAAGACGAAAGGATTCAAGAGCCCCCTTTACTTCTTCGGGAGATTTACCCTCATAGGTAAGAAATCGGAAAGGATGCTTGGTTCCAATGCCGTGCTTGAAGCGGCCCATCTGAGCACCAAGTCCTGTCATAGGGTAACCGGCTACCGAATCGAGAGTCGGAATATTGGGGGAAGTGGGATGCCAAACCAAACCCGTTTCCGGCCAAGTCATGTTTCTTTTCCATCCAATCATGGGAACGATGGAAAGTTTTCCTTTTTTCCGAAAGGCGGTGGAGGTCTTAAGCACGCCTTCGCTTTTCTTCGACCACAATGCTATTTCCCCAATGGTCATACCATGAACGAAAGGCATCCGGAAGGCTCCTACGTAACTCATCCATTTTTCGTCCATCGGTGGACCGGCCACCTTCCGTCCACCCAAAGGATTGGGGCGATCCAGAACGACCACTTCGACTCCTGACTCGAAACAAGCCTCCATGACGTATCTCATGCAAGAGACGTAAGTGTAACAGCGTACGCCCACATCCTGGAGGTCAATCACGAGGCAATCCAAACCTGCTAGCATCTTGGAGGTAGGTTTACGAAATTTACCGTACAGTGAATATACGGGAAGACCGGTTCGGACGTCTATCTTGTCGTCCACCGGAACCGAGGCCTTCTCGTCTCCGTAAATACCGTGTTCAGGACCGAACAAGGAAACCAGGTTCACCTCTCTTGAGCGGAAGAGAACACCGACCGTACTTTGCCCCCTGCCATTTTTACCTGCCGGATGGGTCAGCAAACCACACCGCTTGCCCTTCAGAATTTCAAACCCGGTCTCTTCCAGGTAGTCGACTCCCAGTTGTATCGAAGGTTTACCCGTCAAGCCAAGAGCACCGAAACAAAGAAAGCTCAACGAAAACTGGATAAGACAAAAAGGCGCGGATTTGATATTCAACTTCATATTCAATGGCTTGACTTGGTTGGCGACTTGTAAAGCTTGGCCAATCCTTTGTAAAGAAAGACCGACAAAACACCGAGGGAAATCCCCAATATAGAACCTCCCAAAAACATGGGTGGAAAAGTATCCAACAGTGTACCTATGCGGGATAATTCGAATTCAGCCCAATCGTAGTCAACGGTCAGTATCTCATTCCTGGGATATTCGATTGAAAGCAATTCAAGTAGCGTCAACCCGATCTCGTAGTCGGCAAAATAAATTGGCGCCAACGTGAAAGGATTCGAAACCCATTGCAAGGCGACAATCAGGGGTAAGTTCGCCCGAACTCCGAGGGCGACGAAAAAGACGATCAACATTTGAATTCCGACAATGGGCAAGAAGGCAATCCACATGCCCCAGAAAAGAGCTGAAATGATTGCATTGCCCTTGAACGACCAAAGGTAAGATCGGTTGTAAGCTATCTTCGAAAACCACTTCAAGACAGGATAACGGTGGACATTGGAACGGCGGGGCAACGGTCGCATCCATTTTTTCAAGCGACGGATGCGCTTGAATTTGGCTTTCATGTCGACTTGATCAGATTGATTTTGATCCTTGTTGGTTTCCTCACTCACCTTTTATTCGAATAATGATCTCCTATTACTTCGTCAAGTTTGCCTAGAAAAAACTCTTCCGCACGAGCGAGATTTTCTTCCAACGATAGTTCCTCCCGACCAAAGGCATGAATTTCAGCAAGGGGATTTTCCTCCTGGAAACGGGACGCTGCATCCGCCTGAACGGATCCGGCTAGCAATACACATCTTTTGTCGAGTTTCGTTGCCTTGCGTAGAATTTCGCATGGAGCCTTCCCCTGAAGTGAGGTCTCGTCGAAGCGTCCTTCTCCGGTTAACACAAGGTCACTTCGATTGATTGCCGATTCAAGATCAAACCATTTTGAGACAAGAGAAAACCCTCCGGTAAGCGAAACGTCGCAGGCCAAGGAAAGGCCGAATCCGATTCCCCCTGCCGCACCCATTCCCGGCAGTCCTCCCCTACCCTTTGCATCTGGCAAACTTTGCTCCATGAGATGGGCCATTTCAGTCATCTCTTTTTCCATTCTTGCTTTGTCTTCAATCCGAAGGCCTTTTTGAGGTCCGAATTGAAAAGTGGCCCCGTTCTCCCCAAGCAGAGGGTTTCTCACGTCGCAGGCAATTTTGAGTGGAGGAAGGGCCGCGACGTCCGAAGAATCGACCGAGTGAATCGAACCCCATGTTTCGGGTGAAGGAAAATCAATGCTTTTCCTGTTCTCATCAAAAAAACGAACGCCCAAAGACCTCAGAGCACCCAAACCCATATCATTGGTCGAACTCCCGCCAATACCTAGTAAAAATGCGCAAACACCATATTCCTTGCACTTGAGCAGGCATTGCCCTACCCCAATCGTGGATGTTTTCCAAGGGTTTCTTTCCTCCTTCTTCAAATCCGCCAATCCCACAACCGATGCCATCTCGATCAAAGCAACTTTTCCTTTTTCGGGAAGCCCGAGAAGTTCGGTCACCTCTGCTCTCAGGTTCTCGATATCAAGAAAACCAATTTGAACAAGCCGATTACGACCAAGCGAATCAAGTACTTCGACGCTTCGCGTTTCGCCCCCTTTGGCCAGTGTGAGGATGGAAACAAAACCTTCACCTCCATCGGTTTGGGGAAGACTGCTAACGGAAACGTCCGGGCAATGCTTTTTTACTCGTTCATGAACCAAGGCACACATGGCCTCGGCCGAAAGGGAACCCTTGCATTTGTCAAAGGCGGCAAGTATTCGCATGCCAAATCGATTAACGAATTTCCTTACCGGTGGATTCGTCTACAACCTTGTAATTCTCTACATGGTAAGTCTCGGCCGCTTCGAAAGACAACTGAAGACCGTAGTTTCTCTCCAACCGTTCCAAAAGAGCTGAATCGGGCCCTCTCAATCTCCTCAGAGCACTCGGGTGCAGATATACTTTGAGGGTCAAATCTTCCTTGCCCTCCTCCATCCTGAAACGCCTGACCATATTTGTGACTTTTCGTTGGATCTCGATACTTACCGCCCGAGGTGATTTTACGATTCCCCGACCCGTGCAGTAAGGGCAGGCTTCATACACACCACTGGAATTGCTTTCGTCATGGCGTTGTCGAGTGATCTGCATAATCCCAAGCTGAGAGATCGGAAGAATGTTGTGCTTGGCTTTGTCGTCGGACATCGCCGATTTCATTTTGTTGAAAACTTTTCTCTGGTCGCTCTTGTTCTTCATGTCGATGAAGTCGATGATGACCAAACCACCCAAGTTTCGTAAACGCATTTGACGAGCGACTTCCGTTGCCGCTTCAACGTTTGCCTGTAGAATGAAGTTTTTTCCGTCCTTGCGATCTCCTTTGTGACTCCCTGTGTTGACGTCGATCGACACGAGAGCTTCCGTTTCCTCCATCACGATTTCACCCCCCGAAGGCAAAAGTACGCATCGCATGAAGGTTTGTTCGATTTGACGCTCCACGTTAAAGCGTTCGAAAATCGGGATCTCCTCGTCAAAAAAGGTAACCTTGGATTTTGACTTGGGAGAGATCCGTTGGATGGTCTCGATCAAATTAATGTAATCATCTTTTTTGTCGACCTGTACGCGATCAATATCGTCCGTTAGAAAATCCCTTGCAGTCAGCCCAATCAAATCGGGTTCTTCGTAAAGAAAAGCCGGACTCTTTTGAGAATTCATCTTTGCTTCGATCTCATCCCATTTTTGCAAAAGGATGTGCAAATCCCGATCAAAGAACTTTTCTGGTTTTTCTTGGCCTACCGTACGAATGATTATGCCCATGCCTTCGCGCAAGGGAAGGTTGCCGATGATGCGTTTTAACCGAGCCCGTTCCGCCTTGTCTTCAATCTTACGCGAAATGCCACATTGCCCTGAATAGGGCATGAGAACAAGAAAACGACCTGGGAGGGAAAGGTTGGTGGTGGTCCGAGGACCTTTGCTTCCAATTTGGGCCTTCGTAATCTGAACTACGATCTCCGAACCGACCGGAAAGGCACGGGGAATATCCTTTACCGATTTTGCTTCGACACGCTTGGGGTTTTTACGCTTGTTCTCGCGAACAATCTCGATCGTAGGATCATTGTTGGCTCCGGGAAGCATATCCCAGTAATGTAAAAATGCATTTTTATCCTGCCCTATGTCGACAAAGGCAGCTTTGAGACCGGCTTCGAGGTTTTGAACTTTCCCCTTGAAGATCGCTCCGACCATTCGATCCTCGTCGAGTCGTTCGACGTCGAACCCCTGAAGAATTCCATTCTCCATCATGGCTACTCTTCTCTCAAGAGCCTCCGTATTGATGATCAGTTCCTTGTAGTCCTGGTTTGGTTCGCGGCGGAAAAGAGCTTTTATTCTTTCTCGGATAGGTCTTTTCCTTTCCTTTTGTCTCGCCTTTGATGCTTCTTTGAGTTCCCCCTTGTCGATATGAAAGGGCCTAGGCTCAATCGGAGGAGATGACATATCCTCCGAAGTGGAAACGGCTTCGGGAGAGGGAGAAGAAGTACGATTTCTTCTACGCTTTGAATAGTGTGGGCGACGCTTGGTGTTTCTGGCCATTTTCCTTGGTAGTGGAGAATCCACGACCCGCATACGACGACAGAATCAAAAACGCTGATTTGAAGCAGCTCATCTGAATTCCATTCTGTGCCGATAAACGCTCTGTACCATTCCCAGCATAACGAAGCAAGTGACTAGGAAAGACCCACCGTAACTGAGAAAAGGCAGGGGCAAACCAGTGATCGGAGTGATTCCGATCGTCATGCCGACGTTGATGAAAACATGCATCATCAGCAAAACTGAAACGCCTACGGCAAGCATGGCTCCAAATCGGTCGGATGCCTTGGCTGCAACCTTCAAGCATCCGAAGATGATGATAAGGAAGGCACCTAGTGCAAGCAAGCAACCCAGCAAACCGGATTCCTCAGCCAAAACCGCGAAGATAAAGTCGTTGTGGGCGACAGCCTTGGGTAGATAACCTAACTTTGCCTGCATTCCACCGCCCAAACCCTTGCCGGATATTCCACCAGTGGCAACGGCGATCAGGGCTTGGATGCGATTCCAGTTTGCTCCGACCCCAGCGGGGTCTTCGACTTCCGGGGCAAGAAAGGTCAGTATGCGTTTACGTTGATAGTCTTTGAGTGGTAAGAGAGACGAATCCTCGTAAGCCACAATGGCTTCGGAGGGACGCGGATTCTCGAGTTTATATTGATAGTAGCGAAATACGTCATATCCGAGCAGCCCAACCATAACCACGAACACAAGGAAAGTGGTCACAAAAAAACGAGTTGGTATGCGGGCGACGTACAAGAGTGAAAATGCAATGGGTGGAAAGACCAGAGTCGATCCTAAGTCGGGTTGCAGGAAAATCAAGAACATTGGTAAACCGAAACAAGCGGAAATTTTCAAAATTCCCTTGAACGAATCACGAAAGTCGCCAATTCGAGATCGAGCCAAAATACTGGCGCCCAGGACCATGGCGGCCCATTTCGCAACCTCGGATGGTTGAACCTTGAATAAACCAAAGTCAATCCATCGACGGGCGCCGTACATTGCGGAATTGAAAAAAACCAAGCAAAGGGCCAGAACTGCCAAAAGATAAAAGACATGAGCGAACTTCATCCAGAAGTGATAATCCAAAAGCGAAACCGCCAAATACAAAGAGAATCCAATAATGCACCATAGAATCTGCATTTTCCACAGGTTTCCACCGACGTACGCCTGTGCCGAGTGGATGAAAAGAACGCTCATCGCACAAAGCGCGAGTAAACTGATGGGAGTAAACCAATCCCAACGATCCTCCTCCGCCAAATAGGCGTTGGATTCCATTTCGGCAGAAGACAAATCCTTCTTCCTAGCGTACTCCATCAATCATTCCCCACCCTCCTGAAGGCAGTCCAAAAAGGAAAACACCAACTCCTCCCATTCCTCTTCCAAGCTTTCTCGCGCCTTGATCGGCTTACGGGCTCTTCGGTACCAATAAGCTGCATTGCCCAGGTCGCCTTCAATTCGGTGGAGGTATGCATGCACCCAATCTCCCGGTTGCGACCCCGCATCCTGAGCTAAATCGTGAGCCGTATCCCAATCTCCTTTTTTGGCCCACCAGAGAGCCTGCAAGTGGACGGGAAGAGTCTCGGAAGGTTGGCCCTTTTCCTGAAGATCCCTGAGGAATTCGCTAAGGTTGTTCATCCAGAAAGAGAACTAGGAAAGTTCGTCAAAGGAATCAAGATTGGAGTCTCCTCCAACGCGTGCCAAGGGATACCGAATATTGGAATTTTCTCCTATGTTCGCGGATGACGAAGGGCATTTCTCTTTTTTCCTCAAGTTCGAAATCAGGGCTCAAGATACGACCTAACTCTTCCTCCGAATCACCCGACCCAAGCCAATTCTTTCTTGGCGTAAATTCTTCCAACCAAGTGAAAGGAGTGGTTAAGAGAAGTTGCCCCCCGGGTTTGACAAGTTCAGGCAAACGTTTGAACAAAAGGTTGGGATCCGGTAGACGACAAAGCAAATTGGCGGCATGCACCACGTCAAAATAACCGAGGGCCGGATTCAATGAACAGGCATCACCGACCTCGAATTCAACCTTTCTCCTTTGATTCGAAGGGACAACTGCAACGGCTTCCTTGAACAAATCACCTTCCTCTCGAAATTGGTAGGGAAGCTCGCCTTTTTCGGCAAGTGCATTGGCCGCGTCGATAAAAGAAGCCGAATAGTCGATACCCTTGACTTTCGAGCAATGACTCGCCAACTCGAAGGTCGACCGTCCCACCGCGCAACCCAAATCCAATGCATGCGTACCCATGCCCAAGGTAGTGGGATCAATTAATTCGGAAACGGTTCTCAAGGGGAAATCTATCCCATTCGAGGGACCGCTTATCCAAGGCATCAAATCTTCTTTTGATCCGTAATGGAAAAGCAGATACTCGCCTAGTAATTGGGAGGATTCGTAAGGATTTTTCACAATAAATTCAAATTAACCGTTTTAAGTCGAAGCGTCTTCGGACAGGGCACGGAAAGTTTCCTGCAGGGAAGGGTACAAGGAACGGTAAATCGAGTAGTATTTATCATAGCAAGAACTCTCGTTACTCGGCTCGACGACTTCGGTCTGCTTTATCCATTGGTCGCAGGCATCCTCAACAGAGGCGAAAGCTCCACTTCCGACTGCAGAGAGAACGGAAGCCCCATAGGCAGCCCCTTCCAGCGCATTGACCATCGTACACCTCGAGGTAAAAACATCCGCAAGCATTTGCTTCCAAAGATTGGAACGAGTGCCTCCACCGGAAAGAACGATTTCTTTGGGATTCACCCCTAAATTTCTCATAAGCTCGAGAGAATCTTTCAAGCCGAATGATACGCCCTCAAGCACGGATCGCGTAAGATGTCTTTTTTCGTGGCGAACACTCAAGCCAATGAAGCATCCGCGAGCATGCGGATCAGGATGAGGGGTGCGTTCCCCCGAAAGGTAGGGTAAAAAAACCAGCCCCTCCGAGCCCGGTGCCACGGTTTCAGCGGCTGTAGTCAGGGAATCGTACGCATTCGGTCCGCCGTTGTCCTCTAAGTTTTGCTCCCCGGAACCAAATTGGTTTTTGTACCATTGAAAGGAACCGGCTGCCGACAGCATTACTCCCATGAGATGCCATTTACCCGGCACGGCATGACAGAAAGCATGTAACTTTCCTTTTGGTTCGACACGATATTCGTCGCTTTGCGCGAAAACCACACCGCTCGTTCCAAGTGTTGCCGAAACCATGCCCTCCCTCACGATTCCGCATCCTACTGCCTGAGCGGCTTGATCACCACCTCCTGCGATGATGGGCGTGCCTACCGGCAAACCGGTTAAGGAGGATGCTTCTTCTGAGATTTTTGCCGAAGCCTCGGTCGATTCGGTGACTTCAGGCATCCATTGAGAGGACCACCCCAAGGCATCGAGCATTTCCGAGGACCACTTGCGGTTCCCCACATCCAAGAGAGACGTGCCGGATGCATCTGAAACGTCCGTAAAGAATTCGGAGCTCAACTTGTAGCGAACGTAGTCCTTAGGCAAAACGATCTTATCGATCGAGGAGTAGACTTCCGGTTCGTTGTTCTTGACCCAAAGAACCTTGGGTGCCGTAAACCCGGCCAAAACCGGATTGCCCGTAATACGAAGAATTTCACTTTGGCCAACCATCTGTGTTATTTCGTCGCATTCCCGAAAGGATCTCTGATCGTTCCACATAATGCAGGGGCGCAATACCTTGCCCTTGGAGTCCAAGGCAACCATTCCGTGCATTTGCCCAGTCAAGCCTATGGCTGCTATTTCGCTTGGATTAACTCCCTCAAGCAACGAACGGATGGCTTTGCAGGTGGCTTCCCACCAAACTTCAGGGTCTGTTTCCGCCCACAAGGGCTTGGGCGTTTGAAAGGGATACTCGGGGTTTGCGGAGCCCATGACTTCCCCATCTGCCGAAACAAGCAGGGCTTTGACCGAGGAAGTTCCTATATCTAATCCAATGTAGTACATCCTCACAAGCAACTAAAAGGAGAAGGAATTTGCAATGAGAATGCAATTTTTAGAGTACAACGCTAATAGACCGACTCAAGATTTCACCTTGACAGAAGCCATGAATTCGCAATTTTAAGAAGCCGTTGGCATGGTCAACGCAACCCAATCAATAATATTAAACCAAACAAAAGGAAACAGACGTCATGAAGACCTTTCTGACCATCTTAAGCATCCTTTCGTTGGCCCTCTTCGCCTCTTGCGGCGGTGGCGCGAGCGAAGAAGGAGAAGGCAACAGCACCGAAGAAAATTCTTCGAGCTAACTCCATATCGTTTAAGGATTTACAAAAGACCGTCCGTCAGGACGGTCTTTTTTTTGAGGGGGAGAGAAGAGCGAGGATGGACCTCTCCCCAGTAGGGGGCTTTTATAGAAAGGGTGGTAGCTTGTCGAACAATAGGCAAAGTCCGATTATAAATTAAATTTTGACAGGGAAAAGATTTCTAGATCGATTGACGGCAATCTAATTTTTCTTTGGTGGGTTCTTGTCTATTTCCTTCTCCATTGCCTTGATTTCATCCATGTCAACAAATTTGCTCTTCCCCCCGGTTAGGGCGGCAATTTCCTCGAGTGGACCCTTCGCACCAGCTGGAGCGCCGTAGCCGATAGTATAAATTTTGGTCTTGCCGCGCTTGGACTTGATTATATCCATGCCTTGGAGTTCCTTTTTAGAATTACCATCAGTCATAAAATATATGATATCAGGCTTTGGATTAAGGTAGAAAGCCCATTCGAATGAATTGTTCCATACCGTTCCAAAAGTAAGGGGAGTATCATGAACGGCCTTGATGAGCTTCTTCTTGTTCGATGGAGTGACGGGTAGCCATTTGGGGCGCTTTGGTTCGTATCCGTCAATCGGTTTCCATCCATTTTTGTTATTGTCTCCCTTCCATTTTTTGTGGAGCGCATTGGCATCCTCTCCTGCTACCCAAGTAGGTCCGGAGAAAAAGATGACGGCAACTGATCCCACTGCCGGGAGTTTTTCGATGGCTTTGCTGAGTTCGGACCTCATAACTTTGTCCCGCCCTCTCATGGAAGCCGAATAATCAATGATGAACATGATCTTGTTGGCCTTTGACTTGACGCCCATGAAACTGGAAGAGAAAGCCTTGCCAAGGACCGACATGTCCACGTTCACGCTCACATCGCCCACATTGCCCATCGGACTCAATACTACTCCCGGATCCAAGTCTCTTGTCTCAATGTCCACGACTGGTACGGAAATGTCAGAAATCGCTTGAGCTCGGAAGGTAAAGGTTTGCGTGGGTTTGGCCGATTTTTGCCTTTGCATCAGACGGACTTTTTGCTCCTGTTTTTTTGTAGAAGTGGGTTGCTTGCCGGCATCGGAAAAATCCGACCCTTGGTCTCCAGGTGGAGCTTCCCAGATAATGACGCCCCATAAAAAGACGAAAAGAAAGACGACCAAAAGCAAAGAAAGGAGTAGACTGTTCAACAACCTGAACTCCCTGAGGTATTTACCGAAAGCCCCCTCCAAGGGCTCGGATGACTGAACTACTTCAGGTTCAAATTGCTCTATCTGTGGCGAATCATCCATCGATTGGATTCGGAAAACCTCTTTGCACTAGATCTACAACTTCAGAAGAAGCTCGGTGAACTAAAATTGGGCGGGAAGGTGAATTGGGCTGTTGGGATTCATGGGTCATATGTAAATACTCTGCCCATCGCACTCGATTTTGGACAAAATCCCATTATGGCACCGAAATACAGAAAAAATAAAGGTTTTTCTTACCAAGCAGAAAAACGAGGCGCTCTCAACCAACAGGATAAATTATAAAATTTCCTTAATCAGGTGCCCGTGCACGTCCGTCAACCTCATGTCTCTACCACTAAACCTGAAAGTACTTTGGGTGTGGTCTATGCCAAGCAAATGAAGCATGGTCGCATGGAGGTCGTGGATTTCATACCGGTTCTCGACGGCTTTGTATCCGAATTCATCGGTTCTTCCGACGCTGACGCCTTTTTTTATGCCGCCTCCGGCGAACCACATGGTAAACCCAAATGGATTGTGATCGCGCCCATTGGAGCCTTGGGCAAAAGGTGTTCTGCCAAATTCGCCTCCCCAGACGATCAAGGTCGAATCCAAAAGACCCAGGCGACGAAGGTCACTGATCAGGGCGGCAATCGGCTGGTCTACGGACTTGCAATTCTTGGTGTGTCCATCCTGTAGTTTATTATGCTGATCCCATCTGTCCCCATTGCCTCCCGGACAAGTCAACTCGATGAAACGGACGCCCCGCTCAACCAAACGCCGGGCAGTCAGGCACTGAAGCCCGAAGGTTCTAGTGTTTTTAAAAGAAGAGTCCATCCCATAGGCCTTCTTGATGACTTCGGACTCGCCCTTCAGGTCCATAAGCTCGGGAACGGCGCTTTGCATGAGGAAGGCCGTTTCGTAGTTGCGTATTGCGGCTTCCACTTGAGGGTCACCATTGAGCTCGGCAAAGGCTTCTTCATCCATATTGCGGAGGAGGGACAACTTGGATTTCTGCAAATCCTCGGAAGGCTCGCGCCTGTTTATGTTGGCTACCGGCTCCGGTCGTGGAAGAAAAACCGACCCTTGATAAGTCGCGGGAAGAAAACCGGATCCGAAACAATCCAAGCCCCCCGGTGGGATCAGACCTCCGTTGAGTACAACGAACCCGGGAAGATTGCGGTTCTCCGTACCAAGACCGTATCCAAGCCAGGCACCCATGCTCGGACGGCCTTGAAAACCATTGCCCGTATGTAAAAAGTAGTTGGCGGAGGTATGCTCCGAAAAGTTCGAAGTCATGGACTTGACCATGGAAATTTCGTCAATCACGTCATCTTTGGCCAAGTGGGGAAAGAGATCGGATACCCAGGCTCCACTCTGCCCTCTTTGCTTGAATTCCCATGGACTCTTGAGGACTTTGCCAATTGAGTCGAATTGCGTGGGGGCAAGTTTTCCTATCACCTTCCTCGGATCCTGCCCGTTGTACTTCTCCAAAGCCGGCTTGTAGTCGAAAGTATCCACGTGAGAAGGTCCACCGTCCATGTAAAGGAAAATGACGTTCTTTGCCCGGGCCGGAAAATGGCATGGTTTCGGAGCGAGTGGATCCACAGAGTGGTTTGAGCTCTCTTTAGCCATTGCTCGCATGGCAACCCCGCCAAATCCCATGGCGCAAGCCTGAAGCATTGATCTTCTGCTGAGGTGTGAGTTAGTACGGAAATTTTTGCAATGCATGGCTTGTATTCTACTTCAGATAAATGAAATTCTTGGAGTTGACGAAAACATGAGCCAGATCACCCCAAACCTGTTCGTCCATTTTTCCGCGCAAGGAGGATTGGCGAGTCATGAAAGCTACGAACCGGTCAATTTTTTCAGCCTCAGGCAAAGAACCGAAAGCTTGCTCGTGCATCTTTGATATCTTTTCCTCGTTGCTGGCACTAAGTTGATGAATTTTCTTTCCCCAAAGGTTGCATTGATCAACGACGAAAGGGTCGTTCAGCAAAGCAAGGGACTGGGCGGGGACGTTGGAAACGGTTCTTCTTCCTTTGGTGCCGAAGGGAGCCGGTTGGTCGAAAGCCAACATGAAAGGGGAAAGGAAATTACGGTAAACCGAACCATAAATGCTCCGTCTTCCGCCACCGTCCGAAGGACCACTACCCCGCCCTCCACGACCCGTCATGAAGGCGGTGCGGTGAACCGCAATCGATGGGCCGAACATTTTGCGATCCAACCTCCCGGAGTGAGCGAGCAGGGAATCACGGATCGCCTCGGAGGTTATCCTCCGAACGGGCATCCGGTAAAGACCAGCATTGTTCGGATCAAGTTCAGCGATTTTCGATAGGGAATTGGTTGGGTTGGTCTTGCTCGATTGACGATAGGTGTAGGACAAAGCTATCTCACGGATCATGCGCTTGACGGACCAATCGTTTTCCACAAAATCTCCGGCAAGCCAATCGAGAAGCTCAGGGTTGTCGGGCACTTGGCCCATAGGCCCGAAATCATCCGTGGTCGGTACGATTCCGCGACCGAACATGTAGTGCCATATGCGGTTTGCCATGACCCTGGAGACCAAAGGATTGTCTTTGGCCACCAGACTTTTCGCCAAGGCCAGCCTGTCCCCTTCTTGGGCACCCAAAGCCGTCAAACTACGGCCCGTTACCTTGTCTCCCTCTTTTCGGTGACTGCCCCGAACATAAACATAACCATCATAGTCAGTTCCCCGCCCCATGGTGGTGGCGTACCTTTCTGGAGGGAGGGCTTTTTCGATCTCTTGTGCCTTTTTGCGGAATTCCACAATCGCGGATAGACCGTCCCCCCAGTCGATTAGCTTTTTTTGCTCCAGCCAATTGAGGAGATCAGCTTGCTCCTGAGAAAACTTTCCGGATTTGAAACCGGTGAAAAATTCGGCAAAGACCTCGTCCAGGTTGGACCCAAGAGTATCTTCAGGCCCCGTACCTTTGGCCAAAAGAGCCCTCAAGGAATGGAACTCATTGGGGCCGGGAGCACCTATGCTTCCAGTCCTGACCTGCTCGATTTCGACAAAAGAATTCCCCTTGCCCGTAATCTCAAGGTATCCCTTGTGCCCCTTGTACTTGTTGAGTCCACTTATCGAAAGCCAACTCAATTGCCCCTTGGTCGATACATTCTTGTGCAAGGTACCCCGGAATAGAAGCGAGTTGAACTTGGCCATGTGAAAGTTATCCAAGACCAACCGCACGAAAACCTTTTCCGCCTTCAGCCTCAGGTAAATACGGTCCTCCTCCAAAACATAGAGGGGTGACCTTAGGTTGCCGGAAAAACGGTTGGGCAAGACGGTGGCCCCAAACCGGTCGGGGGAAGAGATGAAAAAAAATGGTTTTGGGGAAAGAAATTCCGTTTTTACCTCAGGAAAGGAATGGCCGCTTACCTTCCAGCCATCGGGTAAGGAGGGGCTAGAAAAAAGGGCCAATTCACGCGTGTTCTCAACGAATTTCAGGTTCTGATCGATTCGGTCCTTCCACTCTTTGGATTCCTTGGTGAATTTTCGGTTCCACTCCCCAAGCTTGGCCTTACCGGAAAGGTTTCGGCACCATTCCAACAAGACCTCGGGATTCAAACCCCTATCTGCGGCAAGGGACTCGACTTCTTTGGAACCGGGCAAGGTGGATGGCGTCTTTCCTCCCCCGGAAAGAAGTTCATTCGCAGACTTGAGATAATCGCTCGGCTTGAAAGCGCCCAATCCGAGAGGAGCATCCGATCGCAAATCACTCAGAAGTTTTCGTGCCGACTTGGAAATCTCCCGCGTGGCCTCTTCGTGCTTTTGATCAATATCAAGAGGATATTCCTGACGCGTACTTCCTTGCATGTAGGCAGCCAAGGAGTAGTAGTCCTTATCGGAAATCGCGTCGAATTTATGATCGTGGCAACGGGCGCAACCAATGGTAAGCCCTAGAAAGGTCTTCCCGAAAACATCCAATTGGTTCTCAATACGGTCGGCATTATCCTGTTTGGGGTCGGTGGGAGCATGAACGGCCTCGTGAAAGAACCAAAAGCCCGTCCCAATGATTGATTCGTTGAATTTCTTCTCCGCGTTGAGCCTTGGTTTGGTAAGCAGATCGCCAGCGACGTGCTCGATCAAAAGTTGGTCGTAAGGCAGATCATCATTAAATGCCCGGATCAAGTAGTCGCGGTATTCATGAGGATGCTCAAGGGGGTAATCGAACTCATGCCCACAAGTCTCGGCGTAACGGACCAGATCCATCCAGTGACGAGCCCACTTTTCACCAAAATGGGGGCTGGCCAAAAGTTTGTCCACGACCTTGTTGAAGGCGTCGGGACCAGAATCGTCCAAAAAGGCAAGTATCTCAACCGGACTCGGAGGTAAACCAATCAGGTCAAAATAGACCCGCCTCATCCATGTTCTCCGGTCAGCGGGCAGAGAAGGTAAAATTCCTTTTCCCGCAAGGTTGTTCTGCACAAAAGCGTCCAAGGGTTTGCGAACGCGCTCTATGTTTGCAACGGATGGCGGAGGAGGCTTGACGATTGGCTGCCAGCACCAATGCTCATTCCTTCTTTTTTCCAAATTAAAGGAGGATCGGCTCACGGAACTTCCAAGAACAGGAATCGGTTCTTCGGGCCAATAGGCTCCATCCTCGATCCAGCGTTTGAAGTCATCGATCACCGAAACCGGCAATTTTTCCTTGGGAGGCATTTCCAAGTCAGGATTCTCATGGCTCAAAACCTCCAAGAGCAATGGCTCGAGCCCATCGATGGACTCGATGGCCGAACCGGTGTCTCCCCCCTTCTTGATCAGGCTTATGTGATCGAGCCTCAGACCGCCTTTAGTCTTATTTGCCTGAGCACTGTGGCACTCATAGCACTTTTGAGCCAAGACCGGTCTTATTTTGCTTTCGAAAAAAGCCTGTTCCTCGCCATTCAAAGCGAGAACGAAAAATGACGAAAAAAAAGTCGCCAGCCCTACGAAACGGAACTTTTTCACATTACAAAACATATTCGGTAGATGTTTCCGTATAATTTCCAAGTGTCAACCGCATGGGCTCCGAAAATTGAATTTATTTCGGATAAAGGAAAGCTCGCTTGGATGCGAGGGCAGATTGAAAAAATTGAATGCAGAAGAACACATCGTGTCTAGGAGAGGCAATAGGCGTGGTAAATAACAAACAATACAACAATATATACAAGCCTAGCTGAATTACGAATGGATATCCTTGACTATCGCATATCTATTTTTGACTTTTCAAAGCGAGCTCGTGCAACCCAAAGAGAATTATTTTTCAAAGCAAGTAACTGATGCCAGGCAAATTTTGATCGGAATTCCCAAGGGAACCGACGAAGAGTTGAATGTGGTGAGTGTTGGGTGCGAACGCTGTTTGCCGGAATTTCTGGTTGATCGCAAAACCTTTCCTCGGAATCCCAACCAACCGAAAGACATGGACTTCACAACCTTCGAATTCGTTTTGGAGGGGGAAGGAAAAGTTCAGCTTGGGGAGAAGTTTCAAGAGGTAAAGTCTGGTTCCGTTTTTAGTTACTCAAGAGGAGTACCCCATAGAATACGGAACTCGAGAAAAAAAACCATGCTGAAATATTTTCTCGTCTGCGCCCACCATTCTTCCCGGCAACCTTTTCACCTTGTTCATTCAGGGCGAGCCGGTTTTTTTAAGATAAGCTCGATTGGCGAGGTCATGGAACTATTCGAATTGATTCTAAGCAATGCGAACCTAGACTCCGAATACGCCTCTTCCATTGGCAATTCTCTGGCAAAAGCCCTGGTTTTGAAGTTGTGCGAAAAAAGCCAATCACTTCATCCACAGTGGCTCTCTTGCCTGGAACACTTATGATCGAGCCCTTCAGTTCATGAGAAAAAATTACTTTTCGCTCAAATCAATTGAGGAATTGGCAAACCAAGTAAACTTGGACGCGGCTTATTTATCGAGAATTTTTCGAAGGTTTCACAAAGACACCCCTTACAAATCCCTCATCAGATTGAAAATGGGTCACGCAGCCTCGCTCCTTCTCACCACCGATAACTTGGTCAAAAACATCGCATTCGAGCTTGGTTTCGAAAATCCCTTCCACTTCTCCAAAACCTTCAAATCGGTATACGGCGTATCGCCCGAAAATTTCGTCAAACAAAGAAGACTGGATAGAAAACCCACCTAACTTGATCGAATGAAATCATCTCACAAACCATTGATTGCGAGCATCGTCATCGAATATTGCCCTGGATGCCGGTGGCTTCTGAGGTCCTCATGGATGGCTCAGGAAATCCTCTCAACCTTCGAATCGGAAATCGACGAGGTCTGCTTACGCCCATGTCGGACGGAACCTGGACAGTTCAGAATCACCTGCGCAGACAAGATGATTTGGTGCAGAAAAAGAGACGGAGGATTTCCCGACATTAAGGTTCTCAAGCAAAAGATACGAGATATCGTGGATCCGGAAAAAGATCTCGGGCACACCGATCGCGACAGGGAAAGATAGGTTAATTACCGGAGATACTCTTCAGGAAATCATCGAATTCTGAAAAGGATTTCAGTTCTTGCCTTGCACGGTCGCATGTCTCGGAGGCCGAGATTCCGGTGGTCTCGGCCAGGAACAAAATATACTCGGCTACTCGTTGAGCGTAAAGAAGGCGACCTTCGTCACTGATTGAGTAAAAGCGACTGCGTTGGCGATAGCCGGCCGACGAGTGATCCCCCAATGATTCTTTCTCGGAACTGCCGTCCGCCGCCAAAACGAATAGAAAATTATATTCGAACCAAAAGAAATGTTCGGGACTGGGTTCCAGGCTTCCCAAAATAGCACGGCAAGCAGACTCGCTGGCGAAGGCCTCGTCCGCCTGGTCGCCAATGGTCAACCGAACGAACTCGCGGGCCATGTTTCTTTCCGTTTTATCCTCCGCAAAACATCCTTTGGTAGCCAGTTCGACCGTAAAGGCATACCAGTCTTTCCAAAGAGCCTGATCCTGCGGATTCTTGGAGCGGGACAAGGCGACCCCCATTTCGTAAGTGTAGCGGCCACTGGTCTTGATTTCCAGATTGCTTCCGGTCACTTCGCCCACGACCTGATAATTCTCGGCCGACTTTCCGGATCCCGAGTGGAAACCAATGGAAACACCAAAGGACCGGCATACCGACCAGATCGGCTCTACCATCTTACGTAGTTGATCATTGTCGGGGTAAGGAATGTTCTTCTGGAAACCAAAAGCAGGCGCCACGAAATGTACGTCCATTCCCATCTCAAAGGACAAAGCAAGCATGACGGCCGTCGTTTCAGGAGTGGTCAATCCGGGAAGCTCGTCGATCGACAATTCACGCAGGTATTCGCAACCTAACTTGGTTGTGAAATTTTTCTCCCGGATGGCCCGGTATTTTTCGTCACGAACCTTCATTTTCTTCATCGCGGGCCAAACATAGGCAAGCAAACCGTTGAATTCGTCTTCGGTAGGCGTCAAACCCGCTTGCTCGACCCGCTTGCGGGTGGCCTCGACCAAGTCCGTTGGTATTTCATCCCGCACGAACGAGGCTTTGGCATCGGAATCCTCGGGGACTTCGGTGATGGCCAACTCTGGAGAGAGGTCGAAGGTGATGTAACTGGCGAACATGCAACCGGCGACCAATTGATCCTCACGCACGTCGAACTTGCCGCCGATTGGCTGGTGATCGGCATTAAAACTCCAGGGGATCCCAAGCTTGTGAAAACCATTTTTGAACTTGGTCAATACGCAACCATGCGTCATCCCCTCCACGCTCTGGCCTTGATGTCCTTCGGGGACGTCGCATCCGATGAAGGGAAAGGGTACGGAATCCAAATTGTCGGCAAGCATCTCGTCGACGTCATAGACCAGCTCTCTGGGTATGCTGTTCTGGTTGGCCGTAAGTCCTTTGCCCAGCCGGCTCATGGCCCAGTCCACTCCGTCCCAATGCAAGGTCGTGAACCGTGCTCCGATCCCAAGGGTCGATTTCCCGAGATCTCCTCCGGCAGTCGGAAAGGCGGTGTTTTTTTCATCCCTTTCCTGCAGCAGATTCTTGAGCCCGATCAGGTTCTCGAAACTGGCGGGGAAAAAAGCGATTCCCGACAACTCCACCCCATTTGCCAAAACGTCTGTCTGCACCGAGCCTTGCTCGGAACTCAGGCACCAGGCGTGATCTCCTTGCTCGTTCTCCACCAGCACCCAGTTCCCATGCTCGGTTACGAAAGCGCTTTCGGAAAACTCCTCGACAACACCTCCTTGCTCGATCGCTTGAACGAAGGCATTCCAATCGAGGCAAAAATCCTGACTGACGCATGGGTTGTCGCTGATTCGAAGATCATTCGAAACAAGAAACTCATTGATTGGACTCAAGGGAAAGGAATCTTTATGGGGGGAAATCATGGTAATTCAGGGTCAATGCAAAGGCATATCAAGATGGCGCAAGGCAAGGAAATCGCCAAGGATTTTCGGCCTATGACTGGGATGCCTGTCGGCGGGCAACCGCCTTCTTGAGCAACTCGTCCGCCACTACTCCGGCAAGGATAACCGCTCCAATAATCGCGTATTCGATATGAGTGGGAATCCAGTCGACCAATACGATCATGTTACGCAAAACCTGCATAAGGGCAGTGCCTATTACTACCCCTATAATCGTTCCGACTCCCCCTCGAAGACTACACCCTCCGAGAACGGCCGCGGCAATGGCATAGAGTTCGTAAAAGTTACCAAAATCAACGGGCTGAGCGGAATTGACGTCGAGGACGAAAAGGAGTCCTCCCAAACCAGAGCAAAGAGCGCAAATCACGTAAGCAAGAATAACCATTCGATCCACGTTGATACCGCTGAAACGGGCCGCCTCCTCGTTATTTCCAAGGGCCAACAAATACCTGCCGTAGATTGTCTTGTTGAGAAAGATTCCGGCAAGAACGGCAACAACCAAGAGGAAAATGCAGGGCATGGGAAGATCGAAACCAAAGATCGGAACCTCTCCGGTTGCCAACTCACGAAGCCCCTTGTAATCGGTCCCGAAACCTTGAGATTGATCGCCTGTAAACCCGCGGGTGATCCCTCGGTAAAGAAGGAGTCCGCAGAGGGTAACAACGAAAGGTTGTAACTTGACCTTGGTAATGAGAATTCCGTGGATGAATCCGACGGCAAGGGAAAATGCGATAATGACGGCCAAGGCGACGGGAACCGAAACCCCCTGCTCGGTAAGCATCCAAGGAAGAGCGCAACCAACGAGGCAAACCACCGATCCGATGGAAAGATCGATTCCGCCGGTTATGATGACGAAAGCAACCCCAATGCTTATGATCCCAAAAAGGGCCGTTCTTCGAAGCAGGTTCTCCAAGTTGTAGGAATCCAGAAACACGTCACTGAGAAAGGACGTGGCTACGAAGACGAAGACAAGGAGGGACAAGATACCGAGTATTTTTTTCATATGATCAAAATAGTTTAAGCGGCTTGGTCGTCTCCGGGTGCTCCGGTTGCCAAGCGCATGACGGATTCCTCCGAAAGTTCGTCGCGGGAAAGTTCACCGGTGATTCGCCCTTCGTGCATGACCAAGGCTCGGTCCGCCATGCCGAGCACTTCCTCCATCTCACTGGAAACATATAGGATCGCAACACCGGATTCAGCGAGTTCTTCCATCAAGGTGTAAATTTCACTCTTTGCTCCGACGTCTATTCCTCGAGTGGGTTCGTCCAATAGTAGAACCTTGGGTTTCATGGCCAACCATTTTCCGAGTACGACCTTCTGCTGGTTTCCTCCCGAAAGAAAACGGATGACTTGATCTTCATTGGGCGTTTTTACACGCATGGCCTTAATCATTTCATCGGAAATTTCCTGCTCTTTAGAAATGTCAAGAAAGCCGGCTTGTTTTTGATCTCTTTTCAGAGCGGCCAGACTGAGGTTTTCACGAACCGTCATGTCTATTACCAACCCTTGCTGCTTCCGGTCTTCGGGGGCCAATGCAATCCCCGCTTCTATGGCCGAGATAGGCGAATCAATTGTAATTTCGGAACCTGAGACTTCAATGGTCCCTTCCAATGCAGGAGTGACGCCGAAGAGCGTCTCCAACATTTCCGTACGGCCTGCCCCGACGAGACCGGCAACCGCCACGATTTCTCCGGACGCGACGGAGAAACTCAGCTCGTGCTTAGGATGCACCGGTGTTCTCAGCTTATTGACTTTCAGAGCAAGATCGCCTTTGGGACGATCCTTGCGTTCGTAGTACTCCGATAGATCGCGACCGACCATGAGTCGAACCATGGCTTCATGGTTCACCTCTTCACGCCCAAGTTCGCCCGCATTTTCACCATCCCGCAAAACAGTGACGTGATCCGAAAGCTCCTTGACCTCACCCAATCGGTGGGAAATGTAAATCACGCTGACACCCCTGTCCCTCAAGTCCTTGATCACGATGAAAAGATTCTTCGTCTCTGCCTGAGACAGACTCGAGGTAGGTTCGTCCATGATCAGAATACGCGAATTGACCGATAGGGCTTTGGCAATCTCAACCATCTGCTGCCTGCCTATAGTCAGATTTCCAACCAAAGTATCAGGGTGAACGTCGAGACCCACCATCTCGAGAAACCTCGCGGATTCCTGCTTTATTTTCGACTCGTCTATGAATCCACCACGTAACGGTTCTCTTCCCAAAAACACGTTCGCAGCGACACTTAAGTTGGTCGCCAAGTTCAGCTCTTGGTGGATCAACGAAATTCCCAGGTCCAAGGCATCACGAGTCGATTCGATTTCAACAGGCTTCCCATCAAGCAGAATCTCACCTTCGTCCGGGGGTTGCACGCCGGCGAGAATTTTCATCAAGGTGCTTTTACCGGCTCCATTTTCTCCGATCAAAGAAAGTACCTGACTTTTCTCCAAGGAGAGATTCACCCCCCCCAATGCCCGAACTCCCGGAAAGGTCTTGCCGATACCCCGGACCTCCAAAAGGGCAGGGTTTTCCGAGGGGGATTCGCTCATTGTATGGTAATCGACGAAAAGACCAGGGTCACTCCTTGCCCAGCCTTTTGTTCAGAGTACTCCAAAATTCGTCGACGTTGCCTTTTTCGATCGTTTGAGCAGGAACGTGAAGGAACTTGTCCTCGGGCAGGTCCACTCCACCCTCTTCGCGTTTCTTTCCGATTAAACCATCAATCAAACCCTGCCTGCGGTGCTTGGCGTTATCCTGTTCCATGCGACCAACGAAAATCATTACTTTCCCACCTTCGGGAAGAGCTTTCTTGACCAACTCCGCGCACATGAGCCCCGCTTCATAGTTATCCATTCCTATGTAACACAATCGATTGGAATCAGGAGCATCCGAATCATGGGTAACGAGGTTGGTTCTTTCGGCAGCCTTGTTCAACAGTTCGGTTTGATTGGCGGCATCAATCGGGCTCACCGCTATGCCATCCACTTTGCGGGTAATCAAGTCTTCGATCTTGTCCTTTTGGTCGGTGATTCCCCCCGAGGGCATAACCACGTCGACGCTTACGCTCAAATCGGCCTGTGCCTGAAGCGCGCCTTTTTCGGCAATGGTCCAAAAGGGGGCGACGCCATTGGTCACGTAAGCAAGCTTGGCCGGAGCTTCTCCTTTGTGAAGCCCAGCAAGATACTCCATCGATTTGTAACCGTACATGTAAGGGTCCTGAGCAATTGTTCCCACTACGTGTCCGTCCTGAATACCCTTGAGCGTACGATCGTTTTCATCAAAAGCGACAACCTTCACGGAACCGATTTTGTCCGCCTGTTCAAGGGCTTCGAGAATGAGGGGAGGGTTGTACTCGAAAAGACCGACCATGCAATCGATGTCGGGGTGACGAGACAAGGTGTCCTCAACATTCGCCTTCCCCTTGGCTCGGTCGAACTGGTCAGTCAAGGTACCGAGGATGACGAAACCATTTCCCTCGATAACCGCGGAGGGATCATCTCCATTGTTTTTTCCACCGCATCCAAAGAAGAAGGATAGAAGAAGGGTGCCGACCCAAAAGGTCGCAAGAGGGGCAGTTTTTTGAAGCTTTGTAGTCATCATTGTATTTGAATTCGACTGGTTTTGATTGAGTTAAAAAAGAACACTACCACGGAGTACGTCCACCGTTCACGCACAAAGTTTGGCCGGTAACGAAAGAGGCTTCGTCGGAAGAAAAATACGCAACGGCGTTTCCAACGTCTTCGGGGGTGCCCCACCGACCCAAGGGAATCGTTTCGAGATACGCATCCTTCGCCTCAGGAGGATCGTTCTGATGACGCTCAGTGGGGATCCATCCCGGGGCTACCGTGTTCACCGTAATGCCAAAGGGAGCCAATTCACTGGCCATGCTCCGGCTCCATCCGATTTGCCCACCCTTGGCCGCAACGTAGGCGCTGAATTCGGGCACACTGCAATGGAAGACTTCGCTTGTTATATTGATGATCCGTCCGCATTTGCGTTCCTTCATACCAGGCAAAACAGCCCGCGCCAAGTAGTAGGGACTAAGAACGAAAAACTCATACATTTGCCGGTAGAAGTCGGCATCGTATTCTTCGATCGGCTTTTGCGGTTGATCGGGGGTAGCGTTGGGAACGAGGATGTCGAGCGACCCGAATTTTGCCTCCACGGCCTCGACCATGGCCTCTATCTGATCCGGGTCGGAAGCATCGGCTCGAACGAGCATGGCGTTCACGTTTTGACCCCTAAGTTCCATTTTAGTTTTCTCCGCGGACTCGCGGTCATTGAGGTAATTGAGAACAACCCTTGCTCCGGCTTTCCCGAGAGTCATGGCCACGCCTCTACCCAAACCACGGCTACTGCCTGTGACGAGGGCCACTTTATTCCTAAGGGAAAAGTTCATATTGGAAGAAGCATGATCAAAAGCGAGGAGTTATTGAAGTCCAAAGTTGGAAAGTGATGGTTTTTATATTTGGGTTATGTTTGATATATCAAATTACTTTCGTTTCGAGGGTCAACTTGTAAAACATCCGTAGACCGCTTTTTTATATCTCGACGCCGAGTTACGATAACTTCATGTTTTTTCAAATGAAAGTCTACCCAGCCCTTTTCTTTTTTTTACTTCTTCCCCTCGCCAACGCGAAAGACAAAAAAAACTCCCTCGTCTTTCTAATCGCCGAACGCGAATACCAAACCGATGAAACCCTTCCGGTCTTTGCCAAGGAAAACCTCGGAGGGAAATATATCATCAAGTACTGCAAGGCGGAGGAGGAAGGAGCCAATCGTCACGTCCTCAAGAATGCCGGGGCAATCGCCTCCGCCGACTTACTCTTCGTCAGCGTACGCCGGCGGGCTTTTTCGGACAAGACCATGAACTTGATCCGAAAACACGTCGCGGACGGCAAACCCGTCCTAGGAATCCGCACGGCTTCCCATGCCTTCTCCCTGCGTAAGGAATCCCTGCCTGATGGTCACGGGACTTGGGACGAATGGGACAAGAAAATCATGGGAGGGAATTACGATGGGCATCACGGCAGGGGGAAACCCTGTCGGGTCGACCGTTTCCCTTCCGGTCCCAATCATCCCATTCTCAAGAATCTCAAGCTTCCCTTCAAGACCCCTGCCTCGCTTTACCGAAATTCACCCTTGCCTGCCAAGTCCGTACCACTTTTGCGCGGAACGATCGAGGGATTTCCTTCCGAACCGTTGGCCTGGACGAACCGGTCGCCTTCCGGAGGCAAAGTGTTCTACACTTCACTTGGTCACATGGAGGACTTCAATAAACCTGTCTTCAACAAGCTTCTTATCAACGCCGTGCAATGGTGTCTTGAAAAGAAGTAGCCGGATTACTTGGGCAATTCGAAGGGAGGCCGCTCATGACGCAATCGGCCCCTGAAGTCACCCACGTTGGCCCGCCAGAAATTCTGCTTGGACAAATCGACTTCGTGTATAACCACCTCGTCCTTGGTCGTCGCTCGGGCATGAAGGTCACCTGCCCGATCCCATACCCCCGTCTGCATCCAATCGTCGTTGAGGCTATAGGTCGAAGTAACGAGATGGATTTGATTTTCGATAGCCCGGGCCTTCGCCAAGGCAGGATGCCCGCCCATGATCGGCATGGCGATGACTTCCGCTCCGTTGGCGGCGATGCCACGGGCGACCTCGGGCATATGGACGTCGAAACAGATCATCATTCCGACTTTTCCGAAACGGGTTTCGAAAACGGGAAACCCGGTGCCAGGGGTTACCCCCCGGCGGTATTCCCCGCGAGCCAAACAAAGCTTGCGGTAGGTCCCGACAAGGGATCCATCCGGGCCCAGCATCACGGCGGTGTTGTAGACCTGGTGCCCCACTCTCTCGAAAAGAGTGGTCACCAAGTAAAGATCGTGCTTGGCGGAAAGGGTGCCGAGGTACTTCGTGCAAGGACCGGGGATCGGTTCGGCACCGGTTACGTGATCCAACCCATTGTTCATGGTAGTGATGCATTCCCCGAACACCACCATGTCGGCTTTTTTGGCGGCCGCCTTTTCAACGAAGGGCTCCAGCATCCGGCAGTTATCAAGAGTTGACTTGCCACCCTTGGGACGAAAGTTCACCGCTGCGAGCCTTGCCTTGCGCTGCTCGCGTGGAGGAGATTTTTCAAAAGACACCTTACCCCATTCCACTTCACCTTTTGGTTCCCACCTGAGAAAGAGCCGAACGGTGGCATGAGTCGCTTTGGCGGGTGCCTGAAAGATTTCGGTAAACTTTGTCCATCCCTTCGCTTCCGCGGGTTGATCCCAAGGATACATCGGGCGGGTATGAACACCCAAGCGGTCATCAACCACGTACTTGCCATCCGGTCCATGAAAGAACACCTCCACGTAACGATTGGCCCTTGCATTATCAACCTTCCGGTCCTTGGCAAAGGCGGTCACCCGGTAATGAACGTCGCCCTCGATCTCAAAAGTCTTGCTCCAAGCTCCGAACAATCCCTCCTTCGCACCCTGACGAATGACGAGCCCACCCTTGCCGTCGGGCCCACCTTTTTTCCGGACCGAAAAGTCCGGGCTTATTTCTTCGCGGGGGAAATACGGTTGCCAGCCTTCCCATTCGATTGGCTGGTCAGCCCCGTACAAGAAACTTGGGACAGACAAGAGCAGACAGAAAAAAAGAAACGAGAGGTGTAGCTTTTTCATGACTTAATAATCTCGGAACGGCCCTCGCGGCTCGGCATCGGCCATTTCCTTTTTCCAGTTTGCGAATCGATCCTTCAGTTTTTTCAGGATCTCGGGGCGCTCGGCGGACAAGTCCTTTTTCTCCGACAAGTCTTTTCGAAGATCAAACAATCCATTCCCCCTTCCACTCTCCACCCATTTCCAATGCCCAACCCTAGCAGCCTTGTCCAGACGCCTCTGCCAGAACATCTCCATTCTCTTGGACTTCTTCTTTCCCTGCAGGACAGGAATCATATCGAAGCCATCGAGTTTAACTCCTTTGGGCTTCTTCGCCTCGACCGCCTCGCAAAGGGTGGGAAAGACTTCGAGTGAGGTTAGGAATTCATCGCAAGTCTCCCCAGCTGGGAGCATAGCGGGCCAACGAACGATGCAAGGAACGCGAATACCACCCTCGAACATTTGTCCTTTGTTACCGCGCAATGGGAAATTGTCAGCCGCTCCCCCACCCCCGTTGTCGCTCAAGAAGATAACGATCGTATTTTCAGCAAGCTCATGCTTTTCCAAAAAACTCAGGATCTTCCCAATGGACTCGTCCATCGCGGTGACCGAGCCCACGAACTCGAGCCTGCGGGCGGCTTTGTTCGGAACCGTGTAGGTCTTCGATCCATACCTTCTGACCGTGCGTTTCTCGGTACCCACCCGGGCCTGCAATTCGGGATAGAGAGCCTTGTGTTTTTCGGGTGACTGAGCTCCGCCCCTGATCACGGGATCCAAATTGGATGCCCCATGTGGCGCATTGAAGGGAAGATAAAGAAAGAACGGCCGATCCTTTTCCTGCCTAAGGAAGCGAAGAGCTTCCCGTTCGAACAAAGAAGTGCAGTAGATCCCCTTGTCCTTGGTCGTCGTTTTGAAATTTCTAAACATCGAAGGCACCCCGTAACGCTCGTGGGTGTAGTAATCAATCCCCGTGTTAGCAAAGCCGTAGAAGTCATCAAATCCGCGCGAAAGGGGAAGAAAGCGCTTGTGAACGCCAAGGTCCCACTTCCCGAAAATCGCCGAGGCATAGCCCGACTTGGCCAGAACCTCGGGCAGGAGAATTTCCCTTTCGTCCATACCTCCGACTCTCTCAAATGTGCCTTCGTATTCACCGAGCTTGTATTTGTACCCATAGTCCGGAGCCTCGTTCCTGATCATGTCGTAAATCCCGTTGCGCTGCGGATAACGCCCGGAGAGAAGAGCTCCCCGTGATGGTGTGCAAGCGGGCCAGGCAACATAGAAATTCGTCAATTTGACTCCGCCCTTGGCCAAGTGATCAAGGTGAGGGGTCTTGATCTCATCGGAACCGAAGCATCCGAGATCTCGATAGCCTTGGTCGTCGGAAACGATCAGCACTATGTTCGGCTCTTTGCCTATGGAAAGGAAACCCCAAGCCATAGCAGCGAGAAGAAGGGAGGAAGACTTAAGGTTCAGCCTTTTCATCAACTAAGAATCCTTATCCGATTGACCGGTAAGTCAATCCGCGACTTTTCGATCGAACGCTTTTTGAGGCCAAGCGAAACCCTCTGGGCATCAGAACTTGACAGTTTGGGACGATCGACTTTCCCCGCTTTCAATCTTGAGAGACTTAAGGGTTTTCCATGAATCGAGATCCGGATCGCCTACCCTCACCTCATAATCCCCGCTCGATTCGAAAACCGGCGGGCGGTAGGAATCGCCGCGTATCCGCAAAGCATAAACCAGTTTGCCCTTGGAGTCCTTGACTTGGATGACCGGGTTCTTCATCCCCGTGACTTTTATGCTTGGCAAGTGGCCGACCGGCTTGCGACCGTAGTTGTCGGTGTAGCTTATGGTCTTGGGCCAACCGGGGAACTGGTCCTTGGGTTGGGGGTTGGCCGCATCGAAAAGTAAACGCCAACATTCCATGGTTATCGCTCCGGTCTTCGTATTGAACCGGGCAATCCCAAAACCGGAAGCCTTGTCATGAAGGGTATTGAGTCGGCCTTTTCGGTTTTCCTCTGCTGGATTGCCTATGGCAAAGACACTAAGCTTGTTGGCCAGTCCATCTTGGTAGTCTCCCGTGTTGGCCAAACCGGGGGCGGGTCGGTTGCGCACCGGAAGTCCTTCCCGGTCCGGAAGCCAGGAACGGGGGTAACCCGCGGCAATGCTTGGTACGCAAAAAGAGAACCCGGCATCGCCCCATTTTTCGACCCCATGGTGAACAATCGAAGCTAAGTGTTGGTCTCCGGCATAGTGAAAGACAAAGCCCCTCCTCAACTCGGTCAAGGCCCGGTTGCGCCCTGCCTGAGGCCAACCATTGCTGTCCAAATCCGCAACCAAGTATTGTTGGTTACCTCCATGGTAATTAGCCAGGTTGCAAAAAATCGTTTGAGACAAAGCCACCTTCAAGTCGGTCCCCTTCCAGTCCTCGGCAAAGTGTCGAAGGAACTTCAACTGCCTCTCGCCCAGGAGAATCAATCCCTCCTTGTCCACGGAAGCAGGATCAAAATCCGGATCCTTCACGTGATCCGGGCGGCCCTTCCAATAGTTTACTTTTCCTTCGGGGCCCGACTTGAACTTTCGGTCTTCGAGAATCGCAAATCCCACTCGGCCATAAATCATGTCTCCGTAGTAGACTCCGATTCCCCGCTCCACGGGAGTCGGATCGAAGGGAGCGGGGTGATGGTCCGTCTGGGTACGTTGCACGGCATTGACGAAATCCTCGTGCATGGCGAAGCCTCCTTGAGAATGTCCTTTGATTCCTCCGCAATCTCGACCGGAAGCACCCCAAATGTTCCCTTGGTAAACGTCATGATCGTCGGGCAATGCGATGGTCGGACGGTCACGCATGAGATCACGGAATGCCCAGCCCCAAAGATAAATCTTACGAAGATAGTTGAGCACCGCCAAGTCGACGGGACTACGATGAATCCCGTACCCGCCTACGTCCTCGTAGATTTGATCCCCGGAAAAGAAAAGCATATCGGGGTTAACGATCCCGACGTTCTCGACTAGCTTGGAATTCGGGAAGGCTGTGGCTTTGTTCCCTGTGAAACCGGCGACCACGACCTCTTTTTTTTCAGTCGGATCTTTTCGGATAACCCCCTCGAAATATCTCTCAGTTGTTGAGCCATCTTTTTTCCGATCCTCAAAGGCAACCCGATAGGCAACGTCTCGGGAATCTTCCCATTTCTTGACTCGAAAAGTCGCCGTTCTGGACAAAGGATCGATTTTCGCAACGGCTTGCTTTTTCCATTTCCCCGACCCAACCTTGGCTTCAAGCCTTACCGACAGGGCCTCCTTTTTTCCCAAGGGTGGCATCTGGACAGTTAGGGTGAGCACTCCTCGACTCAAAGTATGCATGGCATAGAGGATCGGGCCGAAGGCAAGGTCGGGACGAGCTTCGAGCATCCCCCCTTTGACCTTCCAGTCGGAAAACCAAAATCGCGCTAACTTTCCCACTCCCTTGGCATTTGATTGGGGATCAATATTGCAACCAATAGCTAGGTTGCCGGCGAGAGTTTCGCTCTTGAGCGCAGAAGAGGAAAGTTTGGCCAGTTCTTTTTCGGTTCCAGCTTCCAAAGCGATGAGTACAAGACGGTGAGACCCTTTGGACTTCGAAGGAATGGCTTCCAAACGCAAAGTAAGATCTTGAAGGGAAGACAGCGCTTTTGCCGACTCGGTGTTTCCAATGAACAATTTGCCGTTCGTTCGGACGCCTGCCACTAGTCCCTTCCCCATAAGCAGGCTGGCCCGTGGGTCCCGGGTTTCCTGATCGATCACCCCGATCATAAACCCGGCCGAACCTTTTTTTGTTTTCTCCTCAATCCCCATCCGAACGGAAGCTACGAAAGATGCCCTCGGGTCGGCGGCGCTCAAGCCATGGGTGAGCAAGTGAACGTTACGGTTTGCACCGTTTCGCACACATACTATACGGCCATCTTCAACTCGCCAATCTTCCATCGGATTAGCCCAATATTCCTCCCCCAACCATACCCGATCATGGGTATTGTGGAAGTCACTGGCGAACTCCCCGGCATTAAGAAAACAGAAAAAAGATAAATTAAGGAAAAGATAGAAGAGTTTCATTTTTCAAGGTAGCTAGTTAAATACGTGAAGGAGATGGAGTCATCTCCCATAGGCAAAAGAAGGAACGCCGCAGACACCCAAACCATCGACCACGAAGACCTTGCCTGCATCCGGTTCTTTCAATGTCTTGTGCAAACCGGTCGTTACGAAAAGGCGCTCTAAATTCGGACCACCAAATGCGCAGGCGGTTGTTTCCACGCAGGGAAAGTCGATTTGATGCAAGAGCTCTCCAGACAAAGGATCGATCCGCAGAACGGTTCCTCCATGGCACATCACCACCCATAATTTGCCTTCGGCATCAATGGTCATCCCGTCCGGCGAACCGGCAAAATCGGCCTCTCCGGTATCGACGACCGTGGAAGGTTCACCGAGCGCACCCTTTTCATTGTCGAAAGAATACGCCACTATCTTTTGGGTAGGCGTGTCGATATAGTACATCTCGGTCGCGTCCGCATTCCAACAAATCCCGTTTGAATTGGTAACCCCTGGTACTTTAAGGCTAAGGTTGCCTTCCAAGTCGAGCATGTAGAGGTTCGCATCGCCTGTCTTCTTGACCGTGCTGATTGAGCCCGCCCAAAAGCGCCCTGAGGGGTCGCATTTGCCATCGTTGAACCGGTTATCGGGTCGCTTGTCTCCTTCCGGGTCCGCCAAATTCGTTTTTTCTCCGGATACTGGATCGAAGGAATAGATTCCCGAATCACCTGCACAAAGAAACCCTCCGGTTTTCATCGGAACCACCGTCCCAATGCGCTCTCCCATCTCCCAACTATCCTCACTGCCCGTCTCGGGATTCAATCGAACTAGGACATGCCCTTCGATATCAACATACAGCAAATGATTTTTCCAGAATACAGGGCCCTCACCCCATTTGGAAACGCGTGAGCCTACAGGTTGAATCGATATGGATTTGTTCATCCTTCTTTATTGGTCGCCTCACTCACGGCTTGCAACCAATTCCTTGCAATTAGTTCATGCCCCTGAGGCAAAGGGTGAACACCATCCCAAATCCAATGCTCCGGGCTCACCTTTGTAGCCGCCTCGTCAAAAACTTCCTGCGTTTTGATGTGAATGGCTTGGTATTCTCTCGCCAGTCCAAGTACGATTTCGCAAAGCTTGTCCACGATTTCCCGCTTTGCCCTGAATGCCGATTGATCCGTCAATCTACCGGAGGCAAGAACGAACGGATCAAGCAAAACCAGCTTAAGGTCGGCTTTCGCCTTCCGGCTCGAATCCAGAATAAAACGATAGTCATCCTCCCATTCCTTCAGACCCTTGTCCTTGGTTACCGAACGACCAACGTCATTGATCCCGATCAAGATACTCAACAAGTCCGGTTTCATATCGATCGCATCCTTTTGCCATCGGGCCTTCAGGTCACTGACTTTGTGACCGCTCATGCCACGGTTGTAAAAGTCCAATCCAGCTTTCGGCATATCGACTCCCAATCGGGCCGCTATCAGGTAAACGTAACTATGCCCCAAATAGTGATTGCGATCCTTTTGGTTCCTTCCCCATTTCATATCGGTGATCGAGTCACCTTGAAAAAGGAGGCGGGAACCGCTCATGAACTTGGGCCGGCGATAATGATACCCGTTTACCGAAGATACGCCGGGCTCGGGCTCTTTTGCTTTAGCGGAGGAAGCGGCGATCAATGAAGTGGCACAAGTTGCACTGCAGTTGATAAAGGATCGTCGATTAATCATTGTACAGTTTTAGGGGTTTGGTATTCATGCGAATCGAAAGAGGGCTTCGGCACTCATTCCGGAGTGTCCAGTGCTTTCCCCGAAGTTTAACTTAAAGAAAAAATCACTCCAGCCTCAACCACTACAACCATAAAAAAAGATACAAAATTCAGATTTAAAGAAGTTTTAATCCAACGCCTTCATACCTTGAAGTAAAAGAATGGGGAATCTTATTTAATAATAGCCAAGTACGAAAACTTGGTATCCCAATCACTCCTAATGGCTTCTTCCAATTCCACCAAATTCGCTTCTTTGAGTCCCATGGTCTTCAGAAATTTCTGACTCGGCGGACGATGAAACGAATGACCACTGCTTCCGAATTCCATCTTGTGGACGAGCGAGTTTGCCAAACAAACGATATCCACGAGGAGATGGACTTCCGGGTCTTCCAGTTCGCCTCTATCCTCTCGTGATTCAGTATGATGCCAACGAATGGTCTGACATAATTCATTGGGCATTGCCCATTGATTGGCGATGAGGCCACCGAGAATATCGTGCCGCAGAAGTTTCCTGACGATTTCCATTTCGCAAATGGTCATCTTTTTTCTCTTCGCGGACAAGAGTTCTTTGCTGAAACTCTTGGCATCGAAATTAATTTTGGCTACCTTCCCGATATCGTGAAGCAAACCACAGGCATAAGCCCGGTCGTTGTCACCATACTCCAAAAAGTCACTGATGACGTGAGAAGCAAGAGCCACGCCTACGCAGTGCTTCCAAAGGGATTCCACTTTGAAAAACGGGGGGAACTTCGTGTCCGAAAAGAAAGGCAAGACCATGACGTTCATAATGATCTTTTGGATGTTCTCAAAACCAAGCTTATGGATCGCATCACTAATGGAAGTTATCCTTTTCTCTTCAATTTCGAGAAATTCCCCTTTATTGACGACTTTAAGAATCTCCAAACTAATGGATTGGTCTATTCGAATCTGTTCTTCTATCTCATCCAAGGTTATGTTCAGGTTTCCCAGAGTTTTCACCAAGTCATCAAGAATCTGAGGCAGACTCGGGAGTTTTTCTCGGAGGCCTTCTACGATCTGTTCGTAGGTAACTTCCTCTTTTGTCATGCTTTTGTGGCTTTTAGAGTAAAAATTTGAAGTATTTAGAATACCTTTCTCCAAGACTCAAATTAAAAAACACCATTGAACCGGATTCGCTAGTTATTTTTTCTCCAAGAATCCCGGAAAAATTTCATAGCCAACTCCTGAATGTCTTGGTCCGCAGGCAAAACAGGAAGACCCGAACCCTTGACTCCGTAAGCAATACATTCGACACCAAGCAATTCGCATTTCTTTTTCACGAAAAGAGCGTTGTCGGGGTGATGTACTCGATCTTTCCGGTTCGAACGGTTGTAAACGAAGATTGGAGGACCTCCCTTTCGTAAGTATGGAATGGTCAGCAGAGGGGTGCCCATGGGTTGCTGGATTGGAAAGAGGGAACGGATTCCCAAATCATGGGCGTGCCCTACATGGCAAGTGATGATGGCCCCTGCGGAGCCACCCGATACCGAGATTCTCTTTGGGTCGAGGTTGTACTTCGCGGAATTTTCCTTGAGGAAACGGATTGCCTCGGCGCAATGATTCATGATCTTGAGGTAGTCTTTTTCTACATGAACGAGGAAGGGATAATTAACGCTCGCGAAGGCAACTCCTTGGGGATGATATTTCCGCAGCATGGAACTACGGGAAAAGAAGGCCTTGTCACCAGTCTTGAACCCACCCCCATGGAAGTAGACGACCAACGGAGCAGGCCTTTTGCCCTTAACCGTCCACAAGTCCAGCACACTGCGGTCAAACTCCTTGCTGTAGCGCAAATTTCGGTGGGTTGGTTGAATCGACTGACCAAAGCAAACCGGACCAAGCAAAGAAAGTAACGCAAGGATAGTGACGACTTGTTTCATAGGAATGCTCGGGTAAGTGATTTCCAGGCTTCTCATTTCAGGCTAATTGTTTTTCCCAGGTTTCTTTTTACTCTTTGGAGGTTTCATTGTAAGACCAACCTCCCGGGCCAACTCTTCCCAGCGTGTCTTCATTTGCAGCACCCGTTCGGGAAACTTGGAAGCAAGGTTTCTTGTTTCAGTACGATCCTTGCCCAATTCGTACAACTGCCAAGGGTCTTTCTTTTTTTGAACGAGTTTCCAGGAGCCTTCGCGGAGGACTTGCCAACCCCCATATTGAAAGAAAATGGGCTTTTCACGCTCAATCTTTTTGCCGGCAAAAGTTGGGGTAAGGCTGATGCCGTCCAAAGGAGGAAGGTTTTTAGGATACCACGCCTTTTCACCGGCAAGTTCCATAAAGGTAGGCACGAAATCAATGAGGTGACAAGGTTCGCGAGAAATCGAATTTTTGGGCAACTTGATCCCATCCGGCCAATGAGCGATCATAGGGGTGCAGATGCCTCCTTCCAATCCCTGAACCTTCCATTTGCGCAAAGGACTGTTGGTGGCGTTCGCCCAAGATTGCCCAATCGCCTCAAAAGAACCGACGCTTCCCCATTGCGCACTTGGGTTCTTAACTCCCCTCGACGGCTTCTCATGGCTTGCCCCGTTGTCGACCAGAAAGAGAATCAAGGTGTTTTCCATTTGCCCGATTTCACGAAGCTTGGAGGTCAGGCGACCTATGTTTTGATCCATTCTGTCCACCATCGCCGCATGAATCTGCATACGCAGAGCTTCATTCTTTTTTTCTTTTTCCGCCAGAGCGGACCAAGGAGTGTGCTCGGGTTCGCTCAGTTGCGCTAAGCCTTCTTGGAACAATCCCATCTCAATCTGTCGTAAGTACCTGGCCTTGCGGATGGCCTCGTATCCTTCGTCATAGAAACCGTCGTACTTGAGGATATCCTCGGGATGAGCATGGAGCGGCCAGTGCGGCGCGTTGTATGCCAAGAAAAGAAAGAAGGGATCAACACTGCCTTTTTTCTCCTCCAACCATTCAAGGCTCCAATCGGTAAAGGCATCAGTCGCAAAAAAATCCTTGGGGGGAAGATAGGGCTTCACTAATTTGTCATCAAAGGCCCAAGTGTATACCGCACCCCAACCCGGGACATGCTCACCCGATCTTGCCTTGTCCCCGGGATTCCAAAAATTAATCGCTCCTCCCAAAAACCCGGAAAAATGATCGAATCCCCGGTCGTATGGATTGAAAGACGCATGGTGCTTGCCCGACCACCAGGTTCGGTAACCGGCTGGCTTGAGGATTTCACCGACAAGAGCGGTATTACCGAAGTCCCGGTCACTGCGGTGATGATACAACCCCGTTAAAAGACTGATCCGCGTAGTCCAGCATTTGGAAGTGTTGTAGGCTTGAGTATATCTGATTCCATCTCTTGCCAACCGGTCAAGGTGAGGTGTTTTGATTTCACCCCCATAACAACCCAAATCCGAATACCCCATGTCATCGGCCAGAATAAGAACCACATTCGGACGATTCGCGGCATGGGATAAAATCGCAAAACCAATCCAAATAAAAAAACCTAATAGGAGAGAGTCTTTCAAGTTAATTTCTGACTCCTTTTCCTATTCCAGTCTTACGTAAACGCTTCAACAAAGCTTGTACTTTCTGGGGAAATTTATTGGCGATATTCAAGGTCTCCTGTGGATCACTGGCATGATCATAGAGTTCAATATACAAAGGTTGGGCATCGATATTCCGATAATCCAGCCAAGTAACAAGACGATAGCGGTCCGTTCGAAGAGAGTATCCCATAAGGTAGTTCTCGAAAAGATCGCGATCCCAAGATTTTCCTTGCTGCTTGATAATTTTTCTTTCCACCTCCTCGATCAATGGCCCGAAGAAAGTTTGGCGCATTCCTGGAGAAAGTGGATTTGCAGCCCATTCCCTGAGGGCAGGGTTCGGAAACTGGCTGACGACATGATTTTTCCATTTCAGTTCCGGTTCATCGAGGAGTGGAGCAAAGCTTTTGCCAGAGAGGTTCTTGGCGGGGGGCAAGCCTGCCAAATCACACAAGGTTGGATAAACATCAACAAGCTCAACCAAAGCACTGGTTTTCTTCCCCCGTGCCTTCATTTTAGATGTCCAAACGATCAAAGGTACGCGAGTGGCAATTTCATAATTGGTGGCCTTTCCCCAAATTCCCATTTCACCCAAGTGCCAACCATGGTCTCCCCAAACTATGATTATGGTGTTGTCACGAATACCTGCCTTATCAATAGCCTCAAGCATTCTTCCGATTTGGGCATCGACGTAACTGACGCAGGCATAATATCCATGCAGCAGGGTCTTAGCCAGTTCCGGGCCGATAGGTCCCTTCTTGGGAATACCATGTCGGGTCCGAAGCTCAAAGGAGGCATGTAATCCTGTAGCTGCTCCTCCCTTTGGTTCACTTGTTTGTTCAGCCAACTTGATGTTCTCACGGTCATAAAGATCCCAGTATTTTTTGGGTGCTACGAAATTGAGGTGAGGCTTCTTGAAGCCAAGAGCAAGAAAGAGGGGCTGCTCAGGCTTTTTCTCCAAGTGTTCCTCCAATGTGGCGATCGCAAGCCGTGTATCATAACCGTCCGAATAAAGATGATCTGGAATGTCCGCCGACTCGTAAGCCGGGCCATGAACAAGCCCTCCCGAGCCTGCCTTGCCATACTTAGCCAGCATCTTTTCTTTGTTCGATGCCCAAAGTTTCTGGTTCTCGGGCAAGGCATAGCCTCCGGGCAATCTCTTCATCTTCACCGGACAACGAGCGTAGGCGGGTTTTCGACTCCAAGAATGCTTATCATCCGTCATTCGACCATGATAAATCTTTCCACAATAAACCGCCTCGTACCCATGCTTGATGAAGTGCTGGGGCAAGGTTACGATGTCAGGGTTAAGTTCTCGGAAGTAAGCCGTGTTTTCGATCACTCCAATTTGATACGGGCGCGCACCCGTCATCAGACTCGCCCGAGAAGGACTGCAAATGGACTGCTGACAATACGCTCGATCAAAGAGCATGCCTTGGTTGGCAAGTTTATCTAAAACTGGAGACTTCGCGATCGGCGACCCGTAGCAGCCCAACTCGGGTCTCAGATCATCAATGGCAATGAAGAGTATGTTTGGAGGTTTGCCCAAGAGACACGAACCCATCAAGAGCGACAGGAATGAAAATGGAAAGTGGGGAAAGAGTTCTCTAAAGCGATGGTTCATAGTTCTTGGCAATCGGAGAAATCCTCCGACTAGAACAACGAATCTGCGCTTTTGAGGTTTAGCTCAAGTCCAAAAGGATTCAAAAATCAAAAACCTAGATGCTGGCGAGAAAAGAGACACTCTCTTCGTACTTCATCAATATCTCGTGTTCTATCTCAAGGAGGTTGTGCTCTTCCATTCCGAGGGATTCAAGAAATAAGGAGGAAGGAGCTTTTGTAACCGAATGACCACTGTTTCCATTTTCCAGCCGATTCGTTAAAATATTGGCCAAATATACGATATCGATCAGGTGATTTAAATTAGCGGACTCGACACCTGCTCTCATGGGTCTCTTTTCCACATGATGATAGCGGATGACAGCCGATAATTCAGGAGGCATTTTCCAAAACTCCATCATGAGACTGCCTAGCTTATCGTGCATGAGACATTCATTGATCAGTTCGAATTCATGCAGGTCCAAATTGGATTTCCGGGCTGAGGCAACCTCCTCGCAAAAACCCTCTTGGTCGTACTTTATTTTAATCAGTTTCCCAATGTCGTGAATCAAACCACAGGTATAAGCTTGATCGGGGTTTTCGTATCCCGTGGCTTCCGCCAATACAGAAGAGGCAACCGCAACACCCAAACAATGCTGCCAAAGAGCGGAAAACCTGAACGTGGGAGGAAATTCTACGCTCTCCATCAAATTGAGAACGGAAACGTTCAGAGATATTCTCTTGGCATGCTCCAATCCAATTTTGTGCAAAGCATCTTGAACCGAGGTGATTCTAGATTCATCCGGTTCGAGGAATTCCACCTTGTTGGAAACCTTGAGAACTCGGTAGGCAATCGCCTGATCAACTTCAATTAGTTCCTGGATGCTTTCCAAGCTCGAATCAACATCGGACAGCCTCATGATCAAATCCTCAAGAATTTCCGGCAAAGTCGGGATGTTTTCTTTGATCGAATTAATTACGTCTTCATAAGAGACGGCGGAGGTAGCAACTATGGAGGTCATGGTCTATCGGTTTTCGGGTGTGAGGAAAGGTCGACGGGGGGTCTTGATTGTGAGTTTCGGTTCCTTCGCATTCATTCCGGGCAAGCCTCGGGAAAGCTCAGGCAATTGAAATGAAAAATTTGGGAATTAGGATTAATAATTGCATTTTGTATCCATCATGCTTTTTTTATACAAGTTTAAAATTATGTTAAGTTGAGTTTTTTTTCACTGCTTTGCGATGTTTTTTATTCAGCAAACCAGATCCACCGCAAAACGGGAGATCTCTTCAAATTAAGGAAGTAAGCTCTCGAGCACGCCGATTTCCATCATGACTGCAGTCTCCTCTACTCGAGGCATACAGGACACGGCGGGTGGACAATCCAAGTACCGGCAACTGTCCATCAGCAAGGAAACTCAGTCCTGTTATGTAACAGGCAGCCTTGCCTTTTTATTCAATCATCTCCAATCGCCTGGGGCGATTTGGCCGAGAATAACGAACTTACCTTTGCCTTTCGGCTCGAGTACGTAGCAAACTCCCATGGGCTCGGGATAGATTCCCGTCGCCGCTTCGAAGGGGTCGTCGTGAGCCACGATGACGGTGTTCTTTCCCTTGGAGGGAATGGCTGAGAGGAATGGGCTTACCTTTTTCTTCATTTCCGCCATTTGGGCCTTGGTAAAGTCCTCGTGAGGCAAGAAGTTGAAGGCTGCGTTTTTGTCATACTCACCAAATGCCAGCCATGCAGTTTGCCAAGCCCTGAAGTATTCACTGCTCCAAACTTTTCCAATCGGTATTTTGTAGAACCGGAATGCATGCCCGATGTGTACGGCTTCGTGCCATCCCTTTTCGCTGAGAACTCGCTGTGTGGAACCATCATTGACGTCTGCCTTAACTTGATCCGCGTAATCGGTTTCGGTAGATGCGTGACGTATGTAGAGGACCAGACCGCCTTTCTGCATCTTCTTAATGAGGTCAGGCTTGCTCAATTCCTTGGGGGCAGCGTGAGAAAAGGATGTAAAAAACATCATGCAGATTGCTGGAATGACAGGGATGAGGACTTGGGATTTCATAGTCTTGTTCTTGTAAGTTTTTTAGAGTTTAGAATAAGATGACATAGCGGAACATCGGGTTGAGCTTTTATGCTATGGGTTAACATTAATTGAAAAAATCCAAAAATCGAATCTTTTTTGAGACTCAGTCTCATTTTATCCGGTGGAACATCAGAGGCAAAAGAGATTTGCAGGGCAAAATCAAAAATCTTTAAGTATCACACAAATGACTAAGCAAAACCTTGGCTGGATTTTTACAACTTTGGCACTACTCGCAGCCTTCTCCCCTGAGCCCGCAATTGGTCAAAAAAAGAAACACGACAGGAAAACGGAATGGAAAAGACACGTCGGTAAACCAGGCCCGGACGGGTGGCGAGTCAACGTCATCCAACCGGATCCTCACAATGACGGCCCGGATGGTTTCAACTACCACGATTGGGATGGCGACGGTGATCTCGACGTCTTCGTAAATTTCGAGGAGGGAGGATACAGTCGCCTCTACTTCAACCCCGGCAAGGAAAAAGTCCGAGGGATTTGGAACGACTTCATCGAATTGGAAAAGCACGGCAAATGCGAAGACTCCGGAATCGGCGACCTCGACCAAGACGGAGACGTCGATTACGTGGCCAACGGCGGACACGTCTACTTCAACCCGGGAAGAAAGAACGTAAGAAACCCGGCGGACTGGACAAAAATGACGCTTTTCCAAAACGAGGCCCGCAACCCGGTAGTCTGCGACGTCGACGGGGACGGACTGAATGACCTGGTTGTCGGAGCGAAGGCTTGGTATAAGCAACCCCCCTCGAACAAGCAGGACGCAGCCAATTGGAATCGGTATGAACTGGGGGATGCAATTTGGCCAATGAGTTGTTTTGCAACCGATATGGATGGAGACGGGGATAACGACTTTCTTGTTCAAGAGCGTAGAAGGCAAGGCCTGTTTTATTACCAAAACCCAGGGACTGAAAAAATCAAAAGCCGTTGGCCGGTACGTGTCATCGACCCTCACCCAAGTGGCATGTTCGCGACCTATGGAGACGTGAACGGGGATGGGCTTCCTGACTTGGTTAAGGCAGCCGAAAAGATTCGCATATTCCTGCGCAAAAACGAACAGGGTCCTCCGCAATATGAAAGGGTCGAGGTCGATATACCCGCGCAACCTTCCAGCGTTAGGGTTAAGCCCAAGCCCAAGGGAGTAGCCATCTTCGAGATGAATGGGGATCCGTCTTATCCCGAGATCGTCATCATTCCCGAGTATGAAGCCCAATTGTGGTATTTGACCCGAGTTGGAAAAAGGAAGTGGAAAAACACCTTAATGAGGATGCCCGCCCCCGAGACACGCAAGAAGATGGACAATGCCTTTCTCGTAGATCTGGACGGCGACGGGGACTTGGATATCGCCACCACCGAGGAAAACGGGGGTTGGGGAGTCATCTGGTTCGAGAATCCAGCTCGCGGACAATAGCTTTTTCTATCAATGAATCCCTGGACGGATGATCCAAGGAATTGCTGAGGTGGTGGTAACATATTTTGGTTTCATCTGCTTTGATCATTGAAATCTTTTGCCGACAAGACATGAATGATCCAAGCATCTTACCCTATTCATCAAAGCAAATGATTCACGCCATGAAAAAAGCTACCTTCTTGCTCTTGTCCTGCCTTTTGGGACAGGTCGTCTTCGCCACAGTTTACGAACTGCGGACTTACGTCACCAACCCCGACAAACTTGACAACCTTAATGCACGCTTTCGCGATCACACCGTGGGCTTGTTCAAAAAGCACGGCATCGAATCGATTGGCTACTGGGTGCCGACCGACGGGGAAAGTTCGAAGAACACTTTGATCTACGTGATCAAGCACGAAAGCAGAGATGCAGCCAAAGCATCATGGAAGGCATTCGGTTCAGATCCTGCGTGGAAGAAAGTGGCTCGAGAGTCACAAGTGGATGGAAAAATTCTGGCCCAACGCCCCGACTCCGTATACATGAACGAGACCAAGTACTCTCCATCTTGGAAAAACGGAAAGGCTGAAAAAGACGACGTGTTCGAATTACGCATCTATAAAGCGGCCGAGGGAAAGCTCAGGAAGCTGGATGCCCGGTTCAGAGATCATACGATCCGGATTTTCGAGAAGCACGGAATGAAGTCCGTATCTTACTGGCACCCGACGGACGAACCGGATTCCAAGGACACCCTCATTTACGTCATCAAGCACGAGAACCGGGACGCGGCCAAGAAATCATGGAAGGGTTTCCTCGCTGATCCGGAATGGAAAAAAGCGGCCAAAGCCTCCGGGGTCGGACGATTGGCCAAGCCTCCGGCAGCTACTTACATGAAGCCTACTGATTATTCGGCTATCCGCTGATTACCGAACTTCACCGCATCTCTCTCGCATGCCCTACCCTCTTTGTTCATTTGTTCTCCTCATCCTTCTCTGCTCCCTTTGGGCAAACGGAGCTGAGCAGATCTCCCAAGTTCGCTGGACGCAGAGCTACGATGCCGGATACGAAGACCTGAAAGGAAGTTATGCGGGCGGATCGGAAATCATGCATATCGTTTCCCACAAAAGTAAACTCTACGCATCAAATGGGTTTTGGGTCGATGCGCGCTGGGTGATTCCTCCCGACGGACAAAAGCAATCGGCTCAAGTTCTACGCCTCGATTCAATCGATGCGAAATGGCAAGTCGACCTGGACATGGGCCGATCAAACGACCGTGGCTTGGCCTACATGAAAGGCAACATCCTCAAGTCCGTTACCTTTACTCGGGACGCTTCGGGCAAACCACTCGCGAATCCTGAAAATCTTTTAGTCATGGCGGCTGGGGCAAACTTCGAGCGTGGAGGCGCAGTGTCTTCCTGGACGCGTGACGACAAGAAGAAAACTTGGGTCCATACCTTGATCCGCCATGGTTCGAGCGTTGGCGGCATACGCTGGGTACCAAGAGACATGGAGGTGTATCAAGATCGGAAAACCGGCATCGAGCGCATATTTTTGTCACTTGGAAATCCAGGCATCGTATCGGGGGTCTACGATGCCACGATCCCGGGCAAGATCAGATGGAGTCAGCATCTGGAATTTCCTTTCCCGGAAGGTGGTTCATTCCATACCCGACCACTCGGTATCGTTCAAGCCAATGACTCACTCATGTTTTCGGAGGGAGGGACGATCTTCCGGAGAAAGGATGGGGTTCGAGCCAGCTACGAGAAGATCATCGACTTGAACGAGGACACCGATACAGACGTTGGAGGCATCAGAGGACTGACCACCATTGAGAACCCAGATGGCAAGGGACATTCTCTCCTTTTCCTGTGGGCCCCGGGCGACCGTTCGAAAAGCCAAATCAAACGCCTGGATCCGGACGGTCAAGGAGGATACTCGCTTCACGACGAGGCAATGATCATGGAGCTCATGAAGGATAAACTCGGAGTGGAAGTCTCCTACACCTTGGGTGCTCATAATATGGCCTATCCATTCGTTGATCCGGAATCGGGGAAAACCGTTCACCTCATTGGGTTTCAAGGAAACATCCGTGGCAAGCATCACTTGAAATGGAAAGGTAGCGCCCTTTACGGCGGGGCTCTGTATGCCATCCGCTACCCCGACCTGACCTACAAGGTTTTGGAAGTAAACAACGCCTACAAGGACGGGAAGGCAATTCTGGTTTCTCCCCGAACGTTTTGTCAGTCTCCCTTTGAGGACAAGGGCATATTCATCGGGGGACATGATTCGAGCAGAAAAATCTCGGACGACATGGCTTGGATCTTTCACGCCCCGATCGAAGTGGCTTTGGGAAAGACAAAAGGATTGGACGCAAAACCTTCTTCCAATTCCCCAAAACGTGTACCCCGGTTACTTGAAGGGCCACTCTACGAGTTACGAATCTATCATGCAAACGAGGGCCGGTTTCAACACCTGATCAAACGCTTCCGCGAAAACACCGACCGAATTTTCAAGAAGCATGGATTGAAGTCTCTGGGCTACTGGATACCGACCGAGGGATCGGCCAAAAACAAGCGACGCTTCGTCTACTTGCTTGAACATCCGTCGCGCTACGAAGCCTACCGTAACTGGACTAATTTCTTAAACGACAAGGAATGGGAAAAAGTCATGGACAAGCCCGAATTCCAGGGACTGCTCTCAGAGAAGCCCACCAATTTCTTTCTGACTTCCAACGATTATTCAGCCCGCGTACGCAACAATATCGCAAAGGCTGGTGGAATCTTCGAATTGCGTACCTACGTCGCGAATCCAGGAAAACTGAACACTCTTAATAATCGGTTCAGCAAACACACGACCCGCCTGTTCAATAAGCATGGAATCAAAAACCTAAGATACTGGACACCCTTTGACCAACCGGACAGAAAGGACACCCTGGTGTACCTGATCCACCACGCCGACCGCAAACAGGCCGATCTTAACTGGCAAGCCTTTGCTCAGGACAAGGAATGGGAGAGGGTCGCCCGGGAATCCAAATCCGATGGGAAATTATTGGCCAAGCCTCCGGAAAGACTCTACTTGAAGGCCCTGGACTTTTCACCCCTGAGATAAAGGGGGTTGAGTGAGACTCCCGAAGCATTCGAGGTTTTATTTCAGAGGGACGGCCATCAAGCCTTTTGCTTTTAGGTTCCCTCTCAAGACCTGCTTCCCCTTTACGTAAACGGTGACCGCCTTACTTTCATTCGAAAGGTTGTAAACAAGGGCCGTTCGCGTACCATCCGGTTTCTTGAAAACGACTGAAGTGGGCATGTCGGTGTGGGATTCGGGATCAATCAATCCATAGGCCCTACTCGCGTGAGCGAGATAATATGGAATCCCAGCATGCTTGGGACTGGAAATTTTCCATTTCTTTTCCATCGCCTCGTCCAACACCCTGCATATTTCGTCGGGCTGACAGAACGCAGCATAAGCGGCCGTGACCTGACCCCAATCACCATCGATTCGCTCCCAGGTCATCTTGCCTTTGTCCTTTCCCTGCCGTGTGAGCATTTGATTGAGCTGAAAGACCGAATGCTCTTTATGCGCTCCGAAATAATTCATGTGGGTCCAAGCCGGCAGCCATTGAATACCGTAAATATGGATAGGCTCGCCACTAAACCATGTCCATGCCCCCATGTCCCGATCGCGCATAACCGAACAGATAGTTGGTTTGTAATTCGGTGACCAGTTGGATTGCTCGGGGTCCTTCCATCCATAAGCATTGTTCCAATATTCGTGAACAGCCTCGGTCTCTATCGCGTACCCCATGGCTCCGGTAGCCAGCATGTCCTGATCATTCATCGCGGCACCGAGAAAAAACATGCCCGCCCACGAACCAACCGCCTCGGAGGAGGACTCTTGGTTGTTCCCATCATACCCGCTGGACATCCCACCCGCATAACTGTGTCCGGCCCAACATTCGAATGTACGCAGACGCGGGTAGCGCTTGGATCCGCGTTCCCATTCGCCATATTGCTTGACCACTTCGCGGGCAGGCGGTCCATACTTTGCAAGCCAGACCGGGTCATGCATCCCGACCAGAGCGACGCTCATGGCGAGATAACCGTAATGAAAATGATTGTCGGTGAACTGCTCCGAACCATAGCTTGGGTTGAACCCGACAAGCCCACTCCAAGGCAACGGGTAACGGGCATAATAAAAAGCTTTTTCTCCCGGCTCATGGGTTAACCAATCGGCCGTAATACGCTTTGCCTCTGCGTACAAGTCCTTGGCAACAGGGAGCTGCATTTGCCAAGCCATGTTGAATGCCTGGCATGTCTTGAGCATGGATTTGCCTCCCCAATAGGTATCGGTCCCCTGTCGGTTCTTCTCCTCCTTGCTCAAAATTTCCTTGGCCCATCGCTCGATCAAACCGGAAAGAACCTCAGGTTTGAACTTGTCGTCTTTGGGCATTGGAAAGACCGGAATAATTCCGGTGAAAGGCCAGGAAATGGAAAACTTGTTGCCTTGAGCCACGATCATTTTCCCTCGGCGGGTCTTGTACTCCTTTCCGATGAGCTTGAAATCGTGAATGGTTTTACGGTAGTGATGAGGGATCCATCCTTGAAGTGTCGACTCTGCGTTGTTCGTCTTGATTGTCCAAGTAGTGTCGACTCGGCCTTTGGCTTGATCGTACTTCCAATCGAAACGGGTATCCCGAGGCACCGCGGATGCGTATTTGGAAAACTTTGAAGCGACGTTCGGTTCGTTGCCCAAGGCACTGATGGTCAGAAGAGGTCCGCTGAACTGGGTAAATTTACCTTTCGGCTCCAAGGAACCTCCTGGAGCATACACTCCGTAGGTCGCTCCTTTATAAGAAAGCCTGCCGTTTTGTTGCACGACGCCCGGTATTTTTAGATCGAGCCCTTTGGGTTCGATCCAAACGGAGGGCATGCCCCGCCCAAAAGTAACGTCCGCCTTCTTGGCCTTGGAGACGTGGAGTCGCATGGCAACGTGCCAGTCCCCCCAACCCAAGGTGGAAGCATGAGAGAAGGCGCCGGACTTGGGGATCGATTCATTATCGGACAAAACGAAATGATCAGCCGAAACAAAACCCCATCCGCCCTTCGATTCATCTCGAAGGCGGATTTGAGCATTCTTGCCTTTGTATTTTCGAAGATCCCATTTGCGCCATGAGAAGTCATTGCTTTTCTTTCCAACTTCTTGAAAGACCAATTTGCCATCCACGAGAAGATGCACCCCGAGAACCGCCTTGTCATCTCCGCCTGCAACTTTGAAATGAAGATAATCCTTATCCAAAACGAAAGAGGGAGAAGTCGCCACGCCAAGCCCTCCGTCATGACCATAAAAACTTGCCGCAAATTGCGAACCGACGAAATTCCGGCTTCCGTGTTGGGCATTGGTCATCGGACTCGCGCCGAAGGCCTTTCCCTCGAGAGTCCATCCTAAGGTCGCCCAATCACTTTCAAAATCAAAGAGGAGCTTTTCGGCAGGGTTTGGATCAGGGCTAAGATCAAGAGGTTCGATCAACAAGGGTTCACCGGCCTCCAATTCCGTTCCCGCATCATTCCATTGTTGCGGATACCAGATTTTAACCGCGGAGGCATCCGCGCTCACGGTAAAGGGATAAGCATACATGCGCCCGGGGAAAGGCGCGTCGGCAAGGAGGGTGGTCCACCAGTCGTTGGTTGGAAGGGGTCTACCTTGAGCAGATGCTTCCAAGTGTACCTTTTTGGCGAATAGTTTCTTTACCGATTCATTCTGGGGTGGTGAGTCCGCAAAATCAGCAGCAGGAGCGATTTGGATGTAGGCAAGTAAAAGGAAAGACAAAATACCTGTTTTGATTTTCATACGCGTTTGAGCCTAGCGAATACTTTGGGAAACGAAGAATCTGAAACCGGTACAAGAAAGAGTATAGTTTTTAAGCGAGCACCTGCTTGACTACATGACCATGCACGTTGGTCAGGCGTCTCTCCAGACCATTGTGATAAAAGGAAAGTCGTTCGTGGTCCAAGCCCATGAGGTGAAGTATCGTTGCATTGAAATCATAAATAGAGGTCTTCCCCGAAACCGACTTAAAGCCGAACTCGTCACTCTCTCCATAACTGTAGGCCTTCTTTACTCCTGCACCTGCAAAAAAACAGGTGAAGGCGTCTGGGTTATGATCACGACCTGTTCCATTCCCTTGTAAAAAAGGCATCCGGCCAAACTCGGAGCACCAGACGATCAAAGTATCTTTGAGCATGCCACGTCTTTTCATATCGCTGATTAGGGCAGCAGTCGGTTGGTCCATGATTTCGGCCTGCATGGCGTGAGTTTTATCAATATTGCTGTGCGAGTCCCAGTTGGTGATACCGTTGCCACCCGAGGGATCACTCCCGTTGAAAAGTTGAACAACGCGAACACCTTTCTCGATCAGGCGACGGGCAAGAATACAGTTTTTGGCGTACTCACGCTTGAGTTCCGTACCTGAATCGGTTCCGTATTCCTTTTGAATGGAAGACGGTTCGTTTGAAATGTCCATAATGTCTGGAATGGAAGTTTGCATTTTCCCTGCAAGTTCGTAGCTGGCGATGCGGGCTGCCAAATCAGCATCCTCAGGATATTTCTCCATATGAAACCCGTTCAATTGCTTTAGGAAACTAACGGTCGAACGATCGTCTTGTGCGCTGTAAGAACTTGGGCGAGCCAAATTTGCAGGTGGATTCTTAGCATTAAAATCGGTTCCCTGAAAAGCCGCAGGCAAAAAACCATTCCCAAAATTATTCTTGCCTGACCGAGCTGGACCACGAGGGTCGTTGATCGCTACGAAGGAAGGCAACTGATCGTTTTCTGAGCCCAAAGCATAAGTTGCCCATGAACCAAACGATGGAAAACCCTCCATCGTGAATCCAGTATTCATGAAATTCTCTCCCTGAGGGTGGGCACTCGTCTGGGTATGCAAGGCATGCATGAAACAAAAGTCATCCGCAAGGGCACCGAGGTTGGGAAGGAGATCTGAAGTCATCTTTCCCGATTTACCACGAGGCTTGAAATCCCAAAATGGTTTAGCAATATTACCCGAAGGGCCTTCGAAGGTTACGGCCGGCAGACCAGGTGGCTTTTGACCATGGTATTTAATGAGCTCAGGTTTGTAATCGAAAGTATCGACATGACTAACCGCTCCTGGACAAAAAATGATGAGGACTTGCTTGGCGGCTCCTTTGAAGTGAGCATCTCGAGGTGCAAAAGGATTGTCTGGGTCGACATTTGGCCTAATGGGGGCTTTGCCGCTAAAACTAGTTGGGTCTTCGGATGCAAGAAGTCCATCCTTACCAAGCAACTGAGCAAGGCCAAGAGCCCCCAGTGAAAAGCCCGTGTTCTTCATGAAACCTCGCCTGTTTAAAAGGGAGTGACCGATGGGGGAAATGCTTTCTTCTTGGTTGTTCATAGCAGGATAATTTCAGGGAAGAAACGCGAATTCGTTCGAGTTTATCAACGCTCGACAGACAATAGCGAGGCTCCGTTCTTTTGCCACCGCAAGAGCTCCTTCGAATTCGTCTTTTGTAGGCTTACGCGAAAGTAAAAGTTCAAAAGATCGGATGACAGCACGAGACAAATTTCCTTCTCCTGCCTCAAGGCTTGCTCTGTTGGCCAAGTGATTGGATTGATCGACCACAAAATCGCTGTTCATCAAATTCAAGGCTTGCAACGGTGTAGTGGAAACCGGCCTTTTGGAACGGACCTGTCCACAGTCGGGAAAATCGAAGGCGGTAAAGATACGATCATCCACCCGTCTCATCCGCTCCTGGTAAATCATTCGACGCCAAGTATCGGGCCCGAAATTATTAACTACCTTCCATTGAGCGTAAGTCTTTTTGACATTATGGATCCGATAGCTCCTGCCTCCCATTTTCCTATTGAGTTTTCCCGAAGCCTGCAGGATCCCATCGCGGATGACTTCTGCTTCCACCCGCCGAGGTGGGAAACGCCAAAGAAGGCTGGCCGAAGCATCTTTCTCGAGACCAATCTCCGCAGGTGCGCTTGACCTGCGGAATGCGTTCGAAGTAACCAGCATACGAATGAATTCTTTCATCGACCAAGGTGTTCCCTCGGGACGAGAAGGCTTCGAAAACTCAGAGGCTAACCAATCAAGCAGTTCGGGGTGACTGGGTGGTGCCCCTGCTCGCCCAAAGTCCCCTCCTGTTACAACGAGACCCGCACCAAAAACATGCTGCCAAATACGATTGGCCATCACGCGGGAAGTGAGAGGATTTTCAGTATCAACGACCCATTCGGCAAAACGAGCTCTGCGAAGATGCCCGCTCGCGTCGTTGCTAACATCCAAGGCCCCCTGTAACACTTTGGGGGCGGAAGGTAATACTTCGTCCCGCGGATTTTCCGGGCTCCCGCGATGAAGAACCCGGGTGACCTTCGGCGGTATGAAGCTGCCAACGAAACTGGGACGGGGACCTTCTTCGGAAAGTTTGTAGGTAAGGTGAGAAATTTCTTTAACTGCTTCTGAAACAGAAGGTTTATCGTTCATCAGTTTTCGGAATTTGGGGATGGAGGCCACTTCCTTCCAGGTGCCGTCCAAAAGCTGCACATTGACTAGAAATTCGTCAAAGTTGAATTTGTTTTTCTTCTCGAGGTAATCAGTTTCATAGTAATATTCACGATTGGTGCTCATTCGCAATCGACCGACCTTGACAGGAGATTTGAAGCTAAATTCAAGCCAGGGGTTTTGTTTCTTGGTCTTGAGATAACTGGCCTGCCAGCGCTGAGTACCAAACTTCCCATCGTTGACCCTAGTTATAGGGAAACGATCTCCCTGCTGAGCAAAGCCAACATCGGTTCTGACTTTTGTACCCAGTGAATGAAGTGCTAAGTTTATATCCTCCGAGGGCAGACCGAAAATTTCAACCTCGTCTAATCCTACGTAACCTGACCAAAAATTAAGCCGAAGTCCTGTAACCTCAACCGGATTCCAATGAATTTCCTTGTACGCCCCCCAGTCCTCTTCCCAAACTCCTGACTCCTTGCGAATCACATTTCGGTTTTTGGCGATATCACGCCAAATTACTTGAGCACTTTCCTTGCGTGGATGATCCTTGGAGAATTCGGGAAACCTGCTACCAAACTCAATGTCCTGAAAAACGGCTGTCATTGAATAATAGTCCTGAATTGAGATTGGATCGAACTTGTGGTTGTGACAACGGGCACAACTCATAGTCACGCCAATGAGAGATGCTCCTACGGTTTGCATGATCTCATCCATGCGGTCCGCCCGGGCTTGACGCTTGGCGGAAGGTTCCTGCCCGACCGTGGCGGCCGGCACGTGAGGACCTGCCACAAGAAAGCCCAAAGCCTCGCCCGTGCCCATGCCATCACCAGCCAACTGTTCACGAACGAATCGGTCGTAAGGCACATCCTCGTTGAAAGCCCGGATTACATAATCTCGGTAAACCCAGGAAAGCTTTCGGTACAGGTTTGATTCCGAACCGTTTGTTTCAGCCCATCGAATAACATCCAACCAATGCTGAGCCCAACGTTCTCCAAAATGAGAAGAGGCAAGAAGTTCGTCCACTAAATCATGGTACGCTTTTTCAGAATCTTTCTTGGAATCCTCGAGAAACTTTTCGGTCCGGGCGGGTGTTGGAGGCAGACCAGTCAAGATTATGGAAGCACGACGGATGAGGGATAGAGGATCGGTGCTCGGGTTTGGGGGAATAGATTCCTTCATAAGCCTCGCATCAAGAAAAGAGTCAACCGGGTTGCCTCGTGACTTGGGGGCTTCGGGTCGTTCCACAGGCAAAAAAGACCAATGGTCCAATTTTTCTTCCACTCTTTCGTTCATTTGCCCAGGCCAATCCGCTCCCTCCTTGATCCATTCTTCAATCAGTGCGATTTCATCATCGAACATGGGACCACCCTTGGGGGGCATTTGTTCTTCGGAGTCCTTGCTTTTGATCAATTCTAAAAGGTAGCTTTTTGCAAGATCTCCAGGAACGATTGCGGGAAAACCCGAATCACCCCCTTTGAGCATGTACATTCTTCGGTCCAAGCGAAACCCCGACTTCTTTTTTTCGGGACCGTGGCAATCCATGCAATAATCTTGGAAAATGGGCAAAATATCATCCTCGAAGTTTACCTTTGCCGACAAGCCCGTAAACGATAAGGAAACAACGAAAGCTAGGTAAGAAAGTTTATGGGAATTGGGCATCATATGAATTTAATACTTTTCATCCTTTCAAGCAAGCAACCTTGAGGATTCAATCGTACCTAATAATAATAAAATTGGAAGCAGTAATTCGTTATTTTAACATATTTTAAAGGCTAAACATAATAATACCAAGCACCCGAGACGAGAAAATACTAGCAATTGATTATAACCAAAAGCATAATGATCTGAGCGACTTTAGAGAAGCTCCCTGACCGGAGAACCTTCGGGAAGCATCTTCATCCGCCGACCCTTGGCAACCACCTCGGCAGTCGGATCCAGTCCAAGGACATGATAAACTGTGGCCGCAAAATCCGCGACGGAGACGGGTCGGTCGGTTGGTGTAGCGGCATACTTGTCGCTTTCCCCTACGACCATGCCGGTCTTCACGCCTCCGCCCCCCATGGTCAGGCTGAAGCAACTCGACCAATGATCTCGGCCCGGTCCACGCTTGTTCTGATTGAGTTTGGGCGTACGACCGAATTCTCCTGCCGTGATCACCAAGGTGCTCTCCAACATGCCGCGATCGTCAAGATCTTTCAGAAGCGTCGAATAACTCGCGTCGTAGATGGGCAACTGCTTATCCAAGTGTGGAAAAATCCCCCAATGATGATCCCATGCGTAAATTCCCGTATCCACGTAACCTTGAATCGTTACGAATCTTACTCCCGCCTCAACAAGTCGCCTGGCCAGAAGCATCCCCTGACCAACTTGATTACGGCCATAGGCGTCCCTGAGTTTCGATGGTTCATTCGACAAGTCGAAGGCTTTTTTTGCCTTTGAAGAAGTAGCCAACCCGAGAGCCTTTTCTGTAAAAACGTCGTGATTTCGGGCAAACTCGAACTGGTGTTCCTGTTCGGATTGAAAAAGGTCAAGGGATCGCAAAAGGCTTTTGCGACCGCCAAGCCGAGTCAGATCGACGTTATCCGGAGCATCGAAAGTCTTGACCGAGAAACTCGGCGCATTGGCATCCTGAGTGATAAGAAAAGGATCATAAGTATGGCCAAGGTATCCACCATAACCCGGAGCGCTATGTCTCGGGTGCTTCATGTCGCCCAAGTGCACGAAGGGAGGAATCGGAGCCAATTGGTTCTGCTGCTTGCTTAGTACGGCGCCGATCCCGGGAGCTTGCATGTTTTTATCGCGGGGACTCCCGCACATGATGTCCACGTCACCCGCTCCATGATCATTGGCGTATGAATGCATCGATCGGATCATGGAAAACTTGTCTGCGCACTGGGCGAGTTTGGGCAACTGATCACTTAACTGGATCCCCGGGACGTTGGTGGGGATCGGATGATATTTCCCCCGAATTTCAAGAGGGGCATCCGGTTTCATGTCGTACATGTCAAGTTGACTGGCTCCCCCCTGCAGAAACATGAAGATGACGTTGATCCGTTTTCCATCGCCGGATATTTCGTTGGCTAGGACCTCAGGCAAAGAAAGCCCCAAGGGTGAAATGGCCCCCAAAGTAAGCCCGCCCATCTTGAAAAATTCCCGGCGATTCATGGAATTGAAGGTAACATGGAAAACTTTCTTCTCAAAGTGGAATATTGAAATTGATTTCAATTTGAGAACGATGGCGGGCTAGTTGCTCATGATTCTTGTGCGATAAAATCCTACCGCTTTCAAAGGTTGAAGTCTTCTTTCCTTCCTAAACGATCAGCACCAAAGGAGCTATCAAGAATTACTCAGCCAAAGGAGCGGTTTGTTCGGGTGAGGTAACGCCGGGTGGCAGTTCCATGATCTTGAGGTTTCGAAAATGAATTTCTGCACCCTCGGACTCCAAGCAAAGATAGCCTTTCTTGTACTGGGAATTACGAATTCCGTTTACAAACTTTCCATTGACCGAGAGCTTTACGACGCCGTCCACGCAGACCACGTCGTAAACGTTCCATTGTCCCCTACCCTTGCAACGGTTCTCGAGGGACTTGCTCCGACTACCCCGGGGGTTGTCAGGGGTCGCTTTGAGGCCACCCGCCCCGAAGAGTTCGCCATGAACGTACGCAATGGGTGGAGGTGCTTTGCCTTTTTTGGTCCGGAGTTTAACCCAGTCGAGTTCTAACATTTGGATCTCCAAGCCCTTGGGCAGGCGGTTGCCAAAAGGGATGGCGTCGCTCCAGGCGAAGATTCCGGAGTTGCCGCCTGGCTCCATGTGGCGCCACTCGACGTGTAGCAAGAAATTCTCGTATTGTTTCTCGCTGCGCATGACCCCAATTGGCTTTCCCTTGCAGATGAGAATACCGTCCTTCACGAACCAAGTGTCGGGCGAGGTGTTGACGTCGACCCATCCGTCCAGGTCTTTACCATTGAAAAGATCGACCCATTTGGGAATCTCTGCGGCCGGAGCAAACGATGTGAGGAACAGGCTCGTCACAGGGAACATGAACAATTGAAAGAACGAGAGGCTTTGGAGTTTCATAACCCCAGACCTTAGTTCCTCGTTGAATACTGGCAAGGGAGGACAGTCACCATCGTTTCTAATTCAAGTGGGCCGGTTTGATTGCAAAACGGTTCCCCACAAAACCTACGCTACAGACTCAGAAGGTACGCTTGATCTGCTGAGCTAAGTCGATCCAGCGAAATTTCAAACGTCGACCCATCTCTTTTTTTCAGAATGGCTTTTCCCCGTTGTACTCCTTTCAACGCCGCCTCGACCTTGAACCTCCCACTGCTGTCGGTCCATAATCGGATGGCCGATACCGGTGCCGATGCTCGACCGGGATCGCGAACATCGTAACATAAAATTTTATCAAGACCGCGCAAGTAGAGCAGACCGTTACTGATCACGGGGTGGGACCAACTTTTCTTCATCCCGTCGGGTATCTTGAAAGAACTGATCTGGCGGAAAGCACCTAGCGGAGAAGCGTCTACCAGCCCCATGATCCCGTCCTGATAACGAAAGTACAAACGTCCGTCCCCATAAGTAACGCACGCCGAACCACTTCCCCGGCCACCACTATCCCTACGCCACTTGACTTCTCCGGTTCTAACGTCCGCGCACCAAGGGCTTCCCCTGTCGTCAAAGTCACCGTAGACGTAGTTGCCTACCTTGACGATTCCTCCGTGCTTGTTCTTCAGTTCCCTTTTGAAGTATATCTCTTCGGCCGCGACTCCTCCGCGATTCCTCGAAAGTTTAAGCAAGGCTCCTCCTTTTCCGTACCCCGCTGCGGTAAAAACATAGTCGCCAAAGGGAATGGGAGTCGGGATATTCGCCGTGTTACTGCCAAGTTCGTCATACCTCCAGAGAAATTTTCCGTTGGCAGCAGCCACGCCAAAAGTGCCACCTGCAAACAAACGGACGTATTGCTTGACCCCTGCTCCGTTCGAAATCACCCAAGACGAATAATGCGACTCCCCGCCTCCCGGAAGGGCGGTTTTCCAAACCGTGGACCCGGTTCGTTTGTTCAAAGCCAAAGCAGTCGCGTGCCGCCCTCCCGGAGAGCAAATGACGTTGTTGCCGTCCACAAGAACCGACTCGCTGTAATTCCAACCCCCGGAACTTCCGCCGAAATCGTTAGCCAAGTTCTTTCGCCAAATCTCACGACCGGAAGCGATCTCCACGCAAACCAGATCTCCGAATTGACCGAGTGCAAAAACCAAGTCGCCATCGACGGTCGGGGTGCAACGGGTACCGGAATAATTACCACCCGACTTCCCCACCTTCAAGGACCACCTGATCGCACCTCCTTTTTGGTTGAGGCAAAACAAATAGCTTTGGCCTGCTTTGTCGCCCATTGTGAAAATACGGCCGTTGACAATGGCAAGGCTGGAGAATCCTTCGCCCACCTCTCCTCCTGTCCAGAGAAGTTTCGGGCCACCGGAAGGCCAACTTTTCAATAATCCGCTTTCTTGGGACACCCCCAAGCGGTCGGACCCACGCCATTGCGGCCAGTCGGCCCCATACAAGACGCTCAAGGAAAGATAAATGCTAGCCAACAGGCATGACAACTTGTTCATAGGTTTTAAAAGTTCGTTCAAGCCAGCGCCAAAGTCAAAACGGATTGAGGCTTAATGACTCCTTGCAGGGCGTGGCTTGGTTGGAAGACCCGACCTTACTCTACTGTGGGAACAAGTTCAAAACCGTCTTTTCCATCCTTGACCGTCCAACCTTGCTCAAGCAACTCAGCCCGCAATTGATCGGCCAAAGCCCAATCTTTGCCTTGTTTAGCTTCCCAACGCCGTTGGGAGAGATCCTGAATTTCCGCAGGGGCGTCCTCAGTCCTCTTCTCCTCCTTTGGCTCCAAGATCAAGCCAAAGGCATCGCAAACCGCCTGAAATCCCTGACGAATCTCATTGAGGGCCTCTTCTTTGCCCTTGTATTCACCTTGTTCAAAAGCCTCTCCAAGTTCGCGAACCAAACGGAAGCAGCGTCCAAGGGCCTCGGGTGTATTCAAGTCCGAAAGCAAAGCTTCCTGGACCGGATGGAAAGGACCGAATTCGGTTTCCAACGAGTCACCTTGCGAGGGCTTGAAATCAAATTTCGTAGCAAAGTCACTCAATTTGGAAAGTGCCTTTCGGGCAGCCTTCATCGAATCGAAAGTGAAATTAAGAGGCTGCCGGTAGCTGCCGGTCAACAAGACGTAACGAACTTCCTGTGCCAGGTATTCTTTTTGGTCAAGGTCTTCAAGAGTATGTAGATTACTCAGGGATTTGCTCATTTTTCTGCCTTCCACCATTAAATGAGCAACATGGAACCAGTGTCGGGCAAAGGTTTTGCCGGTAACGCTCTCGCTTTGCGCTATCTCGTTCTCGTGGTGAGGAAAAATCAAGTCGACGCCACCAGAATGCAGGTCGAAAGACTCCCCGAGATACTTCATGCTCATGGCACTACATTCGATATGCCAACCTGGACGGCCTTGTCCCCAAGGAGACTCCCAAAAATTTTCCCCATCCTCCGGTCGACGCGCTTTCCATAGTGCGAAATCTGCAGCTGTATCGCGTTCGTACTCATCTGAAGTTTCGCGATCTGTTTGCGATGTGGTAATTTCTCGTTCTGCCAATCGAGAAAGGCGTCCATATTCGGGAAAGGCGTCCACTTTGAAATAAACTGAGCCATCGTTTGCTCGGTAGGCTTTCCCTCCTTCGATCAATCTTTCAATTAAAGAAATTTGCTCGGGAATATGTCCGACTGCCGAAGGCTCAGCGTGAGGGATAAGCAAATTGAGAAGATCGCAATCCTTTCGAAATTCAGCGGTCCATTTGTCGGTAAAATCTTCCAGTTTTACCCCTTCTTCCTGAGATTGACGGATTGTCTTGTCATCAACGTCGGTAACGTTTCGAACGTGGAAAGTTTTCAGACCTGAAGTTTCCAGCACCCTGCGGAAAACGTCTTGGATCACAAAAGTTCTAAAGTTTCCAATATGGGCCGGTCCGTAAACGGTGGGTCCGCAACCATAAAAACGAACCATATTTCCATCCATAGGATAAACCTCCCGAACTTCCCGGGTCATGGTGTCGTATAGGTTCAGACCCATTCGCCTATTCTTCGGAAATTGTGATCGGTTTTATATCCCACTTGGGATTCTGTCCAAGAAATCGGCAAGGGTTGTTATGGAAAATTTCGACCGCTTCCTGAAGACTGTGTCCACGACGGCGGAATTCCATAATCGATTCCTGCAAAGTGAAAGGATCGCTCGGCCCCCAGTCAGCCGAGGAATTAACCAGCAATCGGTCGGTGGGATACTTCTCGAGTATATCGACGGCCCGGCGAGGACTGCACTTGGTTACGGGGTAAAGAGTCATTCCTGCCCAGTAACCTGCATCAAGAACCGGCTCGATCGTCTGTTCCTCTACGTGATCGATCCATATTCTGTCCGGGTCGACGTCCATACCAGCCAACACTTCCAGGACCGTCTTAGTCCCATGTGCCTTGTCAGCAAGGTGAGGCGTATGTATAAGAACAAGCTGACCGTGTTTCATAGCCATGTCGACATGAGCCTGCAAAGATTCGATTTCATTGGGAGTCGATTTGTGAAGACCAGTTTCTCCCACACCCAGGCAATTGGGTTTGTTGAAAAATTCCGGCATCAGGCGAAGAACTTCCTGAGTCAACTCTGGATTCTCCGCCTCCTTGGGATTAACCGCCACCCAACAAAAGTGCCTGATTCCAAAAGAGGCTGCCCGGGTCGGCTCGAATTCGGAAATTTGAGCGAAGTAATCAACGAAGGTCTCGGGGTGCCTTCTGTCGTAACCCGCCCAAAATGCGGGTTCGCACACGGCAACGACTCCGGACATTGCCATTCTCTCGTAATCCTGCGCAGTACGCGCAATTCCGTGGTAGTGAGGTTGTATGATCTGCATGGGAAAAAAGGTTATTTGATTTTGGCAAAGTGCTCGAGCAGTTGCTCGGCCCGGTTTGCCTTGGGATGCTCGGATTGAGCCAGCAAAGAGAGAGCTTCCAAGAGGGAATCTCTTTTGGATTCGTCGTCCGCCTTGCCACCGACACGCTCGGCGGCTCGATCATAACGATCTAAAAAAGCGGCTATTTCAAGCAAATCTCTGCGGGCTTCCAAGTAGTAAGTATCCAGGGTTTCTTGTGGGCTTAACATTGTCTTTGAACTTATTTGGTTGAGAGTAAAATCATGATTCCGAAGTGGGATTCGGAACAAGAGATGAATGGTGATGCAGGATCAAGGAACTATCCTCATCCGAAACGATAAAAGTAAAACGGGCGTTTTGTCGAACAAGGACGTCGATATCATCATAAAAAAAAGTGTACAGACCTGTTGCTTGGTAGATGTTTGCCGAGAGCCTGATGCAATGTAACGAGCTTTCGTCAACCTCCACACCGGCACCCGGTCGCCTCATGAAATTCTCAAAGTATTTCCTGCGGAGGGAAGGCTGAACTAGCGGTTGGGCGTCGAAAGTTGCCATCAGGAGGGCATTTTCCTCGTACAGGGCAAGTACGCCCTCCAAATCCCCGTCATTTAGAAGATCAGACCATTTCTTGGGTATTTCAAAATTCATTACTTTCAAAAAAGAAAAGCAAACTAGGGCAAATTATGCGGTCGCTCAACTTCAATGAGCACACGATGGAAGAAATTCAAAACAGCTTGGAAAAAGCTTTTTCCCAAGCCTCGACTTTGAATCCCTGCAAGCATATTCCGTCGCCTACGAGGAAGGGTCTCTTGATTAGGTTCCCCCGTTCCCGAAGGAGATCAAGGAGTTGCTTCGCGGATAAAGTAGGGAGCAATGCTTTCAGCTCAGGGTCCCGATAATCCTTGCTCGAGGTGTTGAACAATTTTCGGATTTCTCCTCCATGGGCATCGACCATTGCTTTCAATTCTTTCATGGTCGGGGTCCGTTCCCGTATCGGTAGGGAGCTGAATTCAATTCCTTTTTCGAGCAACCATGCACTTGCCTTTCGACAAGTTGAACATTTTTCGTATTGATAAAACTTAATCTGCATTTGTTTGTCTTGTTTCAAAGTTTCCAATAAGACAATTTCCTTCCAGCTTTCAACCCTGAACCACCATGAAAACTTTACTTCGCAAAAGCATACGTTCGCTATTGCTCACCGGCGCCTCGCTGATCTTTTTTGCTTGTGGGGTGGAACATCGTGAATTTCCCCCTTCATCTCTGAACGACGCTCATTCAAGCGACAACAATCATTCTTCCATGCAAGTCATCAAGCGTACCCTTGAAAACGGTCTCACCGTATACCTTAGCCCCAATCACGAAGAACCCAGGTTCTACGCCGAAATCATCACGCGGGCCGGAAGCAAGCACGATCCAGCCACCAACACCGGTTTGGCTCATTATCTCGAACATCTTCTGTTCAAAGGAACTTCTTCATTCGGAACGGTAAACTTTGAAAAAGAAAAACCTTTGCTCGACGAAATTACGGATCTCTACGAAAAACGATCCGGAGAAAACAACGCTACCAAAAGAAAAGAAATTTACGACCGAATCAACGAGGTTTCCACGGAAGCGGCGGTTTTCGCAATCCCCAACGAGATGGATCGCGTTTACAGCGATATGGGGGGAAAAGGCATCAACGCCCACACCTGGCATGAAGAAACGGTCTACAAGGTCGACCTTCCCAGGAACCGGTTGTCGCATTGGGCTCAAATTGAAAGCGAACGCTTTGCCAACCCGGTATTCCGGCTCTTTCACACCGAACTCGAAACGGTGTACGAGGAAAAGAACCGTTCGATCGACAACAAAGACAGATTGCTCCAACGGGAGGTCAACAACTTGCTTTTCAAGGTACATCCCTATGGCCAGCAGCCCACCCTGGGCTCGATCGAACATTTAAAGAACCCATCGATCAAGGCGATTGAGGAGTTCTATTTAAAACACTACGTGCCTCAAAACATGGCAATTTGCATCTCCGGAGACATTGATCCGGACCAAGCATTTGCCGTGATCGAAAAACATTTCTCTTCCTGGAACAACCCGCAACCCCTCCGCCCGGAACCGAAATGGCAAGAACAGCCGATCGAAGGTCGTGAATTCGTTCAAGTTCAATACCTGGGCGAGGTACAACTTTTACTTGCTTTCCGCACCGCCCCACGTAACCACCCGGATTACCATGCCCTCCGTTTAATGGACATGATCCTCGATAATTCGGTGGCAGGGCTCATCAACCTTAATTTGGTGGAAAAACAACAAGTCCGAGCAGCAGGCTGCTTTCCCCAAAATTACAACGATCATGGCGTGCAATTTTTTTACGGAATACCCAAGGACGGACAAACACCGGAAGAGACCGAAAAGCTCATCCTTGCCGAAATCGACAAGCTCAAACAGGGGCAATTCGAAGATTGGATCCTCCCCGCAGTCATCAACGATTTTAAGAAAAAGGAGAAGGAAGACCGTGAAAGCAACGCCAAGCGTGTTGAAATGATGAGGGACACTTTTCTTTCCTTTGTCGAATGGGAAGTTACGGAGCAATCCATTGAGGAACTTGAAAAGCTTTCCAAAGAAGACGTGGTTCGAGTTGCGCAAAAATACTTGGGCGAAAATTACGTCGCTGGCTTCCGTATCGATGCTCAACACCAGCTTCCGAGCATTGAAAAGCCCGATATCGACGCCCTGAAAATCGATCCGGACAAAGAATCGGAATTCATGCGTCAGGTGGACGCTCTCCCTTACGAGCCATTCGAGCCAAAATTCGTGGAAGATGGAAGGGATTATTCCATCATGGAAGTTTCCCCTGGAATCAGACTCATTCATGCCGGTAACCCACTCAACGATCTGTTCACCCTTGAAGTCCGTATGGAAGAAGGTTACCGCCACCAACCACTCCTGCCTTACGTCAAAAGGATGCTTGACCGCTCCGGAGCAGGCGATTCGACTGCGGAGAGCCTAAAAATCGAATGGTACAAGTTGGGAACCGACTTCAGTTTCGCAACCCGGGATTTACTCTCTTCCTTTGGCTTGAGCGGATTAGACGAGAACATGGAATCATCCCTCGAACTTGCCCGAAAACTTTTACAATCGCCCAAGATCTCATCAGACAAATGGGAAGAATCCAAGAAGATCATTCTCTCCGAAAGAGACGACGAGGCAAAAGATCCCCGTGCCCTCAGCAACGCGTTGGCTCACTTTCACAGATACGGTGAGAAATCCCGTTACCTCCAAAGGCCTTCCGATTCAGAGGTGAACGCGACAACAGTCGAAGGCTTGACCGAAATACTCGCCGGTTTGCTCCAAACCGAAAGGACTGTTCTTTATTATGGACCTAGGTCTGCAGAGGAGGTCGTTTCAGCCCTCAAGGGTAGCTTTCTCGCCGGCGTGCCAGGTCGGAAAGTTTCAACAATCGAACCCAACCGTTCCTTGGCTCCCGAAGAGTCTCAAGTTTTCTTCCTTCAGAAGGAAATGGCTCAAGCACAAGTCAGAATCGAATTCGCCACAGGCGTCTATGACGAGAAAAAAGCCCCTGCCGGACAACTTTTCAACGAATACTTCGGTGGAGGGATGGCTGGTCTTGTCTTTCAGGAACTACGAGAGGCCCGTGCCCTCGCCTACTCTGCTTGGGCCCACTATTTCAACCCAGCCCGCCCAAACGAGGAAAACATATTGGTCGGAGCCATCGGATGCCAAGCAGACAAGACGCTTGATGCCGTGGAGGCATTCATGGATCTTCTTGAAAAGATGCCCATCAACGAAACCCGTTGGCAATCTGCTCATTCATCTATCCTAAGTACTTATCGCACAAATCCAATCGGCTACCGGTCCACACCTTCCTTTGTTTACGACGTAAACACCTTGGGTCTGAGCGGAGACCCCCGAAAAAATCGATATGAGATTCTTCGGAAAGCGGAAATCAACTTGCTAGAGGAATTTTACGAAAGAGAAAT
>PBMI01000072.1 GCA_002722545.1 Opitutia bacterium | reverse complement strand
GTGGTACGAACCGCCGAACTTTGGAGAGGAAATTTCGAGCCTCCATGGGATGCAGCATAGCAGAAGAGATTTCTAGATTGCGCATCGAACGTTCCAAGAGACTGATGTTGGAAACGGATGCTTCATTTAAAAGTATAGCAGTAGACCTTGGCTTCCGTAATGCGGATCATTTCTGCAAGGTCTTCAGCAGGCTCGAAAATAGAACACCCTCTGTATATCGGAGGCAGGAAAAAAGAAAAGGGTGAGATGCAATTCCGGTTAGGCCGCAGACATTTTGATAGGAGAATTGATTTCCTCAAGCATTGCTCGAACCTCCGATCTCATATTGTTCAGACTTGCTTTGGATAAATCAATTTTGTCTTTTGCTGCAGATTGGAGCTCGTTGCAAATCTCTGTCAGTCGAGCACTCAGAGCCTCGAGGTTTTCCAACACTTGATCCAAAAGATCTTCATCGGGTTTTCCAGATTCCTGTATGTGTGTAATTCTGTTCGCTACTTGGCGTTTTGTTTCCCTCGTTTCGGCAAGAAGTATTCGTTCTTGGGGCACCCGTTTCAAACCTGAAGCCAATCCGATCTTTGAAAGAGTCCAAATAAACCACTTGGAAGGATCAAGTTGCCAAGGCTTCACTCCGTTTCGGTAATCCCATTGAAACTCATGGTGGTAATTATGATAACCTTCACCCATTGTGAAGATAGCCGCAATCCAACTGTCTCGTGCAGAGTGGCTTGTTGAGTAGGGGCGAGTGCCTATCATATGACAAAGTGAATTGATGCAAAAGGTGGCATGCTGCACCATGACTACGCGGGCTACGCCAGGAAGTAGGAAGCCACCGAGGGCACCGACCATAGGATCCATGCCGGAAAACTTGGCGTATCCATAACCAATTAAAGCTGGAATGATGAAGCTTACCACGAAGGAAATGGGATGTACCCATTTGTGCTGCCACATTACGAGTTTGTCTTTTTTCAAATCCAACACGTTGTTTGTAGGGATGTCGGGTTTGAGTTTGAACATAAGCCAACCAATGTGTGCCCAGAAAAATCCCTTGTTTATATCGTAGGGGTCGTCGTCAGTATCAACATGCTTGTGATGCTTACGGTGCTCGGAACTCCACCAAAGGGCGGAATTTTCAAAAGCAGCGGCACCGAACAACAAAACAAACAACTTTACCGGCCATTTCGCTTTGAATGCCTTGTGTGAAAAGAGCCGGTGGTACCCGAGAGTAATGCTCGTTCCTGTTGCAATGTAATAGAAGAGAAATACACCAAAGAGAAACCAATCCCAACCAAAATGCCACAGATATGCGGGGACCGCGGTAATCGTAAGCAATGCGGTAAAAATAAGAAACCCACTTGTAACCCACTCCACACGACTAAATGGTATGTTCTTAAACATAAAATTCTTTATATCGGATTTTTAGCCGAAGACGAATCTTTTTTACACCTTCCTTCAAAATGGAAAAGAACGCTTTTGATGAGGAACGGCTTTGACTTTGGTCATTTTTTTGAGTCATCTTAAAAATTTTATCTCACTATGAAGTTACTACTGCTCTCTTTCGCATACCTGTTAGCGCCGATCCTTTCCGTTTTCGGAGGACATCATGAAATTCTCGATCTGCCTGGTAAAAAAGGTCCGGGTAAGGGCAAGACCATCGTATTGGTCTCGGGTGACGAAGAATACAGAACGGAGGAAAGTATGCCCATGCTTGCCAAAATCCTTTCCCAAAAGCATGGCTTTGACTGCAAAGTTCTCTTCGCTTGGGATTCTGCAGGCAAGCATATTGATCCAAACAATCAAGCAGGAGTTCGCGGTTGGGAGCATCTGAAGTCCGCCGATCTCATGCTCATTGGAACGCGTTTCCGCAAGCCTACCGCCGAACAGGCCAAGCACGTCACTGAATTTCTCAACGCCGGCAAGCCAATCATCGGAATCCGCACCTCCACTCATGCTTTCAACGGAAGCGGGAAGTTCGGTGACAAGATTTCCTACGGAGCTTTCGGTCCTCTCGTAATGGGGGAGGGATGGGTAAACCATCATGGTCGCCACAAAGTTGAGGGGGCGAGGGGAGTCGTTGAAGCCAAAAATGCCAAGCATCCGATTCTCAATGGAGTGAAGGATGTCTTCGGACCATCCGATGTTTACGGTATTCGCCGTTTGACCGATAAGGATACCATTCTGTTGCGCGGAGCCGTAACCGCTACACTCGACCCGAAGTCCAAACTTGTGGAGGGCAAGAACGAACCCATGCAACCCCTAGCTTGGTTGCACCCCTACGAGGCGCCCAACGGCAAGGGAGGCACAACTTTCTGCACTACGATGGGTGCTTCGGTAGATTTGGTTAGCGAGGACTTACGACGCCTGTTGGTCAATGCCGCCTACCACCTGACTGGTCTCAAGGTTCCCCAAAATGCGGATGCATCCTATGTCGATCCTTTCTATCCTTCCTTTTACGGTTTCATTCGGGACAAAAACCACTGGCCCAGCTTGGATATGCAACCCTCCGATTACGGGCTTGGAAAGTCACCGACTGCCCCCGAGCCCAAGGGGTCGCCCAAGTGGCCTTGGCGCGATAGCCCGAAAAACTGAAGGTATTCGTTTAACTTTTCCTCCCGGGTCACCGGGCGAGAAGATTAATTGAAGATATTTGCGATTTGCCTGATCGCATACCCGACGACGAAGGCAATGAGTGAAAGAGAAAGAAAAAATATAAGCCATTTGAGGTAATTGCCCTCGGGCAAGCCCGATGGAAAGGCACTGCACCCAAAGTTTTTGGATTTGTCTTCTTCCTGGACGAATCGCGTTCTTTTTTTTTCCTCGAGATCGTCGATTTCCTCAGCTTTCCTTCTTCTCTTTGGTCTTTCTATTGGAGGCTTTACGGATGGTATTTTTACCGTGACGTCCGGCCTTGATCCGTACCCACCTTCGTTTTGGTGAGACCTCATTTTTTCGGGTATGAACTCACCGAAGGTCGCCCTTTGATGTAGAGCGTTAAACCCAAGTAGCTCGACCTCAATTTCAAAAGTGTCTCCTTGCTTAAGAGGAAGCACCGGTTTGTGATCTTCTTTCCAGTTGCTGTCGGGGTGTATGAGTATGGCGACTTCATGCTCTTTTTCGCCAAGGAGGGCGAGGATTGTTTGCCCGTCCACATAGCTTTTTTCGTATCGGCTCGAAAAGGTTCGCTCGTTCGAGACAAAGGTAGCCCGAAGAGTCATCGTTTTTTTCAGGAAGGACGAAAGCATCTCGTTACCTTCTTCTGAAGCGTATTTACGGACCGCGAGATCGGTCAGGGTTGAAATTAGTTGCTCATTCATGCCGGATACTGCCGGGTGTAATTTGGTAGGGTTTGATGTCAGTGTGATTTTGTATGCCAGCTTTCCATTGCGTCGTTTCGGATACTTTTTATTCCAAAGCAAGTCCTGCCTTGGTGAGTTGTTCCTTGGCTTGGGTTACGCTTATCCGCCCACTGGGCAAGGGGAAACCCAAGCTATCTCCATTGGGGGTAAAGCCATTTCCGTCCAAGTCCACGAAAATGGGGTTGTTGTAGGCACAGGGCTTGGCCGCAGATTGTGCGCTCGTTCCAAAGCCGGTCTTCAAGTCGAAGTTTTCACCGTAAGCCACCACGATCAAGTGAGCGTCTGCAGCAAGAGGGACGGGGATGGTGTTTTCAAATTTGATCACTTCGTCCGAGAAAAACTTGGGGTGGGACTTGCGGGTGAAGTTCAAGCTTTCCACTTGTCTTCCGTTGACAAGTATCTGGATACGGTCGATGTCAATCCAGGATGAGCACTGAACGCGGATCTTTAGGTCGATCATTCCATTTGCCCTGGCCAACCCGCCCGCTTGAATCCCATCCGCCGTTTCGACCTCGAGGTAGGGGCCGGAACTCAAAATCATTTGTCCGGCCTTGGATCGTCGGCTTATTTCAGCCCAGTCGATCTTGGCGGGGTCATCGGTGGAAGAGCGGACGTAAGTGCGCCACCCTCCGACGCCATTCCCGTGAACGGCGTGTGCGTCGGATACCGCGATTCCCCAAGTTTTCATTCCATGGTTAAGCATCTGCAGCCAAACGAATTCACGAACGATCGTAACCTGTTCTCGGCTCGCTCTTCGGGTGATCCGATAAGGGGCTTGCGAGAGGATCGTGGCGGGCCGGTAGTTTTCCGTCTCTATGGCGTCGATGAGCGACAGAATTCCTTGGTATCCCCCGTCCGGTTTTCCGTCCTTGTTCCGGTCGACGAAATTTTCAATCATGTCGGGATGATTGATATGTATCCATCCTGTCGGATGATGCCCCGAATGATTCTTCAGGTTGAGGGCGTTGATTCTCGGGTCCTTTACCCACTGAGGGGCTCCGTTATCCTGGTGGTGAGGTTTGGGGGTAAGCGGAAAGGCGTTTAGGTGCGCTCCAGAACCGGTCAGTTCCATTCCGGGGATTGTTGATATTTCGCCTTTTAACCCAAGTCTCTCGATGTAGGGTGTCCAGTCCATGATCCGGTTGTGTTCCGTAGTGGGTGCGAATTCGATATGCTCGGCAGCCAAGTTGATCAACCGGTCCGCGGTTGCGCACACATTATCTCCGCTGGGTGTAGAGTGATTATGGAAGTCGGTGCTTACCCAACCAGGGGTTTTTACGGTACGTTTGAGGGCAGCACCAATATCGATGTATTTGCTCTTTGGAACCACAACTGTTTTTTCGATATGATCGTGCTCTATGCCACGGGTGATGACCAACTTGTACTTGCCCGGATCAAGAGCCACGGAAAACTCTCCTTTCTCGGAATGGTACTGGTCCTTGCACCCATGGGCCCGATCCCCGGGACCTAGTTTTGGGTTGGGGGTCCCTTCCAATCCAATGAACTGGACTTTGCAGGGAGTTGTCGAGCCGTCTTCTTTCTTGACTGAAAAGCGAACACCCGACTGCACATCCATGGAGATGCTTTTTTCAACGGATTGACCGTCCTTGATCTCAAGGGAAAGATGTTCTTCTTCCCGTCCGATATCTTTAACGGATAATTTCCAGAAGCCCTCCGGAAGCAGTAGTTCGAGCTTGCCGTTTTCGTCTGGATATCCGCGTACAGTTGAGTCTTTCAATTGGAAATCGACCGAAGCGGTCGTTGCGGGCTTCTTGTCAGTGCCCGTGATGCTTAATTTCAGTCGCCCTGTCTTCCCAAGTTTTGCCGCTACCACGCCGAGGGCATGAGCCGGAGATTCTCCAACTGCAACGAAACGTTTGATTTTGATTTCATCTCCTGGGTTCAAACTGGTGTTTCTCGGAAGTACTTTACCGTTCTCACCGGGAAGCCATGCGTAAGCATATCCCGCTTTGTCCGATGGGTCGACGGAGTCCGCCCACTCGATTGACCCGAACCTTCCCGAGGAATTGAAGCGTGTCCATCGGTCGGTGATCGGACCAGAGGCGGGTTTGGAGCCTTCGTTGCGGAGCACGGTGTCGATCGTTATGCCTGCCTCGTTTTCCTTGATGTGATAAAGATGGCGCTTGAACAAAGACCCCGAAAGAGCGGAGGATACCACGACCTCCACACCGTTCCCGTCTGGGCTAGGGCGGACATAGGAAACTCTCCCCTGTTGGCGGGAAGGAGAAAAGATCGTGAGTTGATCGTTTTTGCTTCCCCGTAAGCAGAGATCGTAGAGGCATCCGGGGGTAACTCCGTCCACCCCCCAAAAGGCACCCATGTTCGCCTTGCGGTTGTCAGCCGAACCACCGATGACGCATTCGATTACCTTGTTTCTGATCAAAAAGTCTCCGATGATCCCATCTGCTTCTTTGCCTTCAGGCAAAAGCTTTACGTTGTCCTTGTAGATTTCGAAGACTTCGACCTTGGCGAGTAGAGATGCAGTCAAGAAGAGAAAGGTAAGTATTGGAAGGGATTTCATGGGCTTTGAATAATGATAATAAAGCCTTACTTTGAGAAAATGATTGAAGGTGCGCAACCCCCGTTGCCATCTTTTCGGCAAAAGATAATGATGATTTGGGCTGACCGATTCTCTCTCCCGTGCTAATTCAAACCCATGAGCAACACAACCGAAGTAACTCTTATACGTCATGGAGAAACGGAGTGGAACTTATCCGGTCGCTGGCAAGGGCATGCGGACTCTCCTCTCAGCGAACGCGGCGTGGCCCAAGCCGAGGCTCTTGGGAGGCGAATGAGACCCAATGACTTTGATTGTTTTTACTCTAGTGACTTGGAGCGTGCCATGCATACTTCGCGTCTTGCCGGCGGACCTTCCGGGTGGGAAGCCATTCCCCGTGAAGAGTTGCGAGAGAGGGATCTGGGAGTGTTGGAAGGCTTGACCACCGAAGAAATGCTTGAGCGCGAACCCGAAGTTTACTGGTCTTTCCGCAACGACGGGCCTGAATACGTTCCTCCGGGAGGAGAGAGCTTCAAGCAGTTTTACGAACGTTGCGCCAACGCCATGGAGCAAATTTCGTCGGCTCATGAGGGATCAAAAATAGGTGTTGTTGCTCATGGTGGCGTGCTTGGGGCGTTTTTTCGTTATGCGATGAATATCCCTCTTGAGGCAGAGCGTAACTTCGTCTTGCTTAATTGTTCCTTGAACCGATTCGAAAAAAAGGGATCGGGTTGGTCCCTGTTGAGCTGGGGAGACGTTGCTCATCTGGAGGGTATGGATTCCCTTGATGATGCCTGATCATGGAACAAATTGATAATGAAGAGGAAAGGTTTACAGCTGCCTTGCGAAAAGTGCGGTGAAATAATCGAGTTTCATGGGATTAGTCTGCCCGGGCAAACCTGCCCAAAATGCGGAGCCGGTAGACCGCATACCTTTTGGGCCCATCCGATTGTTCCATTTCTTTTCTTTTTCGGAGGATGCATTTGCTTCGGTGTGATTAATCCTCTGGGTTGGAGTCAAGATACTATGTTCCATATCTTCTTCGGCTCCTTTATGCTTCTGCTTTGGTTCAAAGCATTACGACCCATTCATCGAGCACTACGATCAACATCTATGAAAGAGGATGACAGCATAGATTCGCCAAGTAAGGTCTTTGGATGTGTTTCAAATTTTATTTTGGGGGTCGGGATTTTGAGTATTTTTGCGTTTTTTTTGACTTGCGATGGGCCAGAGCGGATTTACTACGATAATACGCCGTACTTTGAACTCCAGGGATACCCCATACCCTTCGATTCAAATGATACTGCGACTCCCTTATTCGATGCCAAAGAAAGGGTCGTGCCAGTTGTAAAGGCCGGGCTAGATACCTTTCCCGTTTCTTCGGTCAGTGGGGAGGAAACGGAAATCAGTTTCACTAACCGAATGGAATTTCATGTTCGAGTCTACCGGATTGATGCGAACGGGAGCGCTCTTCACTTGAATTATTTGGAACAAAATCAAGGAAGCCTGCCCATGAAAACATACGCAGGCCAGACTTGGTTGGTTACTGATTTTGATGGAAGACCTGTTTTTTACTTTATCGCTGAGAAGGGAATGGAAGGAGAAGTGGGGTCGGCAAGAATTCTACCCGATAACTGGGAAGGCAGGTAAGAGGGAGGTTTGACTTGAACGAATTTGGAGGATTACCTTGCAGGAAGCGTGGAAAGCTCACCCGCTTCGACGGAGTTGGATTCTTTGGCGCCACAACCGTCTCTAGCCATTGCGGGTGCAAGAAAACTCATACTCTGAGGGCGAATCCACTTTTTCCCTACTTCGTGCTTCTGATTGGCTTTTTACTTTTCATGCTAGTCAATCCCTTAGACTAGGATGACGATACTTCGGGTTTGTTTTTGGCAGCTTCTTTCTTTCTTTCTTTCTTTCTGTTTGTTTGGTTTAAGATTTTTTGTCCTATGCATCTTCTTTCATGGAAGTCCAAGAGATCGAAATCCAAGGATAAAGTAGAATTCAAAATACCAAGGGGATTGGGTGGTTTTTCATTGGGTTTGCTTTTTTTCGGTCTTCTTTCCCTTCTGATTTTTTGTTCCGAGAGCGAAATATTTTCTTCGGATACATGGTCTTCCCCTCAAGTTGATTATGTCTTTAGGCTCTCCGGTCATGTGGTTAAGGATGGAATCGATTCGGTTCCGCTTTCTCCAGCGAGTGGTAAAGCGACCAAGATCGGATTCATAAATAGAGCCGATTTCCCCGTTGAAATCCATTGGATCGATCATAACGGAACTTTCGGCTACCTCGCCACGCTTGCGAAAGATCACGGACAAAACTTCGAGGCTTTCGTCGGGCAAACTTTGCTTGTGTCCGAAGATAACGGAACTCCTTTTTTATATTATACTGGGGAAGAAGAGACTTCCGATGGGGCTTTTGGAAAAGGATACATAACCCACGACTAGTCTTCAAAAAGATGGGGGATTTCCTTCCCGAAAGGAGCCTAAGGGAGGAAGGCGACAAGCAGTGGTTTATCGGGTTATTCTTGGGCTTGGATCAGACCTGTTTTCTTCCCAATCCCAGTTCTTCGCGGCAAAACTTCAAGCTGCGTTCGAGTTCAGCCAGTTGATAGTCCTGCTGTGCTTTTTTACGATCAACTCCGGGGGAGGGCGAGAAGGATTTGAGCTCCTTGCCTTTTCGAGAAAGGAGAACGAAGCGGGAAAAGTCGTCAGCGCGAATCGTCGAATAAGGAGACCAAAACTGACTCTGGAGGTAGGGGAATTCTTTGGAGAATCCCGAAATGGTTTCGATTTGCACGGGCACGTTTGGGCATTTTTCCTTCCATTCGGCAAAGATGGTATTCAGGTCAACACATCCCTCTCCCATGGCCGTCCATTGGACTCGGGCTCCGTTTTCACTCGGCCATACCATCGAGTCTCGAATGCCGCTGCAAACGGTGTAGGGCGCAAGGTTACGAAAGGTATCGACAGGATCTTCGAGAGTCCATGTCGCGTTCCCGGTATCAAGGGTGGCACCAACGAAATCGGGGCCCGCCCGCTCGATCAAGTCGGCAAGTTCGCGGCTATGCATGTCACCGGCATGGTTTTCCACTGCAATTTTCACTCCAGCATCGAGAGCCTCGTTGCGAACTTTTTTCAACGCAGCAATGGTGCTTTTGATATGGAACTCGATTCCTTTTTCCCCCAGGCGATCCTTGCTCGACCCGAGGTAGCAACGAGCAACGGAAGAGCCAATCTCCTTGGCCACCCGAATCAGCAAACGTAGATGCTCCTCCGCGCTTCCGTGCTTGTCGTTGAACTTGGCCGCCGTAGGGCATATACATCCCGTACCGGCGTGAAGCTTAATCCCTTGCCTGTTTGATTCTTCGCGGATTTCACGAAGGTAGCCTTTGTCGTGAGATTCATACACGTCGAGATCGGAAAAGAGCAGGGTGTCGACCTTTTGCTTGCCCGCGTACTCAATGAGCTTCTCGGCTTTCCAACCAAGGGCCCGAATCGAGAAGTTGTCAAAACCCAATGGAGGAGCGATTCCGCTTTTGGTTCTACCCGACAAGGCAAGTGTTTGGGAGCCCAAAGCGGCTCCCATAAAAGCAGTTTGGGCACAGAAGAGACGTCTGGAAATAGTTTTTTGGTGCATGTTCATATTGTTGATGGGTAGGAAAGTTTACCAATCGATCAAGACTGAAAAGAAAAAGTTCGAAAAAGTTTTCGAGAGGACCGCTGCGTGGAAAATTATTCTCCGTGATCTCGCGTCGAGGTAATAAAAGTCTTATTCTTGTCGTCGAGAACGACATTGCCGGATGCAGCCCAAACGGCATGAGCCTCGAAGTTAACGGAATCCTCGATGATTTGAGCAAATTCGATCGAGGCCCATGGAATGGCTCGTTCAGAGATTGTTTCGGTGTGCAGTCCGTTTGTTTTCTTCAGTCTTTCGCTGGAAATGACTCCGCTGGAACTGATTTTTCAAAAATAGAAAGAACGACCGAGCAAAATCAGGCAGTTGTGGTTCTCCGCAATCACCCGCCCGATTTATATATGTTTGTAATGACCCTCGAAAAAGCGTCGCATTTGAACTCTAACGTACTTGCGGGAGAAGGAATAAGGATCCATTAACTAGAGACTATTGTTTCGCTTTTCGATATTCTGCAAATAAACTTTGAAAAAATGAGTGATGGAACTGGCGAAAATGATGAATATGGTTTATAATTTTTTATATGAAGAAAGAAAGGGAGAAACCAGTACAAGAGTATAAGTTTCATTACCACTTCGGAGACGCTGTCGGATCTTCGGACAAATACTTCATGGCTCATGATTTGGAAGAAGCCAAGGAGATGTTTGAATATTCTTGCGAAAAGCGTGCATTAGACCCCGAAGTGACTAAGATCGAACAGTGGAATCGATGGAACTCCACCTGGGAGGTGATTGACCTCGATGCTGCCGACCCGAGCCGTAATTGACTCAGTACTCGCTATAAATTAAATTTTCTTTTGCTAGCTTCCATCCGCTTGTGTGCCTGTAACCCCACAGTATTTTGTCATAGGTGACGCAACCATCCAAGCATGCTATGTTACCATTTATTTTTTCGATGTGAGGCTCTAAGCAGTAGTGTCCTGTAAAAACAGGCTTTTCGTCTGTTGGGTAGGGTTCAAGTTGTCGTATATCTTGAGCTTTCGGAAACTCCTCAATAGCGTTTCCGTACATGGGGGAAAAAAGAGCTTTGGAAAAGGGTTTCCCTTCTAAGTTCTCCCACCACCTGAGTCGTCCTTTGGTTCGAGTTTCTCCAAAACGGTCGTGAAGGCATGGAGTTGTGGGAAGCTTCGCTTTGACCCCTTTTAAAATAAGATCGACGGCCTTCCTTTCGGGAGAGCTTTTGTCGCAGCTTTTCCGGATGATCTCATCGTGAGGAACTTGCATCTGGGAAAGAAAGGAAATCGAGGGAAAATGCCAAGCCGCATGAACGACCCGAAGATCCTCAAGGTCAAGAAACAAAGGTATTTTCTCAAGCCATGAAAGATATGATTGGTAGCCTTGGTTCGGTAAGGGTTTGTTCATCTTGGCGTCCTGCAGAAGATTAAACTCATGATTCCCAAGGGTCAGGAGGGCGTTTCCTTGTTCCCAAGTTTCTCGAACTGTTTTGAGTACGCTGATGGAGTCCGGCCCCCGATTAATGAGGTCTCCTACGAAGATTAACTTTCGTCCCTCGGGGTGCTCATATCCTTTCCCTTTCCTCGAATAGCCCATTTTCTCGACCAACGAATCAAGCAAGTCCATGTATCCGTGGACATCCCCAATCAGGTCGTAGCAGTTCAATTGCGAGGTATGTTTTTGACTTTCGCTGAAGTCGTTTTGCACGGTTTCATTAGTGGAAAAAGCTATCTTTTTTCCCGCTGGCTTGTTTCCATACTTTCGAATTACGATCATATGCATACCTCGCGTATCCATCAATGATCAGAATGCTGTTTTTGATCTTCCAAGAGTTCCAGGTGTGCAAGTTGTTTCCTCGCACGCCTTGGCATTTCCCTTCCGGTTTGAAGATTGATTTGGACGTTCTGCGAAAGCTTACGAACCAGGTTTGTTTGGTGTGCAATTCAGTCAGTGTCCATCTTTTTGCAGTCAGTAGATTCGAAAGATCGGCGTCGAGCAGTTCACCTTTTTGAACCGTAGATGAGGAGGGGCGGTCTGGTGTTCTTTTTTTCTTCAAGAATTGCTCGTATTCAAGGGCAATGCTTTCGAAGTCGATCTTGATTCCGCGTTCCTTCATTTTTTGAAGAAAAACGATTGAAGCGAATCGATCGGGTTCGATTTCGATCATACTTGCGTGAAGCAGGTTGTTCAAAAGGGTTGAATTCCCTTTCCTGATGGAAATTTCCGCCAGTTTCCGAAGAAGAGGAATCTTGATCGAGGTGTGGGAAACACTTTCACTCCGTTTATCCATGCCAAGAATAGACATCAGGTAGAGCAGTTCTTCATTTTCGGGATCAACGAGCAATCCTAATGCGACCATTCGCTTTCCCAAAAGGCTTTCGCGGTTTTCATACAGTTTCTCGGTTGCATATTCAGCCGCCAAACTGGCAAGAGTTTTACCCTCCTTCGCAGGAAGTTCAGGGAAGTAAGGGGGGGTGAGGGCAAAGGTTGGTATGGGTTGATTGACGTTCCTGAGCAAGTATTCGAAATCCGTATTCAAACCTCTGCGTTTGGCCCTTTGAATGGCTATGGTCACCCTTTTGCTGTTTGGATCAAGAAGGTAGGCGGAAGAGAAAAGAAGGAGTTGGAAGTGGCTTGGTCTTGATCCTGCAAATTTGACAAAATGCTTAGCCAAGTCCCCTTCGTTGGTGGCGGGTCCAAAAGCTTTGTCGGGAATGTTTGCTCCGCTTTCGAGAAGGCCTTTCAAGTAGAATACCTTGTCTCTGCTCAAAGTGCAGAGAAGGTCGCTCAGACGCAGTAATTGAAAAGCCTTTGGATCCGCCCTGTTCTTGTTGAAACGCATGCTTGCCACACTCAAAGTGGCCTCCCCCAAACTTTGTGAAACAGAAGGGGCGATTGGCCAAGGATTTGTTTTGGAATGGAGTGGGTCGCAAGGGCAAAATGCAATCAGGATAAGGAGTGCCGTCGGGCGAAAAAAAATGCTGAAATGCAAAGGTGGGGCGGTCATTCGAATATTCTTAAGTTTACGGATTGCGCGTTCTTGGATAAAGAAAAAAGGTTCTTTCCAGCAATTGACTTTTAACAAGCAAACCAATGACTTCATTTTTTGATTGTCCCAGCAAAACGGGCAATGGATCAAGAGTGGGCAAAATGATTTTGCCCGGAGGCGAAGTGCCTACCCCCGTTTTCATGCCTGTGGGCACGCAGGCAACCGTTAAAGGCCTTCTGCCTGCCGACCTGGTTGAAGTCGTTCGCTCGCCGATCATATTGGGGAACACTTATCATTTGAACCTACGCCCGGGGGTCGAAACCATAAAGAGTGGGGGAGGGTTGGCCCGTTTTATGAATTGGAATGGTCCGGTTCTTACCGACAGTGGAGGTTTTCAGGTATTCAGTCTCTCCAAACTCAGGAAGATATGCGATGAAGGTGTGAGCTTCAAATCTCATCTTGACGGGCAAAATATCTTTTTGGGTCCCAAAGAAGCGATTTCGATCCAAGATGGGTTGCGCTCGGATATCGCGATGTGCCTGGACGAATGTCCGGCTGCGGAGGCCTCCCGCGAGGAGGTTCAATCAGCTGTCAAGAGAACCACGCTTTGGGCCGACCGCTGCATGAATGCCTGGAAGGAGGCACAAGCGGATGTGGATGGTAGGAAACTTTTTGGGATTGTTCAAGGGGGAAGATTCAAGGACCTGCGAGCAAAATCCGCGGAAGAATTGGCAAGTTTGGAATTTCCCGGATATGCCGTGGGGGGAGTAAGCGTTGGTGAAACGGAGGAAGAAATGCTGGAGCAAGTCGAATGGACGGTGGGCTCTTTGCCGGCGGACAAACCTCGTTACGTAATGGGAGTGGGAACTCCTCCTCAACTCCTCAAGATGATCGGTCTGGGGGCTGATATGTTTGATTGCGTGATGCCTAGTCGGGCGGCGCGCCATGGAACGGCTTTCACCCGTTCGGGGATTTTGAATCTTCGGAACGCTCGTTTCCGCAATGATTTTTCACCCTTGGATGAGAATACCGATTGTTATGTTTCGAAAGAATTTACGAAATCTTACATTCGGCATTTGTTCATGTCCAAGGAATCTTTGGGAGGGGTTTTGTTGACGCTCCACAACCTGAGGTTCTATGTCCAATTGATGGAAGAAGCTCGAAGGGAAATAGAACAGGGTAAATTTGACCGTTGGTCCCAATCGTGGATCATGGAGTACGAGTCCGATTCTTCCGCTCGATGATTCCGCCCCCCAAAAAAAGCCGAGCGATGAGCTCGGCTTTTTTGAGGGAAAGATATTGGAGCGACTTCTTACTTCGAACCTTTGGGGGCTTTTAGCTCGGCATCCTTCGGGCCTGCGTCCTTGGGGGCCGTGCCTTTCCATTCGCAAACGTACCCTTTTACTTTTCCGGAAAAGTCGGTCGTGTCCGCCCATTTTCCGTTTTTGCCGTTCAGGATAAGGAAATTAAACCCTGGAGAAGCCGAAGGTTGCTTAGCATCCCAATTTTTAAATTTAAATGCTTCGCCGTTGTCCCAAGTCCATTTGCCTTCCTCAAACTCATCAGTTCCGCCAAGCCAAACCAAGTGGTCTTTGGCAAGCCGGCGTACAAATTCGTTTTCCTGCTCGGTTGAGATAACTACGAGTTGTCCTCCGATGTCATCGCAAGCAAACTTGGCTTCCCACCAAGTGCTGTTTGTGTCGAGGAAAGCCTTGTAGTGGTTACCACGAAAAGCGACGGCGTCTTTGGCCGGTTCGACCTTGTCGGCTAAAGCCGCGTTCGTGAAAAGGAATGCAAGAAAAGACGAGAGTATGAGATAGAATTTATTCATATGTAGTTCTAGTTAATAGAAGAAAGCATCCTTTTCGCAACAATTTTTCTTTTTCTTACCTCGATTTCTTTGGGGAGGTTATATGGGCTTTCTCTTGACTAGGGATTGGTATTCGGGCAGTTTGAATCGTCTTGTCGTTTACCCGGCAAGCTAGGTCGGGCCGTAGCGCAGTCTGGTAGCGCACTACGCTGGGGGTGTAGGGGTCGTGAGTTCAAATCTCACCGGCCCGACCATTTTTTTCTCTACCATTTCCTCCTTTCAACTGGCGATTATGAATAAGACATTTACCGTAGGATGGCTCGGGACGGGTGTCATGGGGCTTTCCATGGCCAATCACTTGTTGAATGAGGGGCTGTCCTTGACTCTATTCACGAGAACCCGTTCGAAGGCTGACCCCCTGCTCGCGAAAGGAGCCCACTGGGCCGCCTCACCTTCAGAGTTAGCCCAAAGGTCTGATTTCGTATTCAGCATGCTAGGGTATCCTCATGACGTGGAGGAAATTTATTGCGGAGAAAACGGTGTGCTTGCAGGTTGCCGTCCCCATTCGGTCTTGGTCGACATGACGACCTCGAGTCCGAGTCTTGCCGTTCGGATTTCGAAAATGGCCGTTGGGCGTAGCTGTCATCTTCTGGATGCTCCCGTCAGCGGTGGAGACGTCGGAGCTAAAAACGGCACTTTGGCGATCATGTGCGGAGGAGAACAAGAAACGTTCGATAGAGCCCTCCCTTTTCTACGCGCAATGGGAGACAAAATCGAACTGTTTGGCTCTTCCGGTTCCGGCCAACGGGTCAAAATGGCCAATCAAATCCTTATCGCGTCCACTATGGTTGGCACGGTCGAAGCTTTGTTGTACGCGGAGAAAGCGAAGTTGGACCCGAGTCGGGTTATTGGCCTGATCGGTCAAGGTGCTGCAGGTTGTTGGTCCATCAATCAACTCGGACCGAGGATGGTCGGATCCGATTGGGAACCCGGGTTCTTCGTCAAGCATTTCGTCAAAGACATGGGGATTGCCTTGGAGGATTCGAAACAAATGGGCTTGGAACTCAAAGGTCTTGCTCTTGCCTCCGAGTTTTACGAACGGGTTGAAAAAGAGGGATTTTCGGAGAAAGGAACCCAAGTTCTCCTCAAAGTTCTCCGGAAGATGAATGAATCATGATTGGATTCTTGTGAAAAGAGTGTTTCCAAATTCTTTGGAATCAGTAAGATAATCTTTTTTCTATTTACCATGGTCAACTTAGTTACGGGCGGAGCCGGTTTTTTAGGCAGTCACTTATGTGACCGTCTTCTTGAGCGCGGGCAGGAGGTTATCTGTTTGGATAACTTTTTCACAGGCCGCAGGAGCAATGTCGTCCATCTTTTGGGGAACCCGAAATTCGAACTGATTCGTCACGACGTAGTCGATCCTTTCAAGCTGGAAGTTGATCGCATTTACAACTTGGCTTGTCCTGCATCGCCCGTTCACTACCAATACAATCCGATCAAGACAGCGAAGACCTCGGCCATGGGCGCGATCAACTGTCTGGGGTTGGCCAAGAGAGTGGGGGCCCGCATTCTCCAAGCCTCTACGTCGGAAGTTTATGGTGATCCGGAAGTTCATCCTCAACCAGAGGAATACCGGGGCAACGTTAATCCGATTGGTCTGCGTGCCTGTTACGACGAGGGCAAGCGATATGCCGAAACCCTGTTCTTCGATTATCATCGGGAGAATAAAGTGGACATACGGGTTGTTCGGATCTTCAACACTTTTGGCCCCCGCATGTTGGCCGACGATGGCAGAGTTGTTTCCAATTTTATCGTGCAGGCTTTAAAGGGGGAGGACCTCACGGTTTACGGAGACGGTTCGCAAACTCGTTCTTTTTGTTACGTGGACGATTTGTTGGAAGGAATGATTGGCGTAATGGAGCAGGAGAAAACCGTAGGCCCCGTCAACTTGGGTAACCCGAACGAATTCACGATCAAAGAATTGGCTCAGAGGGTTCTCGAAAAAGTAGGCTCTTCCTCCAAACTGATTGAAAACCCTCTCCCCGCGGACGACCCGACCCAGCGCAAGCCCGACATCAGCCTTGCTAAGGAAATTCTTGACTGGACTCCCAAAGTCGAGCTCGAAGAAGGGTTGGATCGCACGATTCCCCATTTCCGGGCACTACTCGAATCCTGATTTTTTTATATGAATCCTTTCTCACCCATCAAATCGATCTTGAATTCCCTCAAGGGAAGAAATCATCGGAAATTCCTGAAAAAATGCGCTCCGGTCGTCGTTGAGATCAACCGAATTGAAAAGGAGTATCAAAACCTTTCCGATGATCAACTCAAAGCCAAGACGGCTGAATTTATGGAGCGATTCCAAAAAGGGGAATCCCTAGAGGCTATGCTTCCCGAGGCCTTTGCAACCGTCAAGAACGCAGCACGCCGTCTCTGCGGAGAATCTATTTCGGTATGCGATCATCCTCTTCTTTGGGAGATGGTTCATTACGACGTCCAATTGATCGGTGGAATGGCTTTACACGACAGGTACATTGCCGAAATGGCAACGGGCGAAGGCAAGACTCTCGTTTCCACCTGTCCTCTTTATCTCAACGCCCTAAGCGGCAAGAACTGTCAACTCGTCACAGTCAATGATTACCTTGCGTTGAGGGATTCTCATTGGATGGGAGCGCTCTTCAAATACTTGGGACTTTCCGTCGGTTGTATTCAAAACAATATGCCTTCGGAACAAAGGCGCCTCATGTATGAGTGCAACATCACCTACGGTACCGCATCGGAGTTTGGCTTCGACTATCTCAGAGACAATGGAATGGCCACCTGCAAGGAGGACCAGGTTCAGCGGGGGTATTTTTTTTGCATCATCGACGAAGCCGATTCCATTTTGATCGACGAGGCCAGAACGCCTTTGATCATTTCCGGTCCGATGAGAGAGGACAATCCTTTGCCTTTCGATGAAATGAAGCCCAAGGTGAGGAAGCTTTTCGACACGCAGTTGAGGCAGTGTAACAAGCTTGCCGAAGAAGCAAAAAACGCCTTTTCCAAAGAGGATCTTTCCGACGAGGACGCCGACGATGCCACTGCCAAACTGTACCAAGTCAAAAAAGGCATGCCCACGCATCGTCAATTCATGCGGATGATGGAGAAGCCCTCCATTCGAAAAGGTTTTGAGAAATTCGATCTGGAGATGAATTCCGATTACAACAAAGTGCGAGCTCATGACCTGAAGGAGGATTTGCACTATGTGATCGATGAAAAAAACCAGCAGGCCGACTTGACTGAAAAAGGCCGTCAGTTGATAAGCCCTGATGATCCCGAAGGCTTCGTTATTCCAGATTTGGCTAGTATGTACGTCGAAATCGAGCGGGACACGTCGTCTTCGGACGACGAGAAACGCCAAAACAAGGAACAGGCTGAAACTGAGTTTCAACTCAGGAGCGAACGCATCCATACGGTCTCCCAACTCCTGCGGGCTTATGGTTTGTACGAGAAAGACAAACAATATGTTGTCCAGGGAGGAAAGGTGATGATCGTGGACGAGAATACGGGTCGTTTGATGCCTGGTAGGAGATGGAGCAATGGGCTTCATCAGGCGGTGGAGTCCAAAGAAGGGGTCGCCATCGAGAAGGAGACCAAGACCTACGCTACCATTACCATCCAAAACTATTTCAGAATGTATGACAAGTTGGCGGGTATGACGGGGACCGCCGAAACGGAGGCAGGTGAATTTCATGACATATACCGGCTCGGGGTCATGGTTATTCCTACCCACAGGGATTGCGTAAGAAAGGATTTGAACGACTTGATGTTCAAAGGCCGTCGGCAAAAGTTCAATCAAGTTTTGGAAGATCTGAGCGAAGCCCATGAAAAAGGACAACCCGTATTGGTTGGAACCGCATCAGTCGAGTCATCGGAGGTGTTCAGTAGGATGCTCAAGCGGGCCAATATCCGCCATACCGTTTTGAACGCCAAGTTCCACGAAAGGGAAGCGGAGATCGTTGCTCAGGCAGGCCAACCGGGTTCGGTTACGATCGCAACCAACATGGCTGGCCGTGGAACGGACATCAAGTTGGGTGAAAGCGTAAAGGAATTGGGAGGGCTTTTGGTTTTGGGAACGGAAAGGCACGAGTCCCGCAGAATCGACCGTCAGTTGCGCGGTCGATGCGCCAGGCAAGGAGATCCCGGCGCATCCAAGTTCTACGTCTCCTTGGAGGACGACCTCATGCGATTGTTCGCCAACCAGGGAGCTCTTTCCAAGATGCTTGAAAAGTCATTCGGAGAAGACGAATCCCTCGAGCATGGAACCTTGGATTGGTCGATCCAAAATGCCCAAAAGAAAGTCGAACAGCAGAACTACTCGATTCGTAAACGTCTTCTTCAATATGATGACGTTCTGAACAGGCAGCGCGAAATCGTTTACTCGATTCGAAACGATGTTTTGTTGGAGGATGATCCCGGAAAGATTTTGCTTGAATTGATCGAGGAGGAATTGGACGTTCGATTGAGTGGAGTACCCGAGACGGAGTTCAAGTCTGCTACGGAGAGCGAAATGTCCGAGCTGGAATCCGTACTTGCTTCATGGGTCAACGTAACCTTCCCACTCTCCGTTCGTCTGAATGAATTGACAGGGAAATCCGAAGACGAGGTGAAGGAGTTCATTCTTGAGAAAATCACCTCGGCCTATGATGCCAAGAGAAAGCTCGAAGATCCGGATCGTCTCCAGGGTCTGGAAAGGTACGTTGTGGTTAATGCCGTGGACGTTCATTGGCAGGATCACTTGACGGAAATGGACGAATTGCGTCGCAGCGTAGGTCTGCGTGGTTATGGCCAGAAAGATCCTCTCAGTGAATACAAGAACGAGGCCTTCAGGGCTTTCGAGGAAATGATGGGGTCCATGCGTTCCGACGTATGTTCGGGGTTGTTCCGTTCCTCCACCAACCTCGCTGTATTCGAGAACATGCTTTCGACCCTTAACAACGTTGCCAAGACGACGGGCCCCGAAAGCTCGAGCGAATCCGGTTTCGATCAATTCGGTGCAGCTCCGGGTGGAGCTTCCGCTCCCCAAGCCTCCGAAGCTCCCGAAATTGCTCCCATTGCCACTCCCGTCGTACGAGATTCTCCCAAGGTCGGTCGAAATGATCCGTGTCCCTGTGGCAACGGAAAAAAATACAAAAAGTGTTGCGGAGCGGGATTAACCGCCTAGTTTCCACATCGATCTACCAGCCCAGTCCATGTTTCGGGTTCGATTTGTTCAGGTCGGAGAGTTGGTTCCAATTCATTGTCTACCAGCCAATTGAGTATTTCGGATCTCTTGGAATCGTCTTCTTGTCTGGCAATCGATCCGATTTGCTTGCGGCGTTGAGTAAAAATCCGGCGTATCAAGGCTCTGTCGGGTGCGGGAAAAAGAAAAGGGTCAGAGAGGAGATCCATTCTTGCCAAGACCGAGTCAACCGATGGAACAGGGTGGAAGCATCGCCTAGACACAGAATGAGATTTATCATGGCGGAAGGCTGCGTGCAAAAAAATGGAAAGAGCACTGTAGCTTTTTGTTCCGCATTGGGCCCACATCCGATCGATGGCCTCACGCTGGAGCATGAGGACCATTCGGAAAGGGAGTCGCTCGGTGGCGAGGAGAGACTCGAGCCAGGCAGAAGAAATGGCGTAGGGCAGGTTTGCCACGACCGCATAATCTTCTTGAGCTTGCCGGAGGGAAGCGAGCGGGAGCTTGACCGCGTCACCCTGGGTCAGTGTAAGCTGTTTGTTTTCCGTGTAGTTCTTAAGGGAAATTCGTAGGTTCTCGAACAAGGTCTTGTCAATCTCCACGGCATGTACTTCGTGACCCTTTTCGAGCAGTTTTCTCGTAAGGGTTCCCAACCCGGGGCCGATCTCGACAACGGGAATTCCGGTTGGCAAATCGGCCATTTCCATCGATTTCTCTACAATATTTCCGTCGATCAGGAAGTTCTGCCCCAGCTTTTTTTTCGGGTGGTGTCCTAGTTCCCCCAATAGTCGGGTTGTTTCGGAAGGCGTCAGCGGCATGAGGACTCTACTTTTCGAGAGGAAGTTTTATTCTCGTTCCTTCATTTCGCCTACGAAGTCTTCGGGATCGCTTGATCTCATGAGCGCTTCTCCACAAAGTACGGCATCTGCTCCTGCCGATCGTACCCTCCAGGCATCTTCGGGTTCGAGGATGCCACTCTCGCTGACTTTGACGATTCCATCCGGAATAAGAGGGAAGAGTCGTTCCGTCATTTCCAAGTCGGTAACGAATCGGGTGAGGTCACGGTTGTTGACTCCGATTATTTTGGGGTCATGAGCCAAGGCTTTTTCCAGTTCCTCTTCTTCGTGAATTTCATAAAGGCAGTCCATCCCGGCATGTTCTGCGGCTTCCCGAAGAGTTTTCAGTTCATCGTCGTCCAAAGCCCGGACGATGAGGAGGATTGCTCTGGCTCCTGCCTCCAAGGCTTCCATGACTTGCACGGGATGAATCATGAAATCTTTTCTCAGGGTAGGTATGGTCCTTTGGTGACTGCGGATGAAGTCATTGACCTCCCAAAGATCTTTCAATTCACCCCCAAAGTACTTTTGGTCGGTCAGAATGGATAAGGCATCCGCATCGGCATTCAGGTAGGATCTTGCTTGGTCCACTGCCGAAATTCCATCGGCAATACTCCCTGCGGAGGGAGATCGTCGTTTGATTTCGGCAATGACGGAAAGTTCTTCAGGGTTGGCAAGAGCCTCCGTAAAAGAGATTTCATTTTCCATTTTCGAACCAAGCGAGCTGAGTTCACGAGGGCTTATCGGCCGGATCGTCGAGGCAATTTCCTTGCGTTTCCAAGCCATTATTTCGGTGAGTTTGTCCATGATATTGAAAGGTTTTTACATTCTTGAGATGGAATGGTTTGCCAAGAATGATTTGAAATACAGAATGGCGCGAGAGTGAGCGAAATTCAACGACTAAGAGACATCGTTTTCAAACTGCGGGCACCGGACGGTTGCCCATGGGATCGCGAGCAGACACACCACTCGCTTGCTCGGTGTTTGGTGGAGGAGGCTTCCGAAGTCCTAGAAGCAATCGACGGGGATGATTCGGAATTAATGGAAGAAGAATTGGGAGATCTTCTTTTGCAGGTCGTTATGCATGCTTGTCTTGCCGAGGAGGTTGATCGTTTCGATTTGGAGGATGTCGCTCGCGGCATCAATGAAAAACTGATTCGCCGCCACCCTCATGTTTTTGGTGACGATGATCAAAAGATTGATTCCTCATCCGAGGTCGTGGATCGTTGGGAGCAAATCAAGGCTGAGGAAAAAAAGAACAAACCTTCTTCTGATCTTCCCCCGAAACTCTTCAAGGATTTGCCGCCTCGCTTGCCGGCCTTGCTTTTTGCCCATGACGTTTACAAGCGTGCCCTCAAAGCCGATCTTGAGTCGGATGGCGAATGGAATGACGATTGGGCAAAGGAGTTGTCCGAAGGCCTCGACGAAGACTCCGTTGGACGAACTTTGTTCCAATTGGTTGGGGCTTGCAGAAGATCTGGTATTGATCCGGAGTCAGCCCTCCGCCGTTTCGCATCCCGCCAAGTTTCTCTCTTGGAACCTGAAGTTGCGCAAGGTCGTACGGATGACCCGGAAGGTTGAAAAAATCCTGCTCGAAGATGAGCTGGGACCGAGGTTCGTCGAGTGTCTTCTTCGACGATCCAATCGGGCTCGGCGAATGAATTTACGGGTCACCTCTCGGGACATGGCGATCCTTACCTTGCCCCAAAGCATGCCCTGGGCGGAAGGTTTTTCTTTTCTTGCCAGCCAAAGGGAATGGTTAAGTAAGAAAACACTAGGTTTTCCTTCCGTCACGCGATTGGAAGATTATTTCAAAAAAGGCGGACAGGTTTGGTTGGATGAGACTGCAAAAAACCTTGAATGGAGTGACCCGAATGTTTCCCCGACGAGTTTGATTTCCAACGAGCATGCAGTTATTACCCTTAAATTGCAGGGGAATAATTTGGAGGCTGAACTTATGAAGAGTTGCCTTGGTTTAGCGAGGAAGAATCTACCTCTGCGTTTGACTGACCTTTCCAGGTTGCATGGTTTGACTTGGAAAAAATATCGAATCGGTAATCAGAAAAGCAGGTGGGGTTCCTGTTCGAACGCCGGTACGATTTCCTTGAATTGGCGGTTGATTCTTCTTCCCTTCGAAATGGGCAACTACGTGCTTTGTCACGAGCTGGCTCATTTGAAACATATGAACCACTCGATTGAATTTTGGGATTTCCTGGAAAGCTTGGTCCCTGGCGCAAAAAAAATGGACGGCGAACTAAGGAATTTGAGCAGGACCGTTATGGGACTGGCTCGAAACTCCTGAGCCCCCAAGGCACACCCTTGGAATCTTAATGGCAAGGCGGGCTTACTTGTCCGTTGAGTCAGGCTTGCGCCCTAGTTCCCATGCCGTTCGTCCACCCAAAGCCCGCAGGTAGGGCAGGGCGTCCCCCTCGTCTTCGGCGACATCCGTCGGCGTAATGCCGTTTACACCGTAGCGGGCGTTCACCTCAAGGCCGAGCGAAAGAGCTTTTCTGACCAAGCTTTTCTTCCCAGAGAAGGCTGCCCCATGCATGAGGGTATAACCTTCCTTTGCCGTTATCTTCGGATCCGCTTTTCGAGAAAGAAGAAAATCCACCATTTTTTCTTGGCCGGCGACCATTGCGATAAGCAAAGGCGTTGCCCCGAAGGAATCCCTGTCATTTATTTTTCGACCGCTTTGAAGAAGTTTTTTAACTTTTTCTTGCTCGCCCAATCCTGCTGCGATGTGGAGCGGGTTTTTGTTTTTGACTCCAATCCGACGAAGCATCTCGACGATGGCTCGGTGTCCTCCCGCACCGGCCAAGTCGATCAAGTTGGTGCCATGACGATCTTTGGCATGAGGGTCGGCGGAGAGAGCGAAAAGGATCTCCAGGATTTCTTTTTCTCCGCGCAACGCGGCAGTCATTCCCGGAGTTTCTCCTTCGTCGGTTCGGGCATCGACGTCCGAACCCTCTTCTAGAAGAACTTCCAATGCAGCCACGTTTCTTCCCCATGCCGCACTGTGGAGGGGCGTCGAATCATGCCTGCCTCTCGCGTTGGGGTTTCCTCCTTTTCGCAAAAGATACTGGAGCATTCGGGCATTCCCCCTGTATGCGGTGAAATGAAGGGGGGTATGGCCAAAACGGTCGTTGGCGTTGATCAATGCTCCCTTCTCTATAGCTTGGGCAAGAGCCTCGAAATTGTTTGTGGAAATGGCTCGGTAAAGATTTTCGTTAATCGAGTCGATCATTTCCTGACCCAAGTGTTTGGCAAAGACTTCCCATCCGTGCAGGCTTTTGTCTTTAGCCTTGATCAAGCCGGTCAGTTCAGTCGAACCGGATGACCAAAGGGTGAGTTTGGCAAAATCTTGCGCCCAACTCAACGTCTTCAACTGATCATAACTCAAGGAATCAAGTTTTCTCAAAGCTTGGTTTGTTTTTTGGATATCCAAATCGAGAGCGAAAAAATGATTCTCCAATAGTTTTTTGCGGGATTTGGAGAGAGGGAAAAGAGGTTTTTTCATTTGAACTTCCCTGAGGAAATCGAAGGTTGAAAGCCAAATAACGCTCTTGTCTTCGCTGAGATGCAGGTTTTGGATGTCCAGGAGAGCATCGAGCGATTTTGCGGAATTCAGTCCGGCCATAAAGCGTTTGAAAGTGATCGGGCTTGAAACGCCAACGCCAAGGAGAAAGGAGGGATCAAGCACCGTGGTGGCTTGATTCGAGTTCGTAGGAATGATCCTCGACTTGAAGGTACCGCCGGCAAAGACGAAGTCGCCACTGGGAAAAGAGAGTAATTCGGAGGCCGAAGCGTCGAACCCGGGTAGGTTCGAATCCTTGTTGATCTTGCCGTTGCTCAAGAACTTGAGAGCATGATCGATGGATTGGATTGCAGCCGAGCGAAAAGAATCTCCCTGAAGGCTAAGGCGAGCAACCAAAGGGGAATCACCTGGAAGTTGATCCAAAAGAGTGATTCGGGGGACGTCCGCATTTTCTTTTGTCGTTTGGCGGGAGTATTCGGTAGCCGTCAGCCTAATGGTGCCGGGGCTGGACTGGAAATGGAATCCTATTTGCCTGTTGAATAAATCGTCGAGGGCCGGAAGCAGCTTTTTCCACTGATCGTCGGGCCAAAAATCCTCGATGATTTTGGCTAATCCCGTTCCATCCAGATAGAGGGCGAGATCAGCGCTTTGATTCAGGTGGGATTTTAAACTGGCGGGAAATTGCTTGGGGTTAGCCGGAGTCAGAAAAGCCTGATGGAACTCGTTCAGGCGATCCTCGACTGATTCGACCCCTTTACTATTCGGAGCAATTCCCAAGAGAAAGCACAGTCTGCCTTTCCGTCCGATTCCCATAGGGAACCCCTCTTTTCCGTATCTTGTCCCTTTCCCCTTTCTCTTTTCGAGTCCGAGTGATTCGGCAATTTCCGCCAAAGTCCGGTCTGTTTTTTTCGGATCCTTGACCATGGCGATCAGGCCAAAAGAGGGGAGCGATGAGTCCTTGCCGTCGGTGCGCGCATAGAGCCTAATGGGAGTTTGTAGATTCAGTCCGCTTGAGTTGCGATCAAGCAGAATCTCATGAAGAGTCGGTTGCGAAAGTGCGAGTTTCTCCAAAAGAGGAGCCCAAGTGCTGCTTTCGAGGATTTTCGACTTTCCGATCAAGGCTTCCGCCTTGACCGAAAGAACGAGAAAAGAGTCCGCCGGAACATGGTTGGCACGAGGAGTAGCTGCGTTCGAAAGGCAAGGAATCAAGCAAAGCAAAAATAAGCGAAGGCAAAAATTAAGGCTCCTCAGGTAAATCGAAATTGTCATCGGCATAAAACCAACCTACATTCCGTTTGCAATGGGTCAAATTATCTTTGAATCAAACCACTTGGTTGTAACCGTTTACTCTGTCTTATGTTTGCCGGTATTGTAGAAGATACGGGGAAAGTGCTTTCTTTGGAGGAACGGCCCGAAGCTTGGTTGCTGAAGCTTGCCCTGCCTTTTGCAGATGGTGACGGCCTTGAAGCGGGGGCCAGTTTGTCGGTGAACGGTTGTTGCCTGACTCTAAGGGAAAACAGCGAAGGGAAGGAGGCGTCCTTCGATCTGCTCGAGGAGACTATGGACCGCACCAACCTAAGTGGTTTGACCGAAGGAAGTTTGGTCAATCTGGAAAGATCTTTGCCGGCCAACGGTCGTGTGGGAGGACATTTTGTGACTGGACACGTCGATACCTTGGGGGAAATTGAAATATTCGAGGAACGGGGCAAGAATCTATATCTTCAGGTTAAAGTCCCTACCGATTGCGTTCAGTACCTTGTGGACAAGGGATGTATTGCAGTGGATGGTTGCTCCCTGACCGTTTGCGACGTGCAGTCGGATTCCTTTGCCATTTGGCTGATCCCTCATACTTTGGCCAAAACCAATCTACCGGGAAGAAAGCCAGGTGACTTTTTGAACCTCGAGTTTGATTTACTTGCGAAATACGTCGAGAAATTGGCCCTGTCGTCCCTGGAGAAGAGAGGCTTGTGAACCAGGCTGAGGCGGCACACTCCTTGCTTCTGGAACTTCGTCGACTTCGGAGCGAAGGCATCCGCGACGTTTACGTCGAAGAGGAGTCCTTGCTGTCGTTGGAAAAGACATTGCAGGAAAATTTCCCCGTACCCTCTTCAAAGGCCGCGGCAGCGATCGGGGCGAATTCTCCTTCTCCTTCTCTTGTCGAATCCCCGAAAACCGAAAAAGTGAAGTCAGGCGAACCGCCTGGGGCCGTTATTCGAGCTTTCGCCGAAAATGATCTTTCCGAGATTGCTTCTCCCCCGAGATTCGTATTACCCGATGGATCGAAAGAGGAACAATGGAATTGGCTTCGCGAGAAAGTGGAGGCATGCCCTACCTGCTTGTCCGAGCTCAACCCCAATGGAAAAGTTGTCTTTGGCAACGGTAGCTTGGATTCCGATCTTTTTCTTTGTGGTGAAGCTCCCGGGGCGGAGGAAGAACAGCAAGGGTTGCCGTTCGTCGGCCCGGCCGGTGACTTGTTGACGAAGATTCTCGAAGCGATGGGGCTGTCCAGGGATTCCGTTTACATTGGAAATATTCTCAATTGGAGACCGAGGCACGGTCAAGCCTATGGAAACAGGCCTCCCACGGAACAGGAAATGAATTTTTGCCTTCCTTACCTCAGAGCCCAAATTGAGATTGTTTCTCCCAAGGTGGTGGTTGCATTGGGTAAGACGGCGACCGACGGACTTCTTGGACATGATCCGAATAGAAGGTTGGGTGACTGTCGGGGCAAATGGAGTGAACTCGATGGAATTCCGCTCATGGTGACCTACCATCCCTCGTACCTGCTGCATAACCCAAGCAAGGCAAGCAAGCGAAAGGTGTGGGAGGATATGCTATTGGTCATGGAGGAAATGGACATGAGCATAAGTGAGAAACAGCGTGGTTTCTTCGGCTAGTTTTTCTTTCTACACAATAAGAATGAACGGAGAGAAAACCTTGTTGGTTCTTGGAGGTTCCCCTCCTTCCGAAGAGATGCTGGCTTGGAGATTCGAAGATGCCGATCATGCGGTTGCCGTTGATTCGGGAATTTTGGCTTTTCGTGAAGCCGGGTTTGAACCCGAACTTTTGATTGGAGATATGGATTCGTGTGGACTGGAGGAAACTCTACAGCAGGGGAGTGCATACCGAGTTGTAAATTCATCGGAGCAAGATACCACCGATTTTCAAAAAGCTTTGAATTGGGTTTTTTCGGAGACCGAGACATCCGAACTCGTGATCCTCGGTGGTCTTGGAAAGAGATCGGATCATTTTATCTCCAACATCATGATATCTTGTGGAATCGATCAATCGGTTGACGTCATTTTTGACGGAAACCAAGAATGGATCAGACGAGTAACCCGAGAAACCCCGCTTGACCTTGCCGGCCGAAAAGGCGTTGCCTTGAGTCTCTTGCCTATGACTCCCTGCGCGGGCGTCGAAACAAGTGGTTTGAGATGGAACTTGCGGGGAGATGATTTGAGTATTGGCCAAAAAATAAGCCAAAGTAACGAAGCCGTTTCGGATTCGGTGAAGGTTTCTTGTGCCTCGGGTAATCTCTTCGTTATCCTGCAAAAGTAATCTTTATTAGAAAACAAAAAAAGGCTCCGTTTTAACGGAGCCTTTTAAATGAATTCTAAATTGGTGTTGCGAACTAACCCTTCAAGTGTCCGCGCTTTACAGCATCAGCATAGTATTTGTCCGGATCACGTTTCCATCGACGAATTGCGCTGGAGGACCAAAAGTAAACTTTCTTACCCTTGTATAATTCGAACTTGGAGTTCGGATTGACAACGCGTTCCGGGTAGATTGGACAATAGCGTTGTTCCAACAATTTGACCTTGTCTACTCCAAGTTTCTTTTTCTCGGCATCAGAGAACTTTTTAGCAAGAACGGGAAGGGCTTTGATATAATAAGCGGTATTCGCGTCGAAAGCTTTGACACAGGAACCGCAGCAAAAATAGACCTTTTTTCCAGCGACCTCGGAGTATTCCTCCGGATCGATTTCATCACCTAACATGATGGCGCAGGTTTCATCGTCTGCAGCGTAAGAAAATTGGATAAGGAAAAAACCAAGAATAAATGTAAGAGTTGATTTCATATTCATAACAATGCCCTTGAATTTAGAATTTTTCAAGACTTTCAAGCTATTCTCATGAAAAAAGTCTGAACAAGCTCTCTTTGAAGATGGTTGACCGAGGGTTCGCAAACGTGATGGATTGGAATTGATTTCGTTGGGCAATGACACAGGATGAACTAGATCGACTACGCAAAAAACTCTTGCTTTTGGAGGAGGAGATCTCTGATTACCTTGCCAAAAGCGAAGAGTCCGCCGCAGCAGTGGAACCAGACAAAGGCCTTGGGCGTCTCTCGAGAATGGAAGCCATGCAAGACCAGCAAATGGTTCTCGAGTTGCGAAGAAGGAAGAAAAGGCAAAAACTCGAAGTGGCCAATGCATTGAGCAGAATTGAAAAGGGCGCTTATGGAATTTGCTCTTTCTGTGGCAAGGGTATTGCTTTTGATCGTCTTGATGCCTTTCCCGAGGTACAAACCTGCGTTGCGTGCGCCTAAACCAAACCGTTCCCTCAAACATTCCAATCAAAATGAACCCTTCTCTTGCCCTTTTGTTTCTAGCTGGAACCTGTGCTCTGTATTCGGATAACGGCAAAGTCGCACCTTCCATTCCCGAGAATTACAAACTCGTTTACAAACAGGACTTTGAATCGAAGGAATCACTTGATGAGTTTGTCGCAACCGACAAGCGGGTGTGGAAATGGGGAGAAGAAAAGGGCATTGGTTTCATCGAGCATTTCGGGAAGAGCAAGTACAAGTACGAGGTTCGTTCCCCCTTTAATATCGCTTTGGTCGATGGAATCGAGGTCAAGGATTTCATTCTTGAGGCCAAACTTAGGCAAACGGGAAAAGAATACGGGCATCGTGACATGTGCGTATTTTACAATTTCAAGGACCGTTCCCATTTTTATTACACTCATATTGCCAGTGTAACCGACAATCATGCTCACAATTGTTTCGTCGTGAACGGTAATCCGAGAACTAAAATTTCGCATAAAACGACACAGGGGCACAACTGGAGCAGTAGAGAATGGCATGATTTTCGTTTGGTCCGAGAACATTCAACCGGGAAAATCGACGTTTTCGTGAATGATTTTGAAAAGCCGATCATGCGTGCCGTGGACAAGACTTTCGAATGGGGTAGGGTTGGGTTCGGCAGTTTCGACGACACCGGACGGGTTGCCGCGGTCAGATTGTATGCACCCGAAAGCCGGAAACCCGACGACGGAGATCCTTTCGTCGAAGGAAGGCAGAAATAAAAGGGTTCAGAGGTTCCGTCGAGAGCGGAATCAATCCTTCTTATTTCCATGACGAAGTGATATTCGAGTTCCCATTCGAGCATTCTTGGAATTGCTCCTTTGGTTGCGGTCATTCTGATTCGTTCGAATTTCTTCACTCGCACAAAATTTCAACGTTTGTCGTGGGTACGTCATCTTTCCCGTCGTCGACACCGTTCGTTTCTTCCTAGTGGCAGCGGTCTGGAGCTTGCTGTAAACGAACGGTACTATTGTCGCTGCGACTCTTTTGTCTCCACCGACTATGCACGAAAGACAGCTCATAAGTTTAACCGCCATGTTTGCATTTGAACTTAGTCTGTGAGAATTTATATTTTTACTTTTTATCACAAAAAATCAGAATGAAAAAAAAGCGAATTCTTAAGGATCCCGACACGGGAGAAATCGTAGGCGCGACAAGGACACCTTTTTCCCGCCAGGCGAAAGAGTTGAATAAGCAGATTTTTGCCGAAGAATTTGAGAAAAACAGGTTGGATGAGGAACTACCTGAGGAAACTTCGGAGGGAAGAGGCTATCTGTTCTTTCTAATTCTTCTTGGATTGGCTGGGTTGGGTGCCTTTGCCTGGTTGGGTGCGGGTGATGATCCTCCCGTTGAACCTGAACCTTCTTCCATCCAAGTGACGGCTCCAAATGCCCAAACGTTTCCCGTTGAAAAAACCAAGCCCCAAGTGGTCTCCCAGGAAGAAAAAGAATTACCGGAGCTCTCCGTTCAAACAAGAGTCGTAGACGAGAGTATAATTCAGTACCGCGGCCCCGAAAACTTGATGTTCCTTCCCAATAGCGTGACTCCTTTCTCCGGAGTGGTCCAATCTTTTTGGTTCAGTGGTCAGAAGAGTAAGGAGTTTTCCGTCGTCGAGGGGAAAACTCAAGGAAGTATCGGCACTTGGTATGAAAATGGACAAATGAAGGAGGACTTTATCACGAAGTCCGGCAAAGTCGTTTCCGTGAAGGTTTGGAAACCGAATGGCGAGAAATGTCCCGTTTCATTGATTGAAGAGGGGAACGGAGTATATGTCTGGTATATGCCCGATGGATCCGAGAAGGAGCGCATCCGCTATGAAAACGGCCAACCTGTGGTTTCCGAGGATTCAGCTGTCGACGAGTGAGCCTTCCTCCATGTTTCACAGGGTTTGCTCCTATATCCAAAGATCGGTTACCTTCGCTCCATCACTCGCTTTTACTTCGAGTGGGCGGTTTGATCTTGCTTTTCCTATCTCTTGGCTTCTTTCGGAATACCTGCCATTGAAAGGAGATCAAACCTCTTTAGGGTTGCAACTTTCGGTCAATTGCATTGTTAGCTTTCACAACCCATTTCATGAGTACAGTTGATCAATTCGAGAGCGTCTTCAGGGCCGCAGCCAAAACCATTTACGTCCACGAGAAACCCTCTCTCGGAAAGGTGCTGTTGGTGACGGACATGGAAAACGCCGAGGCTGCCATGTGCCTGCAGAAGGTCAGAACGTTTTTGGAGAAAGTCCTCCCTGAATCCGAGACCGAATGGGCCCTGGTTTCTCAGGACGATTTTGAAAACGTAAAAGATCTATTGGATAAGGTGGAAGAACACCGTCCGGACTTGATCGTTACTTACCGAAACCTGAAAAGCGAAGCCTGGCGTTGGCCCTACAGTTTGGGCGAACATTTGGATGTTTTGACACAGGTAACTTCCACTCCGGTGTTGGTTCTTCCTCACCCGAATCGCCAAGGCACCAATGATTTTCTCGAGCGGTCGCCCAAAACGGTCATGGCGGTCTCGGGTCATCTTTGCGGCGAAGGAAAGCTCGTGGGGTACTCTTCCGCGTTCACCCCGACCGGTGGCAAGCTCAAACTCAGTCACGTGGAGGATGAAGCGACCCTTGAACGCTACCTTGATGCGATTGATAAAATTCCCGAACTGGACAGCGAGGTCGCTCGCGAAACCATCCTTTCCCGTTTGCTCAAGGATGCGAAGGATTTTTCAAAATCCGCCCAAACCGTTCTCCATGAAGCGGGTCTTGGAATCGAGGTCGAATGCCATGCCAAAGTCGGAAGCAGACTCGAGGATTACAAGAAATTAATCGAGCATGATCACGTCGACTTGCTTGTCATGCATGCCAAAGAAGATGATCAAATGGCGATGCATGGAATGGCTCATCCTTTGGCTGTAGAGTTGCGCTCCGTTCCGCTCTTGTTGCTATGACTATTTTTTCTCCAATCCTCGCCTCCACGGTCGGGCATGCCGTTGAACCGAACGTGACCTACCTGTTTCTCGGGTTGCTCGGGTGCATGATCCTCTGCCTGGCTCTGGAGGAAAAGATCCACGCCAAAAAATCGGTCATTGTTGGGATCTTTTCCATCGTGGCCCTTTTCCTCGGTGCCTGGTTTCACCTTCTTCCATTTGGAGACGTCGGCAACCTCGTCATTGGCGGGCACAAGATTTCCATGCCTGTTTACATACCGGGAGTCGATTGGGAGGTGATCGCCATTATTCTCGGATCATCTCTTTTCGTCGACGTCACGAGCAAATCGGGGCTCTTCACTTGGGTGGCGGTCAAGTTGACCAAGTTGTCCAAAGGCGACCCGCTTCGCCTGCTTGTTTTGTACGGGGTCATGACGGTGGTCTTTTCCGCCGTACTCAACAACGTCACGGCAATGATTATCGTGGGTTCTCTCACCGGGGTTTCGCTGAAAAAGCTGAACCGTTCGGAAAAACTGCTCGGATTTCTTTTGGTTGAAGGGCTGTTGACCAACATCGGAGGGTTGCTCACGCTGATCTCCTCCGTTCCCAATATCATCGTCGGCAAAACCGCGGGCATTCAATTTATCGACTTCTTCATCAAAGCCGCCCCTTACGTCGTAATTGCCACCGTGATCACCATTTGGCTCGGATCCAAACTTTTCAAAATCAGCTCCCTCAAGACGGACGAGGACCGGGCATCGGCGAAAGAATTGGTCGCCGGTTTCGATGAGAACGAAGGGATTGAGTCGCCTGGTTTCTTTCGCTTCGGGGCAATCATGACCTTTGTCTTTATCGGGACGGTCGCCATGACTTCGCAGTTGCCGGTGATTAACGAGTTGGGCTTGGGGTTCGTAGCCTTGGCTTTTGCCGGTGTCATGCTTGTGCGTTACAAAGCGGTAGCCGATCGGTTTTACAAAGCGATCGACTGGGACTTGATTTTTTTCTTCGTTTGCCTCTTCGCAGTGATCAACGTCATGGAACATGCCCAAGTCCTTACGCTGATTGGAGAGTGGATCAAGCCGATGCTTGATCTTGGCGAAAAGACCGGGCCGGCATCCTTGCTCCTGGCTTCTGCGGTCGCCAGTTCGGTGACCGACAACATTCCCTTGGCTGCCATGCTTGCCAAAATTCTTGGTGGCATTCCTGACATTGCTACGAATCCCGATAGTCCTTATTGGTGGGCGGTTATTTTCGGATCCAATCTGGGAGGAAACATTACACCGATTGGTTCGGCTTCGACCTTGGTTTCGGTCACCATTATTCACAAGTACGGCTTGAAACTGTCTTTTGCCGGTTTCGTGAAAGTCGCTTTACCCTATGCCCTCATCCAACTGGCGCTGGGCGTCGGTTACCTCATGTTGGTTTCCTGATTTTGAGAATGGACTTCTTTGTTTTCCATACAAAAATATAGGAAGTCGATTTATCTTTCGGACTCAGAGTGAATTGGTCGCTCTTTTATCGTCAAGCCCTTGACCCGCACCTTAGGTCTACTCCTTGCTTTTCGGTGTCTTTGGCAGAGGTAAGCTATCGTACCGCTTGATCAGATCCCCCAGTTTCTTTTCCAACGCCTCGTTTGCTTTTTTGAGTGCTCCAACTTCTTGGCGCAAGTTCTTGAAGTCGTCGACTGGTTTGCGTCCTGCCCGTAACTTCTCGATTGCACTCTCCGCCTTCGATCTCTCGGGGGAACCGTCTCTTCCCCGGGCAAATTTTTCCAAGACGGCGATGGCTTTCGAATCTCCCAAATCACCAAGAGCTTCCAAGGCCGCTTGCTTGACTCTTGGGCTAGGGAGGGAACAGCCTTCGGTCAGGAAGCGTCGAACGGTCGATTTGTCCTCCTCGTTTCTCGCCAGATAGGCGAGTGTTCGAAGAGCCTGTCCGTATCCCCGCGAGGTGAACTTTTCTTTGTCCTTGCGAAGGGCTGCGAGCAGGGTCTTGATTTCCGCTGGGTCGTCCTGAGTCCGCAACGCCGATACGGCGGCGTCTGCAAGTTGATGACGATAGGACGACGACCCCAAAGCCTTGCGAATCAATCCCGCTGCACCCGAATCCCCGAATCCGGCCAATGCCCGGATAGCCGTGCCGCGGATAGCCGGGTTTTTCTCTCCTTGAAGGGATTTCTTGAGAGCGGTCAAAGCGGCCGGTTTGTAAAAGCTTCCCAGATCACTCACGACTTGGCGACGAACCCTGGCGTCTTTTTGGCGGGGAGTGGACGCGAGAGCTTCGAAGGCATGTTCGGAATCGATTCCACGCAGAGCCTTGGAGGCAGCGATTCTGACTCCGTAAAAGGTGTCTTTGGCGAGTGATTCTTTCAGCTTTTGAACTGAAGTCTTGTCCTTGCGCTTACTCAGGGCCTCCACGGCAAGGAGCCTGCCGATCAAGTCGTCCGGGTCATCTAGTTGGGCATGGAGCATGGCGACGGGGGGGGTGAATTCGGTCTTGGCGAGGATGGTCAGACGCGGGTCGATGCGAATGGTCTTCGGCGGAGAAGGGAGAGCGAAATAGAAGTCTTCGGCCGCCTTGCTGAGAGGAATGCTCCGGTTGATCGTTCGCTCGCCGACTTTGAAACGGACGGGAAGATCAAGTTGGAAGAGCATGACGTCCCCTTCGACTTTTTGTTCCTGCTTTACGCTGAGTTTCGCTAGTTTTGACTTGGCGTCCCAAGAGTAACTGATTTTGAGTTCGGGGTGATGGGCGTGGTAGACGTATTGATCGAAAAGGCGGTCGAAATTTTCGCCCGAAGTTTCCTCCAAGGCCATTCTCAGGTTTTCCGTTACCACGCTGCCATGGCGGTGCCTGTTCAGATAGGTTTTGACCGACTTGCGGAAAAGTTCGGGGCCGATCCGAGAGCGGATCATGTGCAACACCCAACTTCCTTTCGAATAAGACATGTAGCCGTATTTCCGGAACATGTCGGAAGGGCGGTCGTAGTTGCGGTTGACCATGGGTACGACGTCGTTGGAACGTCCGGTGATGCTTTTCATGTCACGATAGAGACCGTAGAGCCTATGCTCGGGTCCGTCCTTGTGCCCTGCGAAAAGATGAGTGTAGTAGGTGGCGAACCCTTCGTTAAGCCAAATGTGACTCCAGTCCTTGCAGGTGACCAAATCCCCAAACCACTGGTGGACCAGTTCATGGGCGACCAACCCTTGGCTGCTGCGAATGTTTTCGGTTTCCAAACTGAAGAGCGTGGAGGTGTTGAGGGTGGATAGACTGGTGTTTTCCATACCCCCCCAATAGAAATCCTGTACGCACACTTGATCGTACTTGGACCAAGGGTAGGGAACACCGATTTCCTTCTCCAAATATTCCATGCATTGCTTGGTCTCTCGGAAGGAATTCGCGGCCTGAGCAAACTCGGACGGTGGAGTCCAAAAGGACATCGACAACTCGCCGTGTTGATCGGAGATTCGTTCGAAATAGCCGGCGACTAAGGAAATGAGATAATTCACATGGGGTTTTTCCTGAATCCAAGTCACGGCTTTGAGCCCGGTTTTGGGGTCGACCTGTTCTCCCGCTCTTCGTCCGTTGGAAAGCACCGTCATGTCTTTGGGGACCCTGCAAGTAATGGATGAGGTGAAGAATTCGTTGGGGGCGTCAAAGCAGGGGAACCAATGTCGAGCTTCGATGGTTTCACCCTGAGTCCAAATATGCATGTCGGTTTTCTTATAACCCAGTTCGGGAGTCCTGAAATAGAGGCCCTTGACAGGTTCGGCCTCATACGCAATGGAGATTTTTCCCTTTCTCAATGGGGGGATTGATTTTTCGAAATGAATAAGCAATGCCCTGTCCGTGTTTTCCCAGGAAGCGATTTTCGGTCCGGAAGTGATTTTACTAATTTCCAAATCATACGCATCCAGTCGCAGAGTCTCGACCGGTCGGAGCATAGTCTGGAAGGTTAAGGTTGCCGTCCCCGAGACCCTGCGGTTTTTGAAGTCGGGGGTCACGTCCAAAGAAAGGTCGAGCAAATCGACGGTACGCTCGGGGGCATAACGTTGAGTTGTGTTGTCGCCCATTTGATTGAATGGGCTCCAATGTCTGCATTGCAAACCATGCCTGTGCTCTGCGCTAAGGTCGACAGTAAGGGAAAAAAGAATAAAAAAACTGAAAAGAAAGCCGGGTTGTTTCATGGTATGAAGTAAGTGTTCTAGATGCCAGTCAGGGTAGGCCATCAAGATAAGGAGGGAAAGCAAAACCTCAATCAATCCTCTCGCTTGACTAGAAGAGCGGTAGATGGTTTTTTGCAAACATGAGGGATGTCTTATTCGCTTCTTTCATTGCTCTGCTGTTGGTTGGGTGTGAAAAACAGGATCGACTTGAAAGCCTTCCAGGGCGGACAGTCGAGGATTCTTTGTTTGCGGTGGAAGAAAGCAATGCATCGACAGGCAAAGAGCAATTGTTCGAGGAAGAGGTGAGAGTTGAAAGCGAAGAAGAATTACTCGAAAAGAAAGCTCAAAAGTTTCTTAACGAGGCAGTTCTGTTGACCGACGAAGAGAACTACTTGGAGGCAAAATCCAGTATACTGCAGGCTTGCTTAATCATTGAGCAATTGGGTGACAAGCAACACCCGAAACTTCTGCAATGCCTCAAGGACTTGGTTTTTCTAGCGGTCCAAATGAAAAAGAATGATGAAGTCATCGAATATGCTCGGGAAGTTGCAAACCGAGCGCTTGCCGATGAAGACAAGGCTTTTGCTTACAACCGTATCGGTTTGGCTTGCTTCAACAAGGCGGAGTACGACAAGGCGATCGAATACAACGAGAAATCGTTGGCTCTTTATCTGGAGTCGGGAGGCCCTGATGATCCGAACGTCGCCTTGAACTACAACAACCTTGGCTTGGCCTATCTGCAAATGGGCAAATACGACCAATCACTCGAATATTTTAGGAAAACTTTGAATGTTTATTTCACTAGTCACGGAGCGGAGCATCCCGAAGTCGCAAGTACCTACATCAACATGGGCACGGCCTATGCCAAAAAAGGGGAGTACGACAAGGCCATCGAATGCAACGAAAAATCATTGGTCATATACCTTCATGCAAGGGGCCCCGAGCACCCCAAAGTCGGGATGAACTACAACAACCTTGGTTTGGCGTACGTCCAAAAGCAACAATACGACAAGGCGATCGAATATTTTGAGAAAACTTTGAATATTTATTTCAAGACCTTGGGGACCGATCATCCGGAGGTAGCCACGACTTACAATCAACTTGGTCTAGCCTATTTCAGAACGGAAGAATACGACGCAGCAATCGAATGCAATGAAATGGCCTTGGTCATCAGGTTGAAGGTTTATGGCAAAGACCATCCGAACGTCGGTATGAGTTACGGAAATCTCGGTTCTCTGTTCGCAAAGAAAGGGATGAAGGAAAAGTCCATGGACTACCTGCTCAAGGCGAAAAAGATTCATCTCGCCAAGCTCGGGCCGCAACACCCCGAAACCAAAAACATCCAGAAGTGGATTGATTCCCTTGAATAGAGTTCCGGTTCCTCGATGACTCCCCCTGCTTGACTGAATGGGGAGCCGATGATTTCGTGAACGGGATGAATTTACCTTGTCCTGAATTTTTCGTTCGCGCTTGTTTTGCCGTTCTTTCGCTTTGCATGGTCTCCTTGTCCGCAACCCCCAAACCAAATTTCGTAGTGGTGTTGGTCGATGATCATGCTTTCGAGGCAATCTCTGCGTACGGGACCTACCTAAAGGACTTTGCCAAAACCCCTGCAATCGACCGACTTGCCCGCGAGGGGATGCGATTCGACGGTTTCAGTTGCGCCAATTCAATCTGTTCTCCGAGTCGGGCTTCCATTCTAACTGGTCAGTACAGTCACAAAAACGGCGTTACCGGGCTTAACGGGAGTATCGAGGAAGATTCCCCCCAATATCCGGTCGAGCTAAGCAAGGCCGGTTACCAAACTTGGTTGGTGGGCAAGTGGCACCTCAAAAGCCAACCCAAGGGCTATCAAAAGCACATGGTGGTGAAAGGGCAGGGCAAGTACTTCGATCCAACTTTCAACGGGAGTGAGGGTACATGGAAAAAGACGGGCTATTCCACCGACGTCTACACCGACGTCGCGATGGACTGGCTTGAAAATCGGGACTCGAAGAAACCCTTTCTTCTCTGTCTCCAGTTCAAAGCGCCTCATCACGACTTCGGTCATGCCGCCCGTTATGACGACCTGCTTGCCGGGGTCACCGCGCCCGAGCCCCCCTCTCTTTACGAAGACGTGCGAAACAGCAACTCGAACCTGAAAAAAGAATTCCTCCGACGGACCAAGTTTCACATGCTTCACTCCGGAGGAAACCCCAACCAGCAAGCCGAGGGTAGCGCCTACTATTACCGACACCTCAAAGACGCTCCACCCAACGCAATGGGAGAGCATGACCCGAAAAGCGAAAAGGACCGGATACGGGTCGCCTATCAGCACATGATCCACAAATATGCCCGATGCATCGCCGGCAACGACGACAACTTGAAGAGGGTTCTCGATTACCTGGACCAGGAAAAGTTAACCGAGGACACGGTTGTCATCTACACCTCCGATCAGGGGTACTGGCTTGGGCAGCACGGATTCTACGATAAACGCCTCATCCTCGAAACCTCCGTCCGTATGCCTTTTCTCATCCGATACCCGCTGCTGATCAAGCCTGGGTCGGTCAATGCGGACCTTTGCATAAACGTGGACGTCGCTCCCACTCTGCTTGAGTTGGCCGGATTGAAGGCTCCCTCCGCCATGCAGGGGCGTAGCCTCGCACCTTTGCTCAAGGGGAAAAAACCTGCCGATTGGCGACAGTCCCAATTTTATTCCTATTGGGGCTCCCCCAACCATTACGGCATTCGGACCGGACGCTACACCTATGTGAAGCTTGCCGGTCATCCCCCGGAACTCTTCGACCGACAGATTGACCCGACTCAGTCACTCAATGTTGCGGGGGAATCGGAGAACAAAGCCGTGCTAGAGCGCCTGGAACTTGAACTGCAAAGGCAAATCAAGGCTGTGGACATCAGGTCTTCCGAATTACCCAAGGACCCACGGGATGAAAAGCCCAAAAGAAAGCCCGGTGCCAAGAAACCGGCTGTCCCGCGGAATCAGTCCAAGAAGCTACAGCAGTAATCCGAAATTTCGGATACCTTCAGCTGAAAGCTTGAATTGCCGGGTACCTCGAAGCTCATGCCTCCTTTGATACTCTGCCATTCCCCGCCGGCTAAAAGAACTTCCATTTGACCGCTGGTGATTTCCATTAATTCCTTGGCGTCCGTGTTGAATTCATAGTCACCGGGCAACATGATCCCCAAAGTTTTCTTCGATCCATCCTGGAAGGAGACCGTCCGACTGGTGACCTGACCGTCGAAGTAGACGTTTGCTTTTTTCGTTATCGAAACATTTTCAAAAATATCCATGGTTTTTTTTACCAAACTACTTTTAGTTGGCAAAACCAAACACTTTCCAAGGACAGAGGTGCTTTCGGCCGAATCCGCCTCACCACTTCCCGTACATCGGATTGGGGAGCATGAAATGAGCCTCCCCGAAAGCCTCTTTCGCGGAGGAAGGGAAATCGCCTGATGAATCGCCAAAATAGGCGACGACGACGAATGGTCCCGTCTTTTTCATTCTGCCTTTGCCGCCGGTTATCTCCGCTCTCCTTATGATTTTGGTATCTTGTTTGTCCACACGAAGTAGAAACAAATCGTCGGTCCGAAGCACCCCCAGTTTTTTCAAGTTGCTTTTCGTGGGAGCTAGGTTTTCGTTCATCCGGTTACTCAGGAAAATAAGCCGAATAGGCTGTTTGCGTAGAAAGTCGATGAAGGACTTGGCCCCCGGGACCAGTCCGGCCTCTTGTCGCTTGACCCACTTCGACCAGGACTCCTGAGTGAAGCCAAGACCTTGCCGGTGACGCTCCACCTGATACAAACTATTATCCATTACGGTTTCGTCCAAGTCCATAACCACGGCCATCTTTTTCCCGCTCGCATTCTTGATTTGCTCCCGTACCGCATCTTGCGCGAGCCGGAAGGTTTGCCTGCAAAGGTGGGCGTACTCGTCCGACTCCCGTACCCAACGGACGTCATTGGGGAGTTTGTCCACTTGGCCGTCGAGGTGGAGCGACGAAAAGGCCAGCAAGAAGGTGAGGCAGCAAAAGGATAATCCATTCATGACCAAACCCAATCGGCTTCGCCTCGTTTGGTCAAGTCCGAGCCAAGTTTGCTTGGTCGTTCTCTTCCAAGAATCCAATCGGTTCTCCCTGTTGACCCCGCGTTACATTATTGATTCTATTTGCTATGCAAACTGCCCGATGACCTGACGTGAGATACTTTCTTCCTTTGATCGCCCTTTCCTTCATTGGGATCGCTCTTTACGGAGAGTTTGCGTTCTTTCATGATTATGCTTGGGAAGATGAGACCACGTGGTTTTTCTTTTTACTTTCGAGCGTTGCGGTGTGTCTGTTGTGCAAAGCCAATTTCAAGGTCAACTTGGTTGCAACTTTGTTTTCCAGTTTTTGCATTTTATCGGCGATTTGGGTTTTGTTTTCCTCTCTACTGAAGGAGGTCTACTACTATGACTCTGATGGGATAACGGAGTTTCAGTTGTACTGCTACCTGATCGGACATTTTTCGCTTCTCTTGACCAAACCCGCTCCCTTGTTTTTTCTTGTGGGAATTGGCTTTTGCTTACGGTACAAGTTCCTGCCTGTCCTTTGCGTCCCGTTTTTGATATCGGGTTGGTTGGTTGGCGTACTGGACGGTTGGGATTACCGGACTTTCATTGTCTCCTCCAGTTTAATTATCGTTCTTTGTTCG
>PBMI01000006.1 GCA_002722545.1 Opitutia bacterium | reverse complement strand
TTTACTCACGATGGAGCATGGGAAGGGAAACTGGAATTCTCCGCCATCATAGAACACTGCGACAATCGAAATCGTTTTTTTTGGAACAGAGAAGGCCTGCTTGAAAAAATCAACCCTATGGCAAAGTCAAGGTTTCCGTACGAGGGCTACCTTGGGGAGAACCACGCTTCTCGATCAACAAGCTTTTTTCATCCGCGTTTATCTCTTTTACCAAATATACTCTGGATCCGAACTCCAAAACTTTCCCGACGTCTTTGTCCGATATTAAAATCTGCTCACTGGGGCCATCGAGGTTGAATTTCATCTCAATTTCATTTTCTCCTGCAAAGACCTCCTGCATGCGACTGTTGATTTCAAAGGCCTTCCCTCCTATCTTGTAATCCTGCACCAACGCTCGTCCCACGGGTCTAACCCCTCCTGTCTTTTCGTCTTTCACATACTCAAGCTTGAAATAAGTGACCATCAATAATTTGTTTGCGTCATCTTCGGTTGTTTGGATCAAAGAGGGACTTCCAGGTTTTCCGTTTGAGTTGATACGGTAGGGCTTGTTGAGTTCCATTCGTGTTTTGGGATTCAAACGTCTCTCTTTTACCATCGGATTCAAATCTTCGAAAAAAGGCGCGGTATTTGAAAAACCTCTCATTTTGAAACGGTAAGGTTTTTTCTGAAAGCTTTGCAGAGTAAGGCCGAATTCTTCCTTTTTTCGGACTTCAACTTTTTCAGGAAGAGAGGTCGTCAAGTTGCCATCTATCAAGTAAATGATTGGGGGCGTGAAGAGGTCGTAAATCGAGTCTCCCGATTCATCCGCAGGTTTGGTCCAGCGAACACGGTCGGTTTTGCTTTGGTTTTGATCCACTTTCCCGGTACTCAGAGGTTGATGCAGAGAGATACGCCAATCCTCAGGATCAAATTCATCAATCGGCTCATCGAAGGCCAGGATTTTTTCGCCCGTGAGGTAATTGATTTGAGAAAAAACGATACTCGCCCTCCCCTTGTCCGAAGCAATTTCCAATGGAACTCTAACTTTTGCCCAATTGACATCGAGAATTATGTCCGAACCAGACATAAGGTCGCCAGTAATCTCCTTCTTATCAAAACCCACCGTCAACGTTGAACGGTTTTCCAAGATAATCTTTGAGACCATAAAGGCTTTAACCTCATTCTCATCTTCAACCGAAACAAAAGTTATCGTGTCTCCTGGCATAATTGAAGTTTCTTTGAATATTTCCAGTGTTTGCAAACCTCCATCGTTTTGCCCGAAAGAGAATGAATCCTCGGTGCTTCCCTGAGAAAACAAGGCGGTGTCGGCATCTGGAAAGAAAGATGAAAACAAAGGCATTAAGCCCAGAACAAGCGCAACAAGTACGCTTATTAGTAGTACGATTTTCTCATAATGAGCTTTAAGCATCGTCTTTTTTACTCAGAAATTCGATCAAGGGTTTGAAAAGTTTTTCGTGACCTGCCTTCAAAAGAAACTCACCTAGAAATTCTTCGTCAAAATTTTCCTTGCGCAATACTGCTCGATAAAACTCATCGGGGTTTCTGTTCACCGAAGTAACGTATTCGACTAAGAAAGTAAACTTGGACCGTACGTCTTGTACGACCGGTACTTCTGAGTCATCAGAGGAGGAGTTGCCTTGAGGAAAATCCGGACCAAAGGAAGGACCGTTAGAAAAACTATTTTGGGAAGATTCTCGTTCAACAATTAGGTTCCGGAGAAAATAAGGAGGTCGCAATGAATTCAAAAAGGTTCGAGCGTGAGAAGTATGACCAATAAAACAAACTTCGAAGCATTGGCTCTCCAAGTCGACATGAGTCTTCAAAAGAACGGATTTTGCTCCAGACAAATCGACTTGGTCCATACCAATGTTAAGTCCATCGGTGCGACCCACGGATTCTCTTGTTAGGTGAACGAGTTCCGCCGAATGTTCATCGGTAACGGTGTCGCATAAGTAACCAACCAATTCTTTTATAATATCAATTTGGATGCCCAGCAGTTGAGCTTCTTCGTTACTGAAGTTGGGCCAGTTTCCATCATAGGCAGTCATGCCAAAACCAAAATCATTGGCCTCCTCCTCGATTTGTTCACCGAAGGGAGAAGAGGATCCGCGCTTTCCGTTTCCGGGAAGTGAGATGTTTTTCTCTTTGCACAAGTTATTTAGTCGAGTGAACTGGCGAATGAGAGCCGAATTGATGACTTCTTCAGATTTGGATTTCCAATTGACGAAGATGTTTGATTCAGGGGCCAAAACCGTCTTCCAAAGACGATTTTGGGCCCGCTCGATCGAAGCAAGTTCATAAAGATCGACTGCCGCTAATTTTAAGTCGTGATCAATACCAAGATAGGGGAGCTTTTTGTTGTGGAGATTTTTGATGTCGGCCTTGATTCCGTCGATATCGTCCGTCACCTCATTTCCGCTGTTGGAGAAGTAAAGTGAGATAGCAAACAAAGCAAGAAACAGGAATCCAAACAGACCAGTCAGGGTAAGAAAAACGATGTTGTTTGTAACAAATTTCATTACTGCGTAAGTTAATCCAAAATAATTTCGAACTCGAAATAAGTGAAGTATTTGTTTTCCAAATCTCCTTTTCCTGAGGTTTTGAAAACGTCGCTTCTCAACTCGGAGATGACGGGAAGTTCCTTTAGGTGACTGGTGAGAGCTCTCTGCTTTTTTTGGTTAAGCTCGATGAGATTATCCCTAAGGGCGTCCTTGTCGGAATTGATTTCAACAGTTGGCCGCACAAGATAGCGCCCGGAAAGCTTAAGAACCGGTGTGGAATCCTGAAGTGCGCCGTTTGGTCTTGCCCCAGGTTGGCCTCTACTGGATGGGTTTTCACCGGATATTTTGAATTCATCGAACCAAGTATCAGCAATATCTTCATACTCTAATGAATTTTGCAGGTGATTAAGCAAAACCCTTAATTTCCACAGCGTTTTGCCCTGTTCTTGATAGGCTTGATTCCTGGAATAGACTTCCTTGGTAAAATATTGAAGGAACTCGAGTGTATTACTTTTGGACTCCATTCCCGAAAGACTTTCCCGAAGATCGCTTTTGGTGGCTATGAGTTGTTTACGGTCGCTGGAAAGCGTTTCGGATTCTTGGTAGTTAATAAAAAGGGAGGGAAGAGGAGTGAGGGAAAGAAGGAAAGCAGATAGCAAAAGAAGTGGTTGTTTTCTTTTAAAATTTAGATTGGTTAATTTGCTTTCGGGGAGTAGATTAATCGTCTTGGTCAAAGAGGACTGATCATTCGAAGGTGAAGCAAAGATCGAGGATGCCAATCCAACTGGTTCACTGAGCATGAAAGGTAGTAGATTACGCATTTCCGAGCTAATGCTATCGGAAAGTACCAATGTTTGAAGAGGATCGAAGTAATCAATGTCAAGTCGTTGGCTGTGACTGAGATATTCGGGCAGTTGGTTTAACAGTGCACCGCGACCGGCAAGAAACATTCTGCTCGGTGACTTTCCTTTTTTTAAGCGTTTGTATGTAACAAGAGAGCGAGTTATTTCCTGACTCAGGCGGGCTAAAAATTGTTTAGAGCAATTTTCCAGTAACCGTACGCTCGGATCCTCGGCGGAGAATGCGACCTCTCCGGAAAAGTAATTCTTTTTAATTTCCTCGGCTTTTTCAAATTGAGTACCTAAATTATCAGAAATATTTTGGGTCAATGAGTTACCGCCAATAGTCAACGGCCGCAAAAGAAAACCAGTAGGATTTATAAAAAGTAAATTAGTCGACCTAGCTCCTATGTTCACTACGAGTGTCTCGCCACTTTCAAGTCCGATGCCGGATGCACGCATTGCATTGTAATCCAAAACCGGGGCAGGGGTAATTTGTACTGGGTTAAGACCTATTTCCATAACCCTTTCGCAAAAATCTTCTGCCACCTTCGGTTTGACCGCGAAGGCTAATATTTCCTGTTCTACGCCATCGTCATCTATGACTTGATAGTCCCAAATGAGTTCGGTCAAAGGAACAGGCATTTTTTGCATAAGTTCAAAGGCAACGATTTTCTTTTGCTTTTCTTCTTCTACATGGGGAACCCGTATGGTTTTGGTTAAAAGCAGACAACCGGGAAAGATAAACCTTGCATTTCCTTTGATCTTCTCTCTTGCGCAAAGCTCTTTGAGTCCCTCCGAAAAGTGGTCAAGCCACTCTTCCTCGCTCGAATAATTGTAACGGAGCGTCTGCAATCCTACTTGCTCAAGGAGGATATTATCACCCTGTTTACTGAATACTCCGGCAGAGACCTGAGAAATTCCGCAGTTAATTATTATTTCTTTTTTTTCCGACACGAGCGTAGATGTATCAGTGGGAAATAACGGTTTGGAGGTTTTTAATAGTTGGTCGCATCTTGTCTCTTGAAGACAGAAGATGAATCATAATAACCAGGCTCTAAAAGATGCGCCGGCACAAGAACCCCTTTGTTCTTTTCAGCATTGGCCGCTGCTTGTTCTTTGAATTTTTTGAGGATCTCTGTTTGGCGGTCGTATTTGTCAAATGATATGCTGTTCTTCATTTCAAAAGGAACTCCGTTTTGGGAAATCTCAACCGCATATCCGATAAGCTTGACGTACCCGCCTTTGTAAAAACCATCTCGCTCGGCGAGTGGAGCGGGGAAAAGGAAGTTGGCGGTTTTGGTCGACCTATCGATCTTGATGGTCGAGTATTCGATATCGGCACTGTAATATTGATAAAACTGAGCATCGGGTAAATCACGGTTATTGATCAGCTTTTTTTTATACTCGTTACTAAAGCATAGGTAGAGCTTTACTTTCACGTTATCAAGGTACTCTACGTTGAGAGCCTCTTCCAACGTTGCGGGGCGACTTCTTTGCAAACGTTCGAACTTGGGGTGTTTTAACAAGACAAAGGGCACTGTGGCTTTGAGCCAATTTTCCCCTTTGGCTACGGATACTTTGTCGGCAAGCCTGACAAACTCATCTTCTTTGGAATAAACATTGCAAGCGAACGACAAAGAAATCAAAACGGTGAGTTTCAACATAAGTAATTTCATGATAAATGGAGTTAGGGTTTGGACTCGCTATATCCTTTCTTTACAAAAGTACATTTAACAAGCCTAAATTATGGAATTCAAGATATCTTGCTTACTCTTCATTCGCAATCGGGAAGATGAAGTTCTGATGATGCGCAGAAACAAGTCCCCGAACAAGGGAAGGTGGAGTCCCCCCGGAGGCAAACTGGACATGTCAAAAGGCGAATCTCCCTTCGAGTGCGCCAAAAGGGAGGCACAAGAGGAGACTGGGCTCGTTTTGTCCGATGACGATCTTACGATTTTTGGTTATGTTTCCGAAAAAGGTTATGAATCCACGACGAACTGGCTCATGTTTCTCTTCGAGTGCAAGAAACTGCTCAACTCCCTTCCACCCGATATGGATGAAGGCACCTTTTCTTTTTATACACGAAAAGACATTGACGAGCTTGAAATTCCACCAACCGATCATCAATTGGTATGGCCGCTATTCGATAAACGAAAAGCGGGCTTTTGGGGAGTGCGGGCAGAGTGTCACATGAACCAACCCCTGAAATTAAAGATTGAAGAATCACCCCATTTTAGAGATAATGATTTCACTGTTTAACCACCCTAGAGAATAATTCATGGAAGGACTACATCACGATACGATTGTGGACGGAGAAGAAGACGATTCTCCGGCAAAGGAACAAAATGTCCCCGTCGAAGAAGAGCGAGTGGGAGATGTTCGGAGCGAAGATTTTTCAGAAAAACAGATCAATCGCTCCCTCACTCCCGAGGAGAGAGTTAATCTTTACGAGCAAATGGCACGGATCAGGAGATTCGAAGAACGTTCTCTTCGTTCCTACCAGCAGGGTCATATTGGTGGATTTTTGCACCTTTACATAGGTCAAGAAGCAGTTGCCGTAGGTGCAGTATCAGTCATGGGAGAGGATGACCATGTCATTACCGCCTATCGTGATCACGGGCATGCCCTCGCCGTAGGCATGGATATGGATGAATGCATGGCCGAACTTTACGGAAAAAAGACTGGTTGTTCCAAAGGTAAGGGAGGGTCCATGCACTTTTTCGCGCCTGACAAAAATTTCTGGGGTGGACACGGAATCGTCGGCGGGCAAACCCCGTTGGGTTTAGGCATTGCTTATGCCCTCAAGTTCAATAAAAAAGCCGGTTCTTGCCTTTGTTTCATGGGAGACGGAGCAACCAACCAAGGCCCTTTTTATGAGTCGCTTAACCTAGCTTCTCTTTGGAATCTTCCTGTTGTTTACATAATCGAAAACAATGGCTATTCCATGGGGACCGCTGAAGCAAGACACTCAGCCGGGGAGCCTCTTGCTCGTCGCGGCGACATGTTCGACATTGATTGGTCTGTTTCTCATGGACATGACGTGTACGAGGTACGCCATACCATCAACGATGCTTTGGAGCGTGCTCACAACGAGTCGCGGCCATCTGTCCTTGAAATCGTTACCTATCGTTATCGTGGCCATTCTGTTGCAGACCCGGACCAAACCTACCGGAGCAAGGAAGAGATCGAAGAATACAAAAAGAGCAAAGACCCAATCAATTTGTATAAGGAAAAGCTCATCGCCGAAGGATACCTAACCGAGGAATCTGCACTTGAAATCGACCGATTGGCGAAAGAAGAGGCTGATGCATCCGCTGAATTTGCCCAGGCTAGCCCCCTTCCGGACCCAACTGAGCTTATGGATGACATTTACTGGGAAACCGACAACCCTGCGAACAAGACTTCCCAGGGAACTATGTTTTTCGAAACCCCATGAACGGATATTTTCTTTTATAAAGATGGCCACCATAACTTACAGAGAAGCACTCAACCAAGCTTTATCAGAGGAGATCGAGCGTGATGATAAAGTCGTACTCATGGGCGAAGAGGTGGCTCAGTTCAAGGGATCATACAAGGTTTCGGAAGGGATGTTGGAAAAGTTCGGGTCAGACAGGATTATCGACACGCCTATAAGCGAGGCTGCCTTTTCTGGTTTGGCCGTGGGAGCGGCCATGATGGGAATGAGGCCAGTCGTTGAGTTTATGTTTTGGAGTTTTTGCTATGTCGCCTTCGATCAAATTTTTAATAATGCAGCAAACGTCCGGTACATGTCCGGCGGCTTGATCAATGTTCCGATCGTTTTTAGAGGGCCGGCCAACGGGGGAACAAACGTAGGGGCCACTCACTCCCATACCCCGGAAAACTTTGCCGCCAATACCCCTGGTATCAAAGTAATATGTCCCGCAACACCCGCCGATGCCAAAGGAATGCTCAAATCAGCCATTCGAGACAACGACCCAGTTTGTGTTATGGAAAATACCATACTCTACAACCTACAGGGTGAAGTTCCCGAAGAGAACGATTTCATCATTCCACTCGGAAAAGCCAATGTCGTTCGAGAAGGTTCGGATCTTTCGATCATTGCGCACGGCAAATCCGTTCATACTGCATTGGAGGTAGCCCAAACACTGGATGAAACAAACAAGGTTTCCGCCGAGGTCGTTGATTTGCGTTCCATCAGACCCTTGGACACGGAAACGATTTTATCATCGGTCCGCAAAACGAATCGCGTTTTATTGGTTGAAGAAAACAAACCATTTTGCGGGGTCGACGCTCAAATTGCATTTCTTATACAGGATCAGGCTTTTGATTACCTCGACGCACCAATCAAAAGGGTGTCCGCAATAGACGCCCCTCAAGCTTACAGCAAGTCCCTTGAAAATGCTCAAATACCGAATCACGATCGGGTTCTGCGCAAAGCAATGGAGCTCATTTAACTTTTAGTCCCCCTTATCATGGCTACAATTATCGAGATGCCTAAGTTAAGCGACACGATGTCCGTTGGGACTGTCGTAAAATGGCACAAACAAATAGGTGACGCTGTTTCGAACGGAGATGTACTGGCCGAGATCGAAACGGATAAAGCCACGATGGAACTAGAAAATTTTGACGACGGTATTCTCCTCAAAATTTTTGTCGGGGAGGGTGTAGAGGTTTCAATTGGAAGCGCTTTGGCGGCAGTTGGGGAGCAGGGTGAAGAAGTCGAGGACCTACCTTCCCCCGTACAATCACCCGAGCAGACTGAACAGGATCATGGGCAACCTGAAATGGCATTGGAGGAAGATGTTGAAGAACCAACGCAGAGCCAAGAAATAGAACCCCAACCCACTCTCTCCGTGGCGGAAAAGGAAGCAACCCGAGATGAGATCGGGCAGGAAGAAGATGGTTCTGCCGATAGAATTTTTGCTTCGCCTCTTGCAAAAAAAATCGCTCGCGAACGACACATCGAATTACGCGATGTCAGTGGCTCTGGACCTAGTGGAAGAATTACTAAAAAAGACGTCCTTGCGCACTCGCAAGTCGTTCCACTCGCTGATCCGAAATTGACTGCAGTCGGACCAGCAGAAGTTCAATCAAAGGGCTTGTTGATGGATCAAACTCTTCCGGTCACTAAAATGCGCTCCATCATCGCGCACCGTCTTCTCGAATCCAAAAGTACTATTCCGCACTTTTACCTTCAAAAGGAAATAGATTCACTGCCACTCAGACTCTCTCGAGAAGCAATCAACGCAAGGTTGGCTCAACGCTCTCCATCGGATAAGAAGCCACTCAAGATAACCCTTAACGATATCGTACTTAAAGCTTGTGCAGAAGCAATTAAGTGGGCACCTGAGTTAAACACTTCTTGGGAAAAGGATCAAATTCGATGTCATGGAAATGTCCATCTTTCTTTTGGCGTTGCAGTTGAAGACGGATTGGTGACCCCGGTGATCAGAAACGCTGAATCTCTCGATTTGGCCACTCTTTCCCTAGAGGCTAAATCTTTAATCGAAAAAGCTAAAAACAAAAAGTTGACCCCGGATGAAATGACTGGTTCGACCTTCACCGTTACGAATCTGGGGATGTTCGGCATCGATTTTTTCAGTGGGATTATAAACCCGCCCAATGCCGCCATTTTGTCCGTCGGTGCAAGCGTTAAAAAACCTGTACTAGATTCGAGCGGTAATTTGCAGGCTGGAGAAAGAATGATTCTCGGTTTGAGCTGTGATCACAGATTGGTCGACGGTGCAGCGGGTGCCAAGTTTTTAAAGCTACTAGGCGAGATATTGGAAAGACCGGCGTCTCTCTTGGTATAACACCAAGAGACCCTGCCCCGTAGGTTATACGGTCTTGCCCACCCTGGTATTGGCATCTTTCACCAACCAAGTGGCAATGGTTTCGATCTTATCCCGGACCTCCTTTTTCGAGTCACTCAAATTAGCTGGATTTTTGTCCCCGCACCCAAAAAGGTAATACTTGATCTTCGGTTCCGTGCCACTTGGCCGGATGGCAATGGAAAATCCGTTATCAAGGCTCATTTGTAAAAAGTTTTCGGGAGGAAGAGGGTCTTCGTCTTCGTCAATGTAACCGAACTCCAAAAAGTCCTTGGTTTTTTTAACGGGAATACCATCCACCTCCTCCAAGGGATTCTTTCGGTAGGATTCCGCAAGTTTTGTAATGGTTTCACTTCCTTCGGCCCCTTCGAAATACAGGTTTTCCGTTTTTTCAAAATGGAATCCGTATTTGACGTAAAGGGTATTAAGAAAATCGAAGGGTGTGGACTGAGTGGAATTTAAAAAAGCAAATAGTTCTGCAATTGCCAACGCAGAGGCGTTTCCATCCTTATCGCGAACAACGTCAAGCGGAAGATAGCCATAGCTTTCTTCTGCTGCCAACACGACGTAAGTGGAATAACGGGTCAGTATGTCGATGCGGGCAAAAAGGTCCGTTCCGTCAAAATCAATTGCCAACCCCTCTTTCTCCTTGAGTTCGATCAGTGCTTCGTTTTCGTATTGACCCATCTTTTTGGCCATCCACTTAAAACCTGTCGGCGTATTTACGCAACGAACGCCATAGGCTTCTGCAATGAGGCTAAGCATGGGTGTTGTAACAAAAGTCTTGAGGATGGCCATTCGTTCTCTTGAATCATCTCCCAACAGTTGTTTTCTTTTGGTCGCCATCAGTCGGTACTCAGCCAGCATGCACGCGACTTGGTTTCCTGTCAGGCAAACGAATTCCCCCCCTTTGAGTTTAGCGGCAACTCCGATTCGGTCGCAGTCTGGGTCACTTCCCATGACAAGCTCCGTCTTAGTCTTGCGTGCTACAGCGATTCCTCTTTGGAGTGCTTCTGGGTTTTCTGGGTTTGGTGACTTAACCGTACTGAAATTAGGGTCATGTCTGTTTTGTTCATCAACGACAACGACATCGACTCCGTGGTCCCAGAGTGCCGGAATTGCCGAAATCGCTCCAGTGCCATGAATAGGCGTAAAAACCATTTTGGGGGCATTTTTCTGGAGCATTTCAGGGTCTAGAACTGCGTCCTCAAGGGCCGCTCGGTAAGCAAGGTCATCACCAGCTTGCAGTACCCTCCAGGGTGGTTCTTCCGTTGGAGTTTGAGCTAATAGAGGAATAAGTTCGGCAATTTGTATTGCCTTGTATTTTTCGACGACCTTTTCGGCATGAGGTGGAACGAGTTGTGATCCATCGGAGAAGTAAGCCTTGAAGCCATTGTCATGCGAAGGGTTATGACTCGCGGTGATCACAATACCGGCATGAGCATATTGATGGCGAACGGTAAAACTTAGTTGGGGAGTCGACCGGGGACCGTCGAAAATCATCGAGTAACCTCCGTGATCGGACCAAGCGAGTGCCGCCAATTTACAAAACTTTTGGGAAAAATGCCTAACGTCGTGAGCAATCACCAAACGAGGTTGTTCGAATATTCCCTGCTCTGCCATCCATTGTCTGACATAAAGAAAAAGCGCTTTGGTTGCCCGTAACACCGTAATTTCATTTAGGGTATTACTTCCAACTGCTCCATACTCGGGTGTTTCCCCTTTCCGGCTTTTTCCCTTCTCCGCTTTAGTTGTTACCCCGCCAATGGTTCTTCCCCTCATTCCACCAGTCCCAAATGCAAGATTCTTGTAGAAGCGGTTGTTCAGTTCTTCCCATTTTTTTTCGTCAATCAACTCTTCCAACGATGAGGAAACCCATTGGGGCAAATTTTCGTTTTCTAGCATTTCACAAAGGTTTTTATATGAACTTTCGTAAAGTTCTCCGGCTTCTTTGGCTTGGCTGAGTTCTTCGTTTTGGTCTTTTGACATGATGAATATTTAAAGGGTTGTTTGTTGTTACTGAAGATCTATCAGGGGCTAGGGGTTGAAGTCTCGAAGTAGAAGCAGTGCCGTCAAACTTCTTGAATGAGCTTGGTGGGATTGAGAGAGAATAGATGGTTTACGAGGGTTCAATTAGTTTGGGTTAGTCACTATCGAAATCTTGAGGCATACGATAAAGAACCTCGTCTTTCTCACCATACCCCAATTCTTTTCGCGCAATGGCGTCTTGAACTGCTGGGTCCCTACGCAATCTTTCCAAAAACTCGCGGAGGTTTTTCGCCTCCTTTCGAAGATCATCCAATTCTTTTTCCAACACAGCTTCGCGAGATTGCCAATGGGAGTATTCTTCGGAAGCCTTTTGCAACTGAAGCAAGAGATAACCCCCTGCCGCCAAAGCAAGAATTGAAAGCGTCATCAGGATAATCTTTCTAGAGTTCACCTGTAATTACTAGGATCCATTAATAAATTTTTCACTTAGCTTGTAGAAGGAGTATATATATCGTGCAAACGGATCATGCCAAGAAGCTTGTTTGATTTGGCACAAGCAACTGGAAGCACGGAAATTGGGGACTCTCGATCTTCCATCAATCTCAGGGCATTTCCCAACGAAACCTCTGAGGTAATCGTTTGCGGCAAAATTGTCATTACACCATCGGCTGATAAATTCAAGAGGTTTTCTTTATCATTAAGCGCCCTTCGAAGGTCACCATCCGTTACAATACCCACCAGTTCATCGCCTTCGACTATGCAAGCTGCTCCAAGTGGAAACTTGGTCATTTCTATAACCAGATCCTTAATTTTAGTATGCTTTGCTACGCTGGCTATTTCTCCAGGGTGATGCATTACGTCCGACACTCTGAGGATAAGATTTCTGCCAAGTTGTCCAGCTGGGTGCGTTAGGGCATAATCCATTTCAGAAAAATTTCTTCTCTTCATCAGGGCAGATGCCAGCGCATCGCCCAAGGATGCAGATACTGCAAAACTTGCGGTTGGAACTATTCCGAGCGGATCTGCCTCTTCCGGAACGGATGAGTCAAGGTAGGCGTCTACCTTGCCGGTTAACTGGGCTTTGTCATTTCCAAATATACCTACGATTTTTGCGGATCTTCCTCTCAACAAGGGAGCTAGTGCCAAAAGTTCCGGAGTTGATCCACTGTTCGATAAAAAAAGGACGGGGTCTCCCTCTTGGTGTATACCTAAATCACCATGAACTGCCTCCGAGGGGTGTAAAAAGGCAGCAGGTGAGCCCGTGCTGCAAAAAGTTGCCGCAAGTTTCTTTCCCAAATGTCCGGATTTTCCTATACCACTTACCACTATTTTGCCCTTGGTCGAGTACAGGCAGTCTACAGCCTTTGAAAAGTTTTCACCAAGACAGTCGGATGCTCTCATAATAGAGTTTGCTTCCTTGATCAAAACTCTTTGTGCTTCGGCCAATTCCTTTTGGTTATCCATTCTTTCTCATCCGGGTTGTTAAACTTTTTTTATTTCCTTCGTTTTCTTGCTTTTTTGACGTCTGACACTCTTTTACTTTTTGCATTAAATAGGTTTTTCATACAAAGTCACGACTATGTCTATCAACCTTTTGCAATCTTAGTTTTAAACCTCTCCGACCTTCCTTTTTTATGTTTCAAGTTACTTTTTCTGATCAAAGCCTTTCAGTTTTGAATTCTTTGCCGCAAGCCGATCAACTCTCGCTTATGGAAAAGCTTAGCTCCATGACCAAGGACATACTTACTGGCAGCGATACGGGAATTGGCAGATTCCAAAGAAATGGAAAAGTGTTTTACAGACTAAGATTGGAGGAACTTCGAGTATACTTTGAAAAAATCAATATAGCCCTGCATTGCCACTTTATACTACACAAAAACTCTTTGAACGACTTTTTGGTCCGAAACAAAATGCCCTCCTCTGATGAAGCTGTGCTGGAAAATCACCAAAGCTTTTGGGATTATTTGGAGTCATTGGCTAAGAAATAAGGTCTTTATAGTTTGTGAAAAAATCGCCGTTTTTGAAAAGTTATTGATAATTTTGATTTTGTAAAATTTTTCTTCCATCATTATGAACATTTTTCTTTTTTTGTTTCCATTGTTAATCAAAGGTTTACACATTTACTTGACTTGTTCGCATATATAATAGGGATACAAATTTATATAAGTTAATTCATTCTTAACAATTGGACATTGTATAGACGTAAGTTTTCATTCAAAACAAAACCAGATGAAGTTTAAGATAAACAGAGATTTCTTCAGTTCGGGTCTCCAACTGGTAACGAGCGTTGTCGGTACGAGAAAAACTATGCCAATCCTTCAGAATGTTTTGATTGAGGCTCGTTCTGGCGTCGTAAGACTAACTACAACCAATTTGGATTTGGGTGCAAGATGCTCCGTCAAAGCCGAGGTTTCAGAAGAAGGTACCGTTACCTTGCCCGTGAAGGAACTTGGAAGAATCGTTCGTGAACTGGCTGACATGGAGGTCAACGTCGAGTCAACTGATACACCCAAGGCAACGATAAGCACAAGGGGTTCGGTATTTAACGTAATGGGAATGGACAGTAAGGAGTTCCCACCTCTTCCTGAATTGAACGAACAGAAAGAGTTCGATCTAGACCGACAAGAAGTAGTTTCCATGCTGAAAAGTGTTTCATATGCACAGTCCGTAAACGAAGAGAGGTATATGCTCAAAGGTGTATTTTTTCAATTCAGCAAAGATCGTCTCTCTCTTGTTGCAACAGACGGCAGAAGGTTAGCCGTAACAAGAAGGGAAATGAAAGTTTTGGAAGGAGATGAAGGGGAGTTTATTTTGCCCTCTCTTACGGTATCCGAATTGGAGAAGTTACCCGACGTAGGTGAAACCGTAAGCATTTCCTTCACCGATCGCCAGGTAGCCTTCGAGTTAAAGATCGATGAAAATGATGATGCACCAACGGGTTTCGTGGATTCGGTATACTTGGTGTCGAAGGTAGTTGAGGGGAAATACCCTAATTACAAACAGGTGATACCGAAAGATGATTTCAACGCTGCCAATATCGAAAGAGAGTTGATGCAGGAATGCGTGCATAGAGCAGCATTGGTTTCGGACGAGAAGGTAACCTTGAGAATTAAGAAAAACGAGATGGAAATCACGGGGCAAAGTTCTTTGGGAGACGCCTGCGAATCTATGGGAATAACTTACGAAGGTGAAGAAGCTACAGTGTCTTTTAACCCACGATTTTTATTGGACCCACTTAAATCTCTCCAAAGGGACAAAGTGACTTTGGAATTCAGGGATGATATGAGCCCTGGAGTATTCAAGGTTAACAAAGAAGAAGATGCCAAACTATCCTTTCTTTGTGTTGTTATGCCGATAAGGACGGATTAAAACTACTAGAAGAACAAGTTCAAGTAAGATTAACCGATTTAAGATCCTTCATGTTGGGGCTATCGCAAGTGCCGGTATCGTAAATAAAACTTTTTCCTTCAAAATTTTTCAAAAATAACTTGTTGCCTTCAACCCGATCTAAATAATTAGGGTTCAATGGAATCTTCCCTCCACCTTCGGGTGCATCAATTACAAACTGGGGAACAGCATAACCCGTCGTGTGTCCTCTCAAGGATTCGATGATCTTAATACCTATCATCGGATCGACCCTTAAATGAGAACTACCCTCAATCAGATCGCACTGATAAAGATAATAGGGTCTAACTTTCATCATCAGCAACCTGTGTATAAGGCTTTTCATGACCTTGTGGTTGTCGTTTACACCCTTGAGCAATACCGACTGGTTACCCAAAGGAATACCTGACTTAGCCAACTTATGACAGGCATTATAAAGCTCTTTTGTGCATTCGTTGGGATGGTTTACGTGAATACTCATCCAAATATTGTGATGAGATTGCAGTGCATCCAATAAACCATCTGTAATTCGTTGAGGAAGAAAAACGGGGATCCTGGAACCAATTCGGACGAATTCTACATGAGATATCTCGGCAAGAGATCCAAGCAAGTAAGAAAGTTTTCTATCTGATAACAATAATGGATCTCCCCCGCTCAAAAGAACATCCCTTATGGATGTATTAGATTTTATGTACTTTAAACCTTCCTCCAAAGAAGGATGGAAACCATAATCCTGTGCATTGGAGACCATTCGACTACGAGTGCAATATCGACAGTAGGCTGCACAACGGTCAGTAACTAGAAAAAGAACACGATCCGGATAGCGATGAACGACTCCAGGAACAACCATATCATGTTCTTCTCCAACGGGATCTTTTCTTTCGATAGGAGAAACAGAAGACTCTTCGATATTTGGAATGACTTGGCGTCGGATGGGGCAATTAAAGTCGTTCGGATCTATCAAGTTTGCAAAATACGGTGTGATTCCGACGGATAATCTGTTTTGGGCAGTTGCAAAACCAGCAATCTCATTTGTAGACAAGGATATAATACCATCTAGATCGCTTTGCTTATTTATGCGGTTTCTGAGTTGCCACCCCCAGTTATTCCAATTCGAATTAGATTCATTCGACCAAAAACCTTTTCCTTCAAACCAAGAATTGAGATCATCAGTGGGTTGCATATGAGCACATTATAATGATATATATCGAGACAGACAATCTTTAGTTTACTGCGAACCAAGAAACTACCATTTATGCATAAAAAGTTTAGAGAATCTGAAAGAGTGCTTCCTAAGGCTTTTATTTTAATGTTGGTAATGGTTACCTCAGCATATTCCGAGGTTTCCAAACAATATCTGCCAGCTTTTAGTTTGAGGGCGACAAATGGTGAGATTTACTCCCAATCAGATTTTAACGATAAAAAAGTGATCGGGATCGTCTTTTTATCAAACCACTGTAAGGTCTCCCAATTATTTCAAAATCATCTTATGGCTTTAACTCGAAAATACAGCAAGAACGTAGTTATTATAGCGGTATCTCCCAATTATGAACAATCCATATTACCGGATGAATTGGCATATAGTGATTTGGGGGACTCGTTCCAAGATATGGTGAAAAGAGCGAACCGCATGAAATATAATTTCCCATACCTTTATGATGGTAATGATCAAAATTTAACAAAAGAAATTGGAGCTAAGATTACACCAACCATATATCTCTACAACCAAGATAGAGAATTATTTTACTCTGGTCGTATCGGAAATATTGATTCGCCCGATAATATGGAAACATCCGAGGTTAACCAAGCGATATCGAGTCTATTAATTGGCGAGAAAACAAGTTTTAAAAGAACAAAAGTTTTTGGTACCGCTATAAAAACCAAGAATCATTTGTTGGTTGCAGAACAAGTTAGGCAGAGATATGCAGACGAAAAAGTGAGGTTAAGCGAGGCGGACGCACGAAAATTGAATTTTTACTTAACGCACAATACTCGAAAACCTAAATTGTTCTATGTTTGGCAAACGAACGATGGGAAAACACGAGATAATTTAATAAAGCTATCTTTTTTATATAAGATATTTAGAAAAAGAGGACTTAAATTAATAACTGTATGCATTGCCAAAAAAAATGAAAAAGAAAGAATCGTTGAATTTCTAGAAAACAGTCAACTATCATCAACTAATTTTATTGTTTATGGACATCATATTTCACCCTTAGCATCGATAATTCCAGATGAAGTCGAGAAAGTTACTCCGTATTATAGATTACTATCTAGCAGAGGTGATAAGCTTTTAGGTAGTCATGGAGAGATTTCTACTGATTCGTTAAGAATCGAAATAGTAAAAGCACTAGACGACTCAAAATAGATTTTTATCCACAAATACTTAAAAAGATTGTATCAATTTACTATTTGACCAGCCAAAGTATATACTGCCCTTATTTATCAAGATATGTTTTAACTTGGCGGGTTCACATTCTTATCAATTTTGCTTGCTCCAAAATTCTATATTTTAGTAAACAATTCTAGAAAAGAAACAGTCAGCTCAAGTATAAACATATTAGCAACAAAGAGGTTGGTAAGGCGGCCAAAACGAATAGCCTTACTTTTAATGTGTGAATATACTTAACTAAAAAGATCAATGTTAGCGGATAAACTAGATGGATAAATTCAGGAATATCCAGGGAATTGTTAAATCGGTATTGAAAAAACGTACACTGATTAAGAGTAGCAATTATTTTTTCAAGACTCAAATAAATAATATTTGTAAAAGCAAATGTAAGATCACAGTTATTAAAAAACGATATTGTAATATGCAATAAAAGGATAGCATAAACCGGGAATATAATAATAACAACTATTGAATTGATTATGATCGAAAACGGGTTAATGTAATGAAAAGAGTCAATAATTAGAAGAGAACTTCCACAGAAAGATGAAAAAGATATAATAAGTGAATTCTTCATTAAATCGTAGACCTTAAATTTCTTTTTTTGAGTTATACCGTGAAAACTGAAAATAAGACTCATTACAACAGTAAATGACAATTGGAAACCTAATGAATTAATTTTAGTATGGTCTATGAACAGAAGAATCAGCGAAGCCCAAAACAAAGCAGATAAAGAGTTTCTTTTTTTATAAAAAATTGTTGATGATTGCCAAATCGAAATCATTATAAATGATCTAACTGCAGAATCACTGGATCCTACTAGAATGACGTAACAACAAACAACAGTTAGTGAAAGGAAGATCATTAAGACTTGATTCATTATAAAGGATCTCAACAAAAAACAACTTAACATATACATTATGCCAATATGAAGACCGCTCACAGCAAATAAATGCATTGTACCCGTTTGCTTGTACAGTTCCATTTGTTGTTCATCGAGAAATGTTTTGTCTCCAATTAATAACGCATACACAAATGCGCTACTCTTCTGCCCTTTTTTGACTTTAATAATCTTTTTTTCTAATAGTCTTCGAATATTTTCGGTTGTACCAAAAGAATGCCTGATTTTAAGAAATTTAACAAAGCTTAACTTATATAATTCTTCATTATTTTCCAAATCATTATTTCTTTGTCTTGTAACTACACTTCTTAGAGAAATTGTATCACTCACAAAGGTCTCCGAAAGACTTTTATTCCATTTATTTGACCATAGTACCTTTTTACCAATTAAATCTTCCCTTATTTCAGGCGCTTTTTCTATTATCCCAGTATAATTAAAGTATTCTTTTTCGCATGGTACATAAATTTTTTTTCTTTTGATAACTTTAATCTCAAGCGATAGCTCTCTTGGTGGTAGTTTTTTTATTTCATTGGCAAGGATCGTTTTTTCTAAGCTCTTTTCATTATTCACTGGTAAACTTACATATACTAGTAGTACACCTAATGCCATACTGCATACAGACTTTTTTGCCTCTGTTTTTTTAATTCTTTTTTTAATTTTCCAATAAATTATAGCAATTATCGACACGGATATTAAAAAAAACACAAAGCGTCCGTGATCTGGTGAGCAAGCGCACAGACCAATAAGGAATAGAACAAGAGCGTATGTAATGGGAGGACGCATCTCTGTGTTTTATTCAATCCTTTGCTGGATTTCTATCAAACAAAAACTTAATCTATTTGCCCATGGATCATCTCATGCTAGATTTAAGGTATGCTATACGATCGAAGTTACATGAAGAAACCGTTCTCAGGTGGACTTCGTTCCTCTGTTGACAAATTGCTTATTCTTTTCATTACAACTTTTGTTTTACAAATTGTTTTTGAATTATTTACTAATTCCGGACTAGGTAGTGGTCTTCATTACGAATATATAGGCTTCTCAAACCATTTTTTTGATAGTGGACTAGTCTGGTCCGTTTTTACTTATCCTCTTCTCCATGATGGTCCGTTGGTTCTGCTAGCAAACTTACTCGGTCTTCATTTCATAGGCAGATCAGTAGAAAGCGAATTAGGGAATGCTAATTTCCATTGGCTTTGTTTTATTTCTTTGATAAGCGGAGCTACGCTCTGGATCGTTTTTCATTACACTGATTATCCATCATCCTTTCTCAGCGGTTCTACTTCTATTGTTTTATCTCTTCTCACCTATTTCTGCTTTACCTATCCTGACAGGCCAATAACTTTCCTTCTTCTCTTCGTAATTCCCGTCACTCTGAAGCCAAAGTTTATTTTGATGGGTTTGCTTGGTTTGGAGCTTTTTGGTTTCGTATTCTGGGAACTTAGAGATAATTCTCAAGGTGCTAACTTTTCTGCTCATCTTGGAGGTATGCTTGCTGGGGCCTTCGTTTATTGGTTTTTAATTTCCGGCAAATTGTTTCCAAGTTTTGTTTTTAGTACGAAAACTCCTAAACCTATTAATCCGATAAAAAAAACTAGCTTTTTTACTAACAAAAGTGGCTCCCCAAAGCCTTCTTATTCTGTAGATTTTTCCAATCAACACTCTCTACAATCTGAGGTCGATCGAATACTGGATAAAATAAACGAGAAAGGGTTTGGTACCTTAACCCAAGCTGAAAAGAATACTTTGGACAAAGCAAAAGGCTTGCTTAAAAAACATTAATTCTTTCAAAATCACATTTTATGAATCCCCCCTACCCCATCATTTTGATTAAACGCTTGGCACTCTTATTCTGCCTCCTTTTCTGTTCCCCATGTTTTGGCGAAACCGAATCAATTGGTAGCGGAGACTTAGAACCAACACCTTTAATGAAGCATGAAGCTAGATGGTTGGTCCAAGCTCTGCAGCAAGCCCATTTTAACAAGGTACCCATTGATAAATTAGAACCCACCAAATTCCTCGCTAGTTTTTTGGAAAGGCTTGATAAACAAAAGCTATACTTTACTCAAAACGAAGTCGAAAAATTTGATAACTCCTTTTCCCCGACACTCATTACCTTCTTCAAGCAAGGTAATCTTTTTCCTGGCTACGAAATTTACAACGAGTACAAAAAGCGTGCCGTGAATCGACTGGATTGGGCTATATCATATTTAGACACTAATATGACCTTTGACACAAATCAGAGCTTCAATACGGATAGGGAAAACGCTCTTTGGTCTGCTAACGAAAGCGAATTGGATGATCATTGGATAAAATTAATTTCTTTTGAATTACTTAACCAAACCCTACAACAACTTGACGCAAATTTTTCAGACAAAACACCGTTGCCGGAAAATTTATCCGAAATCACCAACAATTCTCGTGACGAAATTAGAAAAAGATACGAAAGGTGGAAAAAAAATATTCAGGAATTCGAATCCAGCGACGTACAGGAACTTTATCTCAGTACCCTGACGCAGATGTTTGATCCGCACACCACCTTCATGAACATCAAAGAGAAGGAAAGATTCGATCAACAAATGAATAATGAGTTTGTCGGCATTGGAGCAGTGTTGCGAGATGAAGATGGATTTTGTACCATTAAGGAATTGTTGCCGGGTGGTCCTGCAGAAGGGTCTCGAGAACTTGAACCCGATGACATTATCCTGAAGGTCGCTCAAGCAGATGGCGATTTTGTTGATGTCGTAAACATGAAACTTACAAAAATAGTCGAGCTTATCAAGGGTCCTAAGGATACCTTAGTACGTTTAGAGATTAAGCCCATCCAGGATCCTTCCAACTCAAAAATTGTTCGTATTATTCGTGATAAAATAAAGCTCACCGCGAACTTGGCTTCGGCAACACTTCACAAAACAGGCGACGATGACAAAACTAAATTGATAGGTGTAATCGATCTTCCTTCCTTTTATGGCTCATCGGGCAATGGCCCCAAGGCGACGGATGACGTGGAAGAACTGATCAAGGCCTTAAAGGACCTTACTGTCCAAGGTTTAATTTTGGATTTACGGAAAAATGGAGGAGGTTACCTCAGTGAAGCCGTTAACCTTGCAGGACTTTTCATATCACGAGGCCCGGTTGTGCAGGTAAAAAGCACTGATGGAAAGATTCGCAAGAAATTTGATTTTAATCCTAAACTTGCCTGGGATGGTCCCCTGATAATTCTGGTATCAAGATATAGTGCGTCTGCTTCGGAGATAGTGGCTGGGGCTCTTAAAAATCACAAAAGAGCGATTATTGTCGGAGACGAATCCACGCATGGGAAAGGTACTGTACAGTCACTCATACCTATGAAACTACCGCTAAATTTTGCGGCTATTTCCAAAAAACGAAGTGCTGCCAAAATTACCATTCAAAAGTATTATTTACCTTCCGGAGACAGTACGCAGATAGGAGGTGTTAAAAGTGATATTTCCATCGATACAATCAATACCTTTTTACCCATCGGCGAATCAGATTTAGATAATGCATTGGAGTGGGATCGAATACCCGCGGTAAATTTTCGTCGACCCGATGAAGAGTTTTTGTACGCCCTTGACGATTTGGCGAAACTAAAAGAACTCAGCGAGACTCGACAAAATACCTTATCTGAATTCACTTACCTCAAAGAAAACATATCTTGGTTTAAAAAGAAAAGAGAAACCAAGACTCTGTCTCTTAATTTATTGAATCGCCTCTCCCAGAAAAAAACAGATTTGGAGGCATCCAAAGCCCTGACTAAAACATTTGAATCCTTGGCGGAAAAGGCTTATCCTTTTTCGGAAGTTAAGCTTCGGATCGTTAAGGAACAGGTACTCAAATCCCAACAAGCTCGCGGAGAAGAATCGGCTTCATCCGACGACGATGGTATATCTTTTGAAAATCCGAACGAATTGGACATACGTTTGCACGAGAGCGTTCGTATCATGGTTGATTGGATAGACATACTTGAGGGTGGTCAACTTTCCCAAAAATCGTCTGTCCCCTTGTGAGAACTGTCATATAGCCGTCTTGCGCGATTGGAAGAGCCTTAGCATTTTCTTGCGATGGAAAACCGCCTGTAATGAGACAAGTCTTTAAGGATTTCTATGCTCTCGAACTTGCTTGACAAGGACTTAGATATTTTTTCGGCATGGGATGTTCCGAACTCAAGAGCAAACATTCCTCCTGAAGGGAGTACTGCGACACTTATGTCTATTATTTTTTTGAGCTCGGAGAATCCATCTTCACCCGCAACCAATGCAATTTTCGGATCATGCGCTTTGACCTCGGTTTCCGCGCATTCCCATTCTTCCGTTTTTAGGTAGGGTGGATTTGAGACAACAAGCCCTACCCCTTCTTCACTTACTTTTTGTAGATTCCAATCAAGCTTTCGCACTTGTGTTCTACTCTGCAAATTAAGATCCTTAAGATTTTCCTTGGCGAGTGAAAGGGCCTCTTCACTCTGGTCAAGACCGACCCCAACCGAGGAAGGGAGAGACGAGCATAGAGCAGCTAGAATTGCACCGGTACCCGTTCCAATATCAAGGATAGCCTTATCAAAAGACGGGGGAAGCCTATGGAGAATATGTTCGACCAAGGTCTCAGTCTCCGGTCTGGGAATTAATGCACGACCATCGCATTTAAGTACAAGGCCGGCGAAGTTAACGCTTCCCAAGATATGCTGAAGGGGTTCTCTTTTTCCTCTCCTCACAATCATCGACCTGATTTCATTTAGTTTTTCCTCGCCAATTATTTCATCAGGATAGAGGTAAAGGTTCATTCTTTTTGTCTTGAGAATTGAAGAAACAATCCATTCCGAATCGCATTTGGGGCTAGGCACCCCCTTCCTGCCAAGAAATTCACTGGATTTTGTAAGAACTTCCAAGCAGGTTAGAAATTCACCTTTCTTTTTCATCGCCCAAGTTTTCCAATCGAAGTCTGAGGTCCTCGCCATAAAGTGCGTTAAAAAGATGATCGAGATCCCCAAGGAGGGATTCATTTAAAGCATGTGAAGTGTAATTTATACGATGGTCGGTAATCCTGCTTTGTGGAAAATTGTAAGTCCTGATCCTTTCACTTCTATCACCTGTTCCTACCTGTTCCCGCCGGTCTTGAGCGTACTTTTCCCTTTCTTCGGCTTGTTTGATTTTGAAAAGCCTTGAACGAAGGACCGTCATTGCTTTGTTTTTGTTTTTTAGTTGAGAGCGTTCATCCGCGCAATAAACGGTAAGACCGGAAGGCTTGTGCAGGATTTGCACGGCCGAGTCTGTTGTGTTGACCCCCTGCCCGCCGGGTCCACTAGCTCTGCAAACACCAATTTCAAGGTCACCTTGATCAATATGCACCTCTACCTCCTTGGCCTCGGGCAAGACGGCTACAGTTGCGGTTGAAGTGTGAATTCTTCCACTTGCTTCCGTTACGGGTACTCTTTGTACTCGGTGAACACCGCTTTCAAATTTTAATTTAGACCAAGCGTCTTCACCTTTAATTATGAAAACGACTTCTTTGAATCCACCTGATTCGGAGTGACTTTGACTTAGGCATTCAAGAGACCAACTTTTATTTTCGGAATACTTGCAGTACATGCGAAACAAATCCGCGGCAAAAAGGGAAGCTTCGTCACCTCCGGCCCCGGCTCTTATCTCAATAATGGTGTTTCGGCCCATATCTGGGTCCGGTGGAAGCATGGCAACGAGAAGATTCTCGCGGAGCTTCTTGATATTTGGCTGAAGCAACTCAATCTCTTCTTGAGCTGCATCGGCGAACTCTTCGTCCGACAACAAACCCTTGCTTTCCTCAAGTTGAGCTTCCAAGCTTTCTATTTCCTCAAAGGTCTCTATAATACTTTTAACTCTGCCATGGTCCCTTGACAATTCCGAAGCAAGTGCTGCATCCTTGAAAATTATCGGATCGGACAACTGTTTTTCCAACTCATTGTATCGTTGCCGAAAGGGATCTATATTTGGTAGAAGGTCCATCATCAAAAATTCTTTAGCAAAAGATTGAGCCTCCAAGAAACCTTAAGTGAATCCAAACCGACAAAACCACCAAATTCATGGGCAGAACATAGTAGCGTGCGTATGGGACTTTGATAAGACTCTGATTCCCGGATATATGCAACAACCTCTTTTTGAACATTACGACATAGACGAATCGACCTTTTGGAAAGAAGTCAACCAGTTGCCGTCTCTTTATTCAGAAAGAGGGTTGAGAATTTCTTCCGACACCATTTACCTCAACCATTTGCTAAGCTACGTTAAGAATGGACCAATGCGCGGGCTAACCAATCAAAAACTCATGGAATTAGGCTCCGAACTTCAGTTTTGCGACGGCTTGCCTGATTTCTTTGAGCAACTAAAAAAAATTCCTCAAGAGAAAGAATTTGCCAGCTACGATTTCAAGATCGAGCATTACGTAATTAGCACAGGGCTGGCTCAAATGATCAGGGGAAGCAAAATATATACTTATCTAGAGGATGTTTTTGCCTGCGAATTCATCGAATCTCCGGTACCCCCCAATTTTATGAGTCAAACCGAACTTTCTTTGCCTTTGGATCTTGAGATCTCGCAAGTTGGCATGACAGTCGATAATACGATTAAGACTCGATGTATTTTTGAAATCAACAAGGGGTCGAACAAAAATCCTTCCATCGACGTTAATACCTCGATACCACACGAAGACAGGCGCATACCAATCGAGCAAATGGTTTATGTTGCAGATGGACCGAGCGACGTGCCCGTATTTGCCATAGTAAAGCAAATGGGAGGCAAAACTTATGCGGTTTATGATCCGAACAACGAAAGAGAGTTTGAGCAAACATGCGAGCTTGTTGAAAGATCAAGGGTTCATAACAATGGGCCCGCAGACTATCGGGATAAGTCTCCAACCGCAATTTGGATGAAGCAGAAAACTCGAGAAATATTCCGAGCAATGATAAAAAAACGACAAGACGAATTGAGCAAAAGAGCAGGTTCTCCGCCGAAACATTTGACTGAAAGTGCCGAAAATCCGGAAGGTTTGGATTCTCGACAATCTACTTTATGGAAATAAAGGACTGGCAGAGAAGTTCCCTTTTGAGCTTGGAGGAACTGACGGCGGAGGAGATCGAGTGCATTCTTTGCCAAGCATTCAAGTTTAAGGAGGAATTATCCAATCCGAGGCGTCAAACGGATCACTTAAAGGGCAAAAGAGTGGTAAACCTTTTTTTAGAACCGAGTACCAGAACAAGAATAGCGTTTGAAATAGCAGCCAAGAGTTTGAGTGCCGACGTGATCTCCATATCGGGGAAATCCAGTAGCCTGACAAAAGGAGAAACGCTTAAAGACACGGCACTGAACATCCAAGCACTCGGAGCGGACTTGATCGTAGTCAGACATTCTTCACCCGGATCACCGCTCTTTCTGTCCCGCACCATAGACGTTCCTATTATTAATGCGGGGGATGGTGCTCATGAGCATCCGAGTCAAGGACTTCTGGATATTTTCACCTTGCGGGAAAATATCGGGAACCTAATGGGGAGAAAAATAACGATTCTAGGAGATATTTTATTTAGTCGTGTTGCCAGATCGAATCTTTGGGGTCTAAAGAAACTAGGCGCCGAGGTTACCTTGGCGGGTCCCTCCACATTAGTACCTCGCCAATTTGAGGAAATGGGGGCCCGAGTCTCACATGACCTCAAAGAATCCTTGGCTGATGCAGATGCCGTGATGCTTTTGCGCATTCAGCATGAGAGACAGAGTTCTTCCCACTTTCCCTCCTTGTCCGAGTATACGAAAATGTTCGGATTGAACGAAGCACGAAGCAAATGGCTAAAACCAAATGCCCTTATCCTTCATCCAGGTCCGATTAACCGAGGTGTAGAGATTGATTCAGAACTAGCGGATTCGAACAGGGCCGTAATATTGGATCAAGTTAAAAACGGTATAGCTGTTCGGATGGCGATTCTTTACTTATGTGCCCAAAACTCAGGAGGCTTGATCAAAAATGACTGACTATTGCCTGAAGGGCGCGCGAGTAATCGACCCAAGTCAAGAACTGGACGAAATTAGAGACCTTACGGTTGCAAAGGGAAAAATCACTTTTGTTCCCCCGGATAAATCGGTCGAATCAATCGACTGTAGAGAAAAGATCATAATGCCCGGACTAGTAGACCTTAGAGGACACCTACAGGATCCGGAGAGTTTGGCAAGTGCGAGTATGGCAGCTGCATCCGGTGGATATACGACAATATTGATCATGCCAAATGGTGGAGCTCCAACCGATAATCCTGGTGCGGTCCATTTAATGCGAGAAAAGGCATCCAAAAATAGCCAAATCGAAATCTTGCAATGTGGCTGTTTGACAAAAGGGGCAAAGGGAGAAGCACTGGCTCCATTGGGTTCGCTAAAAGAGGCGGGAGTAGTGGCCGTTTCGGATTGCCCGACAAGCCCCCAGAATACAGAAATTTTTGCCAGAGGCTTGGAATATGCATCCATGTTTGAGTTACCGGTCATAGAGTTTCCAAGAGATAGGGCTATTTCATCAAGGGGAGTTGCCCATGACGGTCCAGTTGCATTAAAGATGGGTATTGGAGGTTATCCTCGCATGGCGGAGGAATTATTCGTTCAAAGAGCTATAACCGTCTGCAAAAGCTTGGGTACAAGTATCCACCTGACTTCGGTTTCATCGGTAGGATCCGTTGAATTGATTCGTGAGGCAAAAGAAAAGGGAATATGCATTACTGCCGATTCAACGCCCCATCACCTTGCCTTGACAGACGAAAGCTTGCTCGGCTATGACGCGAACTCAAAAACAATGCCACCCCTGAGGGAGGACTTGGATCGAAAGGCAATCTTGGAGGGTATGACAGATGGAACGATAGACTGCGTGAGTAGTGCCCATGAGCCATGTCAAAAACATGAGAAAGAAGTGGAGTTTGATTTGGCACCTGCGGGGGTGATTGGATATGAAACAGCTTTATCTGTCGTACTCGGTGAATTGAGAAAAAAGATCAAAGACCCCTTTCCTCTTATTGCCCGATTAATGTCATTCAACCCATCTCGGATTCTTGGAATGAAGCATAGCATTGCCGAGGGGAAAGTGGCGAACCTATTTGTGTTTGATCCAAGCAAAAATTGGACCTACGATGTAAATTTGGGTAAAAGTGCCGCAAAAAATTCTCCCTATCAAGGTATTGAGATGAATGGTTCAGTCCTAACGACCTTTTCTAATGGCGAAAAGGTTTTTACATACAATTAGGATGCAGTGCTTTTGGCGATAAACCTACATATTGGCGAATATGCCAATTTGACCCTATCGCTGATAGGATTGTATCTCAGTATTAAAGATCGTAAAAAACCTAATTATTGGAAAGCTTTAAAAATATATAACTATAAACCCTCCTGGAGTTTGTGGACCTTACTTGTCGTCATTATCGTCAATTCTTTAATATTGAAAATAAACATATTATTTATTTTATTAATTTGTTCACTTTATTTATATCTGAGTAATTACGATAAAGCCAAAAAGGCAAAAACACATTGGAGATTATCTGTTATCGTCGGAACCATACATACGTTCAAGGTATGGCCCGTTCTTTTTATTGTGGGATTGGTTTCAGCTATTTTACTAGAGGGTTATGATGTTCAAACACACGTACTTGAACTAAAAAAAGGCAATTATACGAATATAGTATATATAGTTATTACAGCCTGTTTATTTGCTCCTATAACGGAGGAAATAATATTCAGGGGTATGTTATATACATTATTTAAAAGAAGAATAGGAGTTTTTTGGGCATGTGTAGGCAATTCAGTTTTATTTTCACTAATACATTATAATATCCTGTCTTGTGTTGTCTTGTTTGTTTTTAGCTGCTCACTAACATATATTTATGAAAAGGAGTCTAGTTTATTAATTCCCATAATAAGCCATTCGGTATTTAATGGTCTAATGATTATGCTAATTTTGCTATGAATAACGTAACTAATGAGTACACGGTTAGTAATACCTCAGAAACAGACAGTGTGATTCAGAGTTTCTGTGAACAGTTAGAACCATCCACCACCGTACTCCTTAATGGCGATATGGGAAGCGGGAAAACATATATTTCTACCCGAATAGCTTCCTTTTACGGTATTTCGAATTTGAATAGTTCCTCATTCCAACGAGTAACTTTTCATGCTGGAAAAACAAACCTAATTCATTGCGACTTTTACAGAAGTCCATTTAAATATAACTTCTTTTTTGATGAAATAGAACCATTAATGATACCTCCCTGGATACTGCTACTTGAATGGTTTTCTTTAGAACATGTTCTTACAGAAATGGGTCATATTCATCAGATATTTACTAAAAATACAGGACGAACAAAACGAGCGATTCAGATTAGTACATATTAATTTATAGAAACCGAACCGTCTGCGAATTCAGTTATGTATCCCTCTTTTACCATCCACTTTAATTCAACAAGAATTATCTTTGGATCTAAATCCCCAAGTTTCTCACTTCTGATAATTTGAGATTTTTTGTTTTCTTTTGTCTCTTTGAGAAACTTCAAGATTTTCTGAACTCTTTCAGTCAACTGCTTTTCGTCTGGTTTATTACTCTTGTAGGCAGAAGCATAAGTGTGTTTTTTTTCAGAATATTTGAAAATGAAAAAATTACTTTTCTTAAGGTTTACAAGGCATGACGTAAATAAACTGTTTATCCAATTCGGTTTAAAGTTAAAGTATTGTTTAAACTGTTCATAGATAGATCGATCTAGATTCTTAACGTCAGAACCATTAATTTTTATGATTTTTTCCTTTTCGAAAAATGAACTGGGAAGGTCGAACAATAATTTAGATCTTAACTGATCTATACCTCTGTACCACGTATTATCTTTATTTTGGAATTTGAACTTGTAAATCTTCAAGGGATTTTCCAACCATGCTTTAATCTCATCCTCATCCTCGACCTTTACTAAACTCCTCACAAACATGTCGTAATTTTCTGTAATTCCATGTAGAAAGATATGTTGTTTTACCATTTCATCGTAGCGATGATAGTTGTTTGGTGGTAGCAAAATATTTGTTTTACTACATTTATAGGCATAACCGAAACTCTTATTGGGTTTGTCCTCTATATCCAATTCCTTTGTAAAGCATTCCTCAAATCGTTTTTTCAATAAATGGTCAACTGCTTCATCTGCAGATGAAAAAATCTTTTGATCAATTTTTGTTTTGATAAATGATTTTTCGTCATCATTTTTGAATCTAGCTTTTACAATAAATCTTTCATTTTTTGATGAAATTGTTTCGCAAATGTCGGACAGGGCGTAGGAAACACCAGTTTTTCGCATTTCCTTTTTAATTTTTTCTAAAATATTGATTCGTGGTAGAATTTGAAAATCATAAGAAGTAACAATTTTTCTTTCGGTGAAGTTGTTTTGTTTTTTGTTTCCACGAAATTTTTCTTTGGAAGTTTTCTGTTTTGCATGCCCCTTATGTTTTCTAGGTACGTCTTTATAAGAACTTGAATCCTGTTTTCCTTTTACCCAGGAAGGTTCTATTTCAAAATCCTCTATGGAAGACAAATCAATTGGTTCACTAGTATCCTCTTTCATTCAAAACGCCTTTATTTTGATTATTTTATACAAATTGTTTGTATTGATTGATGCTCTTGCCTTTTTACCAAGTCTCCTTTATTTCTCTTTATCACATTGCTCAGGTGGCGGAATTGGTAGACGCGCTAGACTAAGGATCTAGTGCCGCAAGGCGTGGGGGTTCGAGTCCCCCCTTGAGCACCATCCATTTGTTTCTTCAAAGACTTTTATGTTTTATCCTGTCACCCTTTTCGTATTCGGATTCGAATGTCTGATCTAAATCCTTATCATAGCCTTCGAATAGGCCATGTTTCAAGTTTCCTTGCCAATGTTCTAGTAGCTTTACGGGAAATTTTCCTCCCTTCAACTTGTAGTTTGCCACCACCCATGCGTTCGCTTCATGGCCGCCAAATTCCCGTCCGAACTTGTCTTTGGCGTCTTTCCTCAGCTTTAACCATAAACTAGGTAGAGACTCTCCGTCTCCTCCTTTCGCCGGTTTATAGTCATCAGGGTCCAACGGTTTTGGGTACCAGTAAATATGAGTGCCGTGCTTTTGTCCTTTAACGTAATCTTTTTCGTGTAAGGGAATTCCCTTCTCGCTGTATTTTTTGACTTTGCCGTGCAGTACCCCCGAGAGATACTTCTTCTCTTCTATGATTTGCCCATTGGAATATTTTTCTTCCACGGTGCCGCTAAAAGAAAATTTTTCATCGGCACAGAAAGCCAGGGGTATTAGGTTCCAAGGAGCAGATTTTTTGATACCGACTTTTGTTATTTTGCCATTTACTACAGTTACGGGTCCGAGCTCGAATTCATTTGCCATTGCACCCGTTATTTTCGCGATGACTTGATCTGAGTAACCGGAACCGTTTTCTTTTAAATTGATTTTCAGCAAAACATTATCTTCCGATAATTCAGGCTCTGCAAACGCTCCCGTCCCTTTCCAGAACAAATGTTTATCGATAAAAACAATATTGTTCGGATCCTCGAAATGCAGCCTGTCAGACTCAACTCGCCTTTCTTTGTATGGGCTGTAGGAAATCCAATCGCTATTTCGAGTTATTTGCTTCCACCAAATGGCAACTTTAGCAAAATTCCCTTCGAAAATAATAATAAATCCCAATAACACAGAAACGCCGAAAACGGAAACAAGCACGAAAAGTAATTTCTTCATCTTAAGGTTTTTTCTTAGCTGGATATAAGTGTCGGTGCAACGATTATGTCCAACGCCTTTTCCTGTAGGCAAGCGAATTGGCAAGCGCGGAGGGGAAAAGCGGACCGTTATAGACAAAAGAGGTGTAAATTTGCAAAAGGGAAGCCCCTGCATCCAATTTTCGCGAAGCGTCGTCTGCGTTAAATATCCCGCCTACTCCGATGATCGGGAACTTGAAGTCAGTCAATTTTGCGATGAATCTAATCGTTCGAGTTGAATTTTCTTCAATTGGCGTTCCGCTAAGTCCACCTTTTTCATATGAGTTCATGCATCCCATGTGTTTTCTGTTTGCCGACGTGTTTGTTGCGATTATTCCGTCAAAAGAGCTTTCGACTGCAATGGAAATAATGCTTTCCAACGATCTATAATCTTCATCTGGAGAGATTTTGAGCAAGCATGGCAAAGGAGCCTGATCGTTCTTATTGGCCCATTCGAGATTGTGTGCTCTGATGCTCTTAAGCAAGGGAAGCAAGTAGTTTTTCTGATGCAAACTTCGAAGGTTCGGGGTATTGGGGGAACTGATGTTAACCGTAATATAATCAGCTTGTCGAGCCACGTCCGTGAAAGCCGTAAGGTAATCGTCACCTGCTAGCTCGATAGGTGTCTTTTTTGATTTACCAATATTGATACCAAGGGGGGAACGCCTATTGCCTTTAGGGTAGAATTTGGAAACATGTTTTGCTAGAGCTTTTGATCCCCTGTTGTTGAAGCCCATACGATTAACGAGTGCATCGGACTCGGGGTACCTGAATAGTCTGGGCCTTTCATTTCCAGGTTGTCCTCCAGGTGTTACAGTTCCGACCTCGATGTGACTGAAGCCCAAAGCGGAAGAAATCCCTGGGAAACGACCGTCTTTGTCCAAACCAGCGGCTTGCCCAACGAAACCTGGAAATCTTAAGCCGAATAGATCCACAGGTGCCGACTCCGTCCGAATAAGAGTTTTCGCAATCACTTTCAAAATATGCGAACGGTTTGCAAAATCCAATAAGTTACATGTCAAATCATGAGCGAACTCAGGATCAAACTTGAATAGCAGAGGACGAAGAAAATTATTGTATAAAATTGACACTTTGGTGATTAAGGATTGCCAAAAACAAATAAAGATAACTCAAAGAAGATAAACAAATTTATTCTAAATTTTAAACAAGGTAGTTGACATACAAAAAAAACAATTTTTTAAGGCAATCCAATGAAAAAGACAGGACCGAGTTTAGATTGGTGTATCGTGCGCCGTGAAGAAGATGGAAAGTGGTGGGTAGATTCTATCAGCGACAAAGAGAATTGGGATGTAGGAGATTTGGGGATTATCGACCCCAAGCAATTTCTTCATATCAGTGAATTGTTGGACTCAATGATAGTTTATGGACTCGAATCACAATTGGTGGATGAGGCCTTTTTTACCTTTGCCATTGAAGAGGAACTGAAAGGTGGTCAGGTGAAACTGTCTCGGGTTAGAGATTCTCTACTAAAGGCCGAGGATATGCTTTTTGCTTTGCCAGACGTATTGGACGAGGAGAAAGGTCCTTATGCTGATTTTCTCAATCATGTAACTCAAAAAAGAGTCTCGATGCTCAACGAACTTATCGAATTTTCCGAACCATATACGCAGGAAGAGATGGAAGAGGTATTGGCGGAAAAGCACAACAACGACTTTTTGGAAGGACAGCGAAGCCATTTCAGTGACGAACTTTTCGCAATATTGGATTTTGTGCCGGAAGGTTTTGCTATTGATGCCGACTTGGAAGAGGACCCGGAGACGGCAAAAGAAAGTAGCGAAGATTATTCCGATCTGGACACAGGCTTGACAGAAGTCGCCGAGAAAGAAGAGAAACTTCTTCCTGATGAGGATTTGAAGTGGGAGGAGGAAGAAAAAGAGGAAACCACGCCATATGAAGGCGGTGCACCGGATGATCAAGACTAGATTAGCTTACTGGCTCTTTCGGCAAAATAGGTAAATATAATATCTGCTCCCGCCCTTTTGATAGAAAGCAATGACTCCATTGCACAACTTTCAAGATCAAGCCAACCTTGAAGATGCGCCGCCCAAATCCTTGAGTATTCACCTGAAACTTGATACGCAGCGATTGGAAGCTTATAAGCCCTCTTGGCGTCTCGAATGACGTCGAGGTAAGGTTCTGCTGGTTTTACCATTAAAATATCCGCACCCTCCAAATGGTCCAAAGCAAGTTCCCTTTGAGCTTCACGAAAGTTTGCCGGGTTTAATTGGTAACCAGATTTATCGACGAACATGTCGGTTTTCGAGTCAATGGCATCTCGGAATGGACCGTAGTAGGAAGAAGAGAATTTTGCGGAATAAGAAACAATACCCGTTCGCACATGCCCTGCTCCTTCCAGGCTCTGTCTTATTTTCAAAATACGACCATCCATCATATCGGATGGAGCAACTAAATCGTAGCCTGCCTCTGCGGCTAAAACAGCAGCTTTAGCCAAGATCTCAACGGTCTTGTCGTTATCCACTCGCCCGTCGTTTGACAAAATACCATCATGACCATGAATGGTGTAGGGATCAAGTGCGAGGTCGGCAATAAGGGCAATATCTTTAACGGTGGCTTTTATTTCACGAACCGCCCGGTAAGCTAGTGCCGATGGACTCATTATTTCGGTACCCATCTCATTTTTTTTGGAGGGGGCAACATGAGGGAAAATGGCAAAGCATTTGATTCCAAGAGTTTTCCATTCCTCAATTTTCTCGATAATAATGCTTACGGGCCATCGAAAAATTTCGGGCATGGAAGGAATGGGCACGGGAGAGTCTTCTTCTTCCGTCAAAAACACGGGAAGCACTAAATCGTCAGTCGAAAGGGCCGTTTCGACGATCATTGAATTTAGTATCGGGTGGTCTCTCAATCGCCTAGGTCGGTTGTTTATTTCAAAGTTCATATCAAGTCTGTTAAAGTTGTGATGGACAATTTAGTCCTAAGTAAGAATTATTCAGAAGGATGGAAAAGATCTTACAGTTCTGCAGGCTGCCTTGCCATAAAATAGTCAATTGAGAATATGGATTGGGAATCAATGCTTGCCCTCGGTTTGCTTTGCGCCGCATTAACCTCGTTTTTAATGGAAAAGGTGAGTGTGGACGTCACTGCTCTTTCGTTAATCGGTCTGATCTTCGTCATCTCCGGCTTCAACCTTAGCGAAAAGTGGCCGGACACCAAGGAGGTCTTTTCGGTTTTTTCAAATGAGGCGCCTCTAACAATTGCCTCAATGTTTATAATCAGTGCGTCCCTGAACCGGTGCCACCTCATCGAGCAGGTAACTGAAGCACTAGGAAAATTCTGTAAATACGGGTATGTTAAATTTACATTGGTCTTATTTGTATTGGTCGCCTTTCTCTCGGCTTTTGTCAATAACACGCCTGTGGTTGTGGTTTTGTTGCCAATTGTCATTAGCCTGTCCCGCACTCTTGGTGTTTCATCTTCGAAATTGCTAATCCCCGTATCGTATGCCTCCATTTTCGGAGGCTGCTGTACTTTGGTTGGCACAAGTACGAATATATTGGCAAGCGGCATATTGTCGGAGAACTCGATTTACCCGGAGATGCCTCCGCTCGGAATGTTCGAGCTATCCAAAATAGCATTACCATTGTTGGCGATATCTCTTGGCTTTTTGGTTATTTTTGGCAGAAAGTTGCTGCCCAACAGGGAGGCACTTAGCAATATCATTTCGGATATTGACCGAAAAGAATTCTTAACCGAAGCTGTCGTATTGGAAGGGTCCCCTCTTTTGGGAAAGAAAATAAGTGAATCTGAGATCGTATCTCTTTCAGGCGTTCGCCTGCTAGACGTCGTTCGGAAAGGACAGGTGGCAACTCCGAATGTTTCAGAACTATCCCTTGCCCCAGGAGATCGGCTTGTCCTATCCTGTCGCCCTCAAGGTATAATCGAAGCTAGAGAATTGGAGGGTGTCGACTTGTTGAGTGAATCTCAATTAGGTATAGAACAAATTTCGTCTAAAACGGGGATCATGATTGAAGGCATAGTTGGACCATCGTCTTCACTCATATCCAAAACCCTTTCTGATGCGAGCTTTCGCGCTCGATTCAATATAACGATTCTAGCTCTTCATCGAAGAGGGAAAAACCTCAGCGATCAGATTGAAGGAATAAAGCTTCAATCTGGAGATTCACTTCTTTTGTTGGGCACTGAGGAATCTGTAGAGCGTGTAAGAAAGTCAGAAGAAATCATTTTATTGGATAAGCCAGCTCTTCCGGCCAGCAACATGAAGAGAAAGGCTCCTATTGTTTTAACGGTTCTTATGTCGGTAATTGGCCTTGCGACTTTTGGTGTGCTTCCCATATCGGTAGCTTCGATTGTCGGAGTCTCGGTGTTGCTTGTGACGGGTTGCATTAAACCAAGTGAAGCTTACCAGTCTGTCGAATGGAATATTTTAATTTTAATTTACGGAATGCTAGCTCTAGGCTTAACCATGCAATCAACCGGCGTTTCAACCATGATTGCATCAATAGTAGGTCAGGTGGGTATGAACTTTTTCGAACCTTCGTGGCATCATTTTGCCGTCCTGGTAATCCTGTATTTGATTACCGCAGTCCTAACCGAACTTTTGTCGAATAACGCGACGATTGTGATTATGGCCCCAATAGCCTTGGCTTTGGCTTATGAGATGTTGGGAGCAGGACCTGCAGGACAAAATCTGGCTCGTGCCTATGTCTTGACGGCATGTATTGCGGCTTCAGCTAGTTTTGTAACACCCATTGGATACCAAACCAATACCTTCGTTTACACTGTAGGCGGCTATCGCTTCAAGGATTTTTTGAGAATAGGTATTTTCTTCAACCTAATTTATTTTGTCGGCACGGTGACTTTGGTTTCCTTACTATGGGGTTTAATACCGTAAAGACTGATCTAGGATTAAGAAAATTTATAGCAAACTATAAAATTTTGACCAAAATTGAGACCTAATAATCGAGACCTGTTGATACAATTGATATTTTTTTCAACAATAAGAAAAAAAAAAAAGACCTAAAGTTTGCCTCCCCTGTCAATCAATCCGATGGCAAAGGCCTAAAAATCTTTTCGATACCTTTTCAAATCTCATCTTACTGAAGTTGTAATATACTGGTTAAGAGTGTAATAGCATATTTTCTTAGGAGTCTCGATGGTTGTGTGTTAATAATAACCTCTGAATTAAATTAAGGATTTTTCGACAAGTCCTCACTTGACGAGAACATGGCAAACTAGGTAGTATTGAATACATAATATTAGCCTAATTATAAAATTTATGCTCTCCGCAAACTCAAGATATAACAATAAGTTTAACTAATAAGCTTTTTGTCCATAACTGCCAAAAATTATTATTTCAAATGCCAGAAGACAGCACTTCCGCAAAAGACCAAGAGGATAAATATGATTCTTCCAAGATTCAGAAATTGGAGGGACTCGAGGGGGTTCGAAAAAGACCCGATATGTACATCGGTGATACCAACGAAAGGGGTCTGCATCATTGTGTCTTCGAAATAGTTGATAATTCGATTGACGAGTCATTGGCCGGGTATTGCTCTGAGATTACGGTACACCTTCATACGGATGGCTCTTGTTCCATTCAGGATGATGGCAGGGGTATTCCGGTTGATATCCACCCCAAGCATAATATGCCGGCCCTTGAGTTAGTTTTGACCAACCTTCATGCTGGCGGAAAATTTGGTAAGGGCGCGTACCAAGTTTCAGGGGGGTTGCATGGGGTAGGAGCTAAATGCGTAAACGCAGTATCCGAATGGTTTGTCGCCGAGGTGCGAAGGGATGGAAAAATCCACAAAATGGAATTTTCTCGTGGCAAGACAACTAAAGGCATTGAAGTGGTCGGATCTTGTCAGACAACGGGCACGAAAATTTCTTTTATGCCGGATGATCAAATTTTTACAGAAGTGAAGGAATTCAAATTTGATCTTTTGGCCAAGCGACTGAGGGAATTGGCATTTCTGAATCCAGGGGTTAAAATCGTACTGAAAGACGATAGTGCCAATCGCACTGATAATTTCTTGTTCAAGGACGGTATAAGCGAGTATGTTCTATACCTAAACCAAAACAAGAATTGCATTATTGAGCAACCGATCTCCTTTTCCGGCGAAGCTCCGGCTGAAGCAGGAGAGGGATCGATTAAGTTGGATGTATCTCTGATTTACAACGATTCCTTCAGTGATCAAATTTATGCCTATGCCAATTCTATTCATAATGTTGAGGGAGGTACCCATCTATCGGGATTCAGAACTGCTCTGACTCGGGTTATCAATAACTACGCGAGGCAAAATGATATGATGAAAGAAAAAGATCTTTCATTGACGGGAGATGATGTTCGAGAGGGGTTGACCGCCATCATATCCGTCAAAGTTCCCGAGCCAAGATTCGAAGGGCAGACCAAGACAAAATTGTCGAACAGAGAAGTGGATGGAATCGTTCAAAAAATAGTGGGTGAAAAAATGAAGTACCACTTTGAAATGAACCCTGATGAAGCGAAGCAACTTATCATTAAAGTGATACATGCAGCTAGAGCCCGAGAGGCCGCTAGAAAAGCTCGAGAAACAGTCAGAAAAGGTGCTCTTTCGGGTGGCGGTTTGCCTGGCAAATTAGCTGACTGCTCGGAGAAAGATCCAGCAAAGAGCGAATTATACATCGTCGAGGGAGATTCTGCCGGTGGATCGGCAAAGCAAGGTCGCGACAGACTAACGCAAGCAATCCTACCTTTGCGTGGCAAATTGCTTAATGTTGAGAAGGCTCGCTTGGATAAAGTTCTCAATAACGCTGAGATAAGGAGCCTGATAACCGCAGTTGGCACTGGAATTGGCGACCATGAAGGAGAGGGATCCTTCGATGCAACGAAAGCTCGTTATCACAAGATCATAATCATGACGGATGCGGACGTCGATGGTGCACACATCAGAACTTTATTGCTCACTTTCATCTTTCGTCAAATGAAAGGATTGATTGAGAATGGATACATCTATGTGGCAAGACCTCCCTTATACAAAATAAAGCGGAGAAAGACCGAACAATACATTCAAGATGATGCGGAGATGAGTAAGATACTTATTTCTTTAGGCTGTGATGATATTCAATTTCTCAGATCCTCCGATAACAAGTTATTTTCACAGGATGATCTCGTAAAAATAACTGATCTTTTTCTGAAGATTGAAGCTATTGGAAAAGGTATTAATAGATATGGTTGCACTCTTCAACGACTTTTGTCTCATTATGAAAAAGAAACAAAATCACTTCCTCGTTATCTTGCTAGAATTCGGACAGGCAATGAAGAGGAACTAAGATTCCTGAAAGATTTCGAAGCTAGAGCCGGCTTTATGCAATCACAAGAAATAAATGAAGAAGATGCTACAGGTCCCATCACAAGGGAAGTTGATACCGGTTCTGCAATGGTTACACAGCGAATTTCGATCTACGAAATTTATGAATCCAATGAAATAGAGAAGTTACTTGGCCAATGCCACGAACTCGATGTCGGTCATGAGTTTTTTGTTCCCAGTGAAAAATCTCCTGACTATCAATTTTTACCAATTAAAAATGACTCTGACGAGGATGATTCTATTACTCTGAACGGTTTAACTCATTTTTTGGAGCATATCAGATTACTGGGACGTAAAGGACTACAAATACAACGCTACAAAGGGTTGGGGGAGATGAACCCTAAACAACTTTTCGAGACCACCATGGATCCAGAAACAAGAAGTTTGATTAAAGTCGGAATTGAGGATGCAATTGCCGCTGACAGCATGTTTACCATGCTGATGGGAGAAGAAGTTGCGCCAAGAAGGGCTTTCATCGAAGACAATGCCTTAAACGTTTCTTTTTTGGACGCCTAAAAATTTTTAAATCATGGACACAAACAAATCTCTCATATCGGGAAATATCAGTGAAATTATGCAGTCAGCGTATATCGATTATTCGATGTCCGTCATTGTAAGTAGAGCACTACCTGATGTTCGCGACGGTTTCAAACCCGTACAAAGAAGAGTTCTTTACGCTATGATGCGTGAAGGCTTGCTTCATAATCGGGCTTACGACAAATGTGCAGGTGTTGTGGGAGAGGTTCTTAAAAATTATCATCCTCATGGTGATGGTTCTGTTTACGATACCCTAGTAAGAATGGCCCAGCCTTGGGTCATGCGATATCCTCTGGTAGACGGACAAGGTAATTTTGGTTCAGTTGATGGAGATTCTGCTGCTGCTTACCGTTACACTGAATGTCGACTCACTAAAATTTCAGAAGAATTATTAAAAGATATTGACGAAGATACGGTAAACTTTGCACCTAATTATAAAGAAAGTTCCACAGAACCGTCTGTACTTCCTTCTTCGTTGCCTAGTCTGTTGATGAATGGATCAACTGGTATTGCCGTCGGTATGGCAACCAATATACCACCTCATAATTTAGGTGAGTTAATAGACGCAGTTTGCGGGCTTATCGACCAACCTAGTTCCACGATTGACGACATAATGGAATTTCTGCCGGGTCCCGATTTTCCAACTGGTGGAAGTATTGCTGGTCGTTCCGGCATCGATTCATACATGAGAACCGGTAGAGGGATCGTTCGCATGCGAGGATCAATGCACATTGAAGATCTTCCCAGCGGCAAACAACAAATTATAATTACCGAAATACCTTACAACGCCAACCGAGCGACTCTAGTCACCCGTATTGCTGATTTGGTGAAAGAGAAAATTCTCGACGGAGTTAGTGACTTAAGAGACGAATCAACTGAAACCACTCGTATAGTCGTAGAGTTGAAGATGGGTGAAATTGAGCGCGTCACAATGAACAAGCTGTTCAAACTTACGGCAATGGAAAGTAGTTTTGGTGTTATTTTGCTGGCTTTGGATAAGCTGCGGCCCAGACAACTTAATATAAAAGAAGCACTAGAATGTTATATTGAGCATAGGAGAGAAGTTACTCTTCGTCGCACACAGTTCCGACTTCGTAAAGCAGAAGATCGTGCTCACATACTCGAAGGATATAAGATTGCACTCGATAATCTTGATGATTTCGTCAAAACAATCAGAGCTTCCTCAAATCGAATCGAAGCTAAGGGTAAGCTTATTGACAAATATACATTGAGCGATCGACAGGCGAATGCGATCCTTGATTTGAGGCTATACCAATTAACCGGGATGGAGCGTGAAAAGATAGATGCCGAATTTGCGGAACTCATGAATATCATCGCTGGATTAAAAGATATTATAGAAAATGAGCATCAACTGTTGGGCTTGATTAAGGAGGAGTTACTTGCACTCAAAACCTCTTATGCCGATGAACGTAAGACTGTGATCACCGAAGCAGAAGGCGACGTTCGGATGGAAGACCTGATTCCCAACGATGGATGCGTGATAACGATTACCAAAACAGGTTTTATCAAAAGGATGAGCGTGGAAGAATTCCGCGTTCAAAACAGAGGAGGCAAGGGTGTAATAGGTAGCGGTCAAAAAGAGGAAGATCCAGTTGATATTCTGACGACTTGTAATGCACATGATACACTTATGTTCTTCATGAAAAATGGACGTGTTTATGTATCTAAAGCTTATGATATTCCTGAGGGTAGCAGAGTTTCCAAAGGTCGTAACATAATCAATCTTCTCGATATGCAAAAAGGTGAGAAAGTATCTGCATTGGTATCAATTGATTCTTTTGAGTCAGATGAATCTTTGGTTTTATGTACCGAGCGTGGTGTGGTTAAAAAAACCAAGATTAGTGCATACAGAAATCATAGAAAAGGTGGAATTATCGGAATCAATGTTGACGAAGGAGATAGCGTTTTAAAAGCGATTAGAGCTCAATCCACTGACCATCTGCTAATTTTGACTAGAGCTGGCAAAGGTCTGAGGTTCAGTTGTGACCAATTGAGGGACCAGGGACGAGTAACTCGAGGAGTTCGCGGCATTCGCTTAAAAGACAAAGACAAAGTTGATAATTTTCTCGTCGTCGACGATAGCAAACTTCTTCTCATAGCAGGCCGAAACGGTTTGGGAATACGAACCAAATTCAGTTCTTTTCTTCCAAACGGTGGAAAAAGCTCTGATGATTCTTCCGACACCACTCCAAGAAAAAGGGGTGGTCAGGGGGTAACCGCAATGAATACAGATGCTATCTGCGGTGCATTGAGTGTAAGCGAGGCAAGCGAAATTTTAATGATCACCTCCAAAGGGCAAACGGTCAGATGTCCCGTGCTCAACATAAGGGAAACAAATCGTGGGTCCAAAGGCGTAAAGCTCGTTAACCTCGCGGATAAAGACAAATTAATAGGAATATCCGAAGTGGTTGAGTTGGATGAGGAAAATCACTCACTCGACGAAGATGCTCCTGAAGTTGATGCGGAAGCTAGTGAATCGAAATCCACAGAAGGAGAAGCTTCTTCCATCGTTGATCAAACGAATGAGCATCAAGAAGACAATTACTCGTCAGAAGTTAATTTAGCAGAAAGCGGTTCTAATCTAGATGAAACTAGTTCCAGCGTTGAAGGAAGCGACGAACAACCTACCGAAGATAAACAAAGCGACAACGAAGAGGATAGTGATTAAATTTCCCCAACCCTCAATCCCTTGCGAATTTAGTAATATCCACTACTGAGGCGATTCTTTTTATCAACAGATAAGTGCACAACGCATCGTACATTGCAAAATGCGGTTTCCTTTTACCCGCTTCGCAGTAGCTTTTTAGTTTCCTCGTTAATTCTTCTTCGTGAATAAAGGTACTCGTAAGGTTTACTAACGCGTAGTTCTTAATTTTAGGGTAAAGGAGACCATAAACCTCTTTCGTATCAATCCAAGGGCCCCAACAAAGCCTTCCATTACCATTTTGACTTCCTAAATTTTGATATGGCATATACTCTCTGAGAAGATTCTTTTCAACTTGGGAATTGTGTGCAATTATTACTGATGGTCTTATCCGCAACGCTTCCATCAGGGTAGATCTAATATCTTTTTGATCAATTATATCGACATCCCAAGTCTTGATAATGTTTAGATCCTGCGATTGTATTATTCCGATTTGCCTAATTCCTTTTCGTCGGCAACCCTCAAAATCAATTATAACTTCAGTCATATGAGTACGGAATTATCCTTCGACGAATTTTATTCTTTTACAAGCACCATCACCAAAGAGGCTGCTAGTATTATTACTCGCAATAATTCATCCATCAGTACAAGCACGAAGTCAGACGGCACTTTGGTTACGGATACCGATTTGGAGGTTGAAAAACTAATCCGCGCTCGTATCAAGGAGACGTACTCCAATCACGGAATAATTGGGGAAGAGTATGGTGATGATATCAAAAACTCCCCTTACACCTGGGTCATTGACCCCATAGATGGAACGACTAGTTACCATTTCGGGATTCCTTTCTTTGGCACACTTGTGGGGTTGCTTAAGGAAGGAAAACCGGTTTTTGGCTCCATGAGGTTACCTATGTTCGATCAGATGTTGGCCGGCGATGGCTCTCATTGCCTCATAAATGGCAAGAGATGTCAGGTAAAGAAATTCGACGGTTACGAAAAATCCCTTTTTCTTACAAGCGATGAAGGCAGAATGTATGAATCTTCTTACGGAAAATCTTGGAGCATTTTAAAAGAAACCGATGCCACATTCAGGACTTGGGGAGATTGCTATGGCTATTATTTATTGTGCATAGGGAAAGCGGATGCCATGTTTGACTTGGATCTGAAGCCGTGTGACATATTGCCAATTATTCCCATCGTAAAAGGTGCCGGAGCAAAAATAGTTGAATTCGGTAAAAATGATAACCGAGATCTTTCTGCCTGTGTGCCCGAAATTGAAGAAAAAATATCCAAACTGTTCTTCAAAAGATAGAATGGAGCGGGCGAAGGGATTCGAACCCTCGACATCCACCTTGGCAAGGTGGTGCTCTACCAACTGAGCTACGCCCGCAAACCATACATCCTCCACTTTTGAAATAAAAACTCAAGGAAATAAAATCAGTCCTGGTATCCTTGATGCACTGCTGCTAGTATTTTGCAATCGTTTTGCTTGACATACTGAAAACATAATCTACTCTGAGACGCTTTTCTCAAAATTAACCCCATGCCCCTCCGCCCATGTAGCTCAGTCGGTAGAGCGCGTCCTTGGTAAGGACGAGGTCGGCGGTTCAAATCCGCTCGTGGGCTCCACACAACATTCAACCTAGTCAAATCAATGGCCAAAGAACAGTTCCAGCGCACTAAACCTCACGTAAACGTAGGCACCATCGGTCACGTGGATCATGGTAAGACGACTCTCACCACAGCGATCCTTCACGCACAAGCAAGATTGGGTCTTGCCGAAGTCAAAACATATGCCGACATTGCCAAAGGCGGTACGGTTCGTGATGACAAAAAGATCGTCACCATTGCCGTTTCTCATGTTGAATATGAAACGGAATCACGTCACTACGCTCATGTTGATTGCCCCGGCCACGCCGATTTCGTAAAGAACATGATTACGGGAGCCGCGCAAATGGATGGTGCGATCCTTGTAGTAGATGCCACCACTGGCCCTATGCCTCAAACTAGAGAGCACATTCTTCTCGCTCGTCAGGTTGACGTTCCCAACTTGGTCGTATTTCTCAACAAATGCGACTTGATGTCCGGCGACGACGAAGAGTTAGTTGAACTTGTCGACATGGAGATCCGAGATTTGCTTGGCAAATACGAGTTCGACGGAGACAATGCACAAATCATTCGTGGTTCCGCGACCAAAGCACTTGACGATGACGAAGGTGAACTAGGACTTCCCTCCATACAAAAGCTCATGGATGCCGTTGACAGCGAAGTTGCCGAACCAGTTCGAGATGTCGACAAACCACTTCTTATGTCCGTTGAAGATGTCTTCACCATTACTGGACGAGGTACTGTGGCAACTGGCCGTATCGAACGAGGAATGGTGAAGGTAGGAGAAGAAATTGAGATCGTGGGTCTTGGTGANTCTCGCACCACTACTTGCACTGGAGTTGAAATGTTCCGTAAGGAATTGGGTGAGGGACAAGCAGGCGACAANGTTGGNATTTTGCTTCGTGGAGTTGAAAAANCAGACATTCAACGCGGTCACGTAATTGCAGCCCCAGGCAGCATTAAGCCTCACACCAAAGCCAAAGCNCAAATTTATGTGCTGAATAAAGAAGAAGGCGGACGGCACACACCTTTTTTCAAGGGATACCGCCCTCAGTTCTTCTTTGGTACTGCCGATGTGACNGGAGTCGTTGAACTTCCCGAGGGAGTTGAAATGGTTATGCCCGGAGACAATTTGGCGGTTACGATCGACCTTCAGAAATCCATAGCGATGGAACCAGGACAACGTTTTGCAATTAGAGAAGGCGGAAAAACCATTGGTGCCGGTAACATATCGGACATTCTTTAATTATGTCCATGTGCTACGTTTCGATAACAAAAGTTTATTTGGGAGAATAGCTCAACTGGTAGAGCACCGGTCTCCAAAACCGTAGGCTGGGGGTTCGAGTCCCTCTTCTCCCGCCAATATTTATCGAACTTAAAGTGAATCCATTTTTAAAAATCCGAATCTTTTACAAGGAAACCATGCAGGAATTATCAAAGGCAAGTTGGCCTGATTTCCAGGAATTGCGTGGATCTACCTTGGTAGTAGTGCTAGGTGTAGCAATTTTGGGATTTTTCATTTCAGCAAGCGATTTTTCTCTGTCTAATTGGGTCGAGTATTTTACCCAATTAATTCGAGAGGGCTAACCAGCGGTTCAAATGTGTGCAGAAATTTCCACCGAACTCAAATGGTATGCTATCCAATGTTTGTCTAATCATGAAGACAAGGTTAGGCGCTACCTCTCAAAGTATAAGGAGGAAAGTGAAGAATTTGCTCGATGCTTGAATGAAATTTTGGTTCCGATAGAGACAGTATCAGAGGTTAAGAATGGCAAGAAACGACAAAGAGACAGAAAGTTCTACCCTGGCTATGTTTTTGTGGAAATGAAGCTTTTCGATCAACAGGGAAATCTACTCAAGAATCCTTGGTATAAAGTCAAAGAAACGGATGGCGTTATCAACTTCATAGGTCGTGAAAACCCAACTCCGCTCGGGGAGGATGAAATTGGAAGAATTCTCCGACAGGTCGACGATGCCAAAGGAAAAGAAGTACCAAAAGTTAAATTCGGCAAAGGCGAGGTTGTTAAAATTCTGGATGGCCCTTTTCTTAATCTTACCGGTGAAATCGAAGACATTGATGCCGAAAAAGGTACTCTTAAGGTTTCTGTTTCTATTTTTGGTAGGTTTACCCCTGTCGAACTTGAGTTCTGGCAAGTAGAAAAAGCTGACGAAGAATAATTTATTTACCATGGCAAAAAAAGCAGTAGGACAAATCAAACTTCAATTGCCGGCAGGAGCGGCAAACCCGGCCCCCCCGGTAGGACCAGCTTTGGGCGCCCAAGGCGTCAACATAATGGGCTTTTGTAAGGAGTTTAATGCCAAGACCAAAGATCAATCAGGATTGATATTACCTGTTGTAATTACCGTATTTTCGGATCGTTCCTTCAGCTTCATATTAAAATCACCGCCTGCAGCGGTTCTCCTCAAAAAGGCTGCTGGTTTGGCCAAAGGTTCGGGCGTTCCGAATCGAGAGAAAGTAGGAGTAGTTACTAAAGACCAAGTTAAAGAAATCGTGAAGACCAAACAAAACGATCTTAACGCGACGGACGAAGAGGCTGCCTGTAGAATTATAGAAGGCACGGCTCGGAGCATGGGTATTGAGGTTAATTAACAATTTTTTTGTAAAACAATGATCGCACGCAGCAAAAGATATAAAAATTCCGTGAAGAATTTTTCCGTCGATGACGAATTGAGTCTAGGGGACGCATTGGGCAGACTTGGTACTTTCGAAAAAACCAAATTTGACGAGACCGTTGAACTGTCTTTCTCACTGGGTGTCGACCCCAAGCAGAGTTCATTGGCGGTAAGGGGAACGGTCAATTTGCCTCATGGAAGCGGAAAAGAAATTAAAGTCTTGGTTTTCACCGAGAAGCCCGACGAAGCGCTTTCAGCAGGTGCCGACATGGCGGGCTTGGAGGAACTGATTTCCAAAATTAAAGACGGCTGGATGGATTTTGACGTCGCAGTTTCAACTACCGGTGCTATGAAGTCCGTTCGTTCTATTGCAAGGGTACTCGGTCCACGCGGGCTCATGCCCACTCCCAAAGCGGGTACTGTTACAGACGACATAGCTGAAGCAGTAAACGCAGTTAAAGCCGGCAGAGTAGAGTTCAAAATGGATAAGACTGGATCTCTTGCAGTTGTAATCGGCAAGCGTTCCTTTACCCAAGAGCAATTGCAAGAAAACGCCAACTCAGCTTTGGAAGCGGTTATGGGTTCCCGACCTGATGGGCTGAAGGGCAGATTTTTAAAAACGATCTACGTAAGTAGCACCATGAGCCCTAGTGTTCGCATTGATCGATCTTCCATAGCCCAATCCTAAAATACAATGAGACCTGGAAAAGAATATTTGGTAAAGGAAGCTTCAGACTACCTCTCACGTTCGGAGTATGTTTTCTTGACTGACTACCATGGCATTAATGTCGAGGAAACGACCGAACTTAGAAGCAAACTGGCTGAAAGAGGTGCAGAATTTCATGTAGTGAAGAATTCATCTCTTAAACTAGCGGCCAAAGAAAAAAACCTGCCTGATTTGTCAGAACACCTAACAGGGCATACAGCCATTGTTATAGGGGGGGACGACGCATCTGCAGTTGCTAAGGCACTTGATTTGTACTTCAAGGACACCAAAAAAGTTCCGGTTAAGGCTGGTACCCTTGGAGATCGTTTACTTACAGCCGAAGAGGTAAAAAAGCTATCCAAGTTACCAGGGCTTGAAGGTCTGCGTTCGCAGCTTCTTTCATTATTCAATACTTCGGCGACTCAACTCGTCGGAGTTCTCAGTGCACCATCGCGTGGTTTGGTAACCGTGCTCAAAGCAAAACAAGACAAAAACTAATTTTCATAAAACTTTTGAGGACAAACCTGTCCGAAAAAATAAAATAACAACCACCAACCTAGAAGAAATTAGGGGTTTAGCCCTTAAACTCCGATAGGAACTAATCATATTCAGGCAAGGAGGTATATTAAAAATGTCAGACATAACAAAAGAACAAGTAGTAGATTGGCTCAGCGGCCAATCCGTAATTGAGATAGCGGATCTCGTCAAGGAACTCGAAGAGAAATGGGGAGTTAGCGCCGCCGCACCAGCTGCCGTCGCGGTAGCTGCACCAGCAGGAGGGGGAGACGCTGCCTCAGCATCTGAAGAAAAGAGTGAATTCGATGTTGTTCTTACCGAATTTGGCGGCAACAAAATCGCCGTCATCAAGGAAGTCCGAGCCATCACCGGACTTGGACTTAAGGAAGCAAAAGAACTTGTCGAAGGAGCACCCAAACCAGTAAAAGAAGGTGTTTCCAAAGATGAAGCAGAAGAGGTATCCAAGAAGCTCGAAGCTGCTGGAGCCAAAGCTGAAATTAAGTAATGTTTCTTTTCTTTTCCCTCTAAATTTTAACTAAGCCGTATGGTTGCTAGTCAGCCTGCGGCTTTTTCAGTTTCTTTCTAACCCTCTCCAATTCAGATAAAATCGTCATGGATTCAAAAAAAAGACTAAATTTCGGAAAACTATCCGAAGTCATTGATCCCCCGAACTTGATTCAAAATCAAGTCGATTCCTTTCATGATTTTTTGCAACGGGACGTACCCGCAACACATCGCAAGCAAGCTGGGTTGGAGGCTGTATTCAAGGAAGTTTTTCCCATACTTAGTTATGATGAAAAATCTCGTCTTGAATACGTCAGTTATTCGGTGGGCGACTCCAAGCTTACGGAGATGGACTGTATTGATCAAAACTGTACATATGCAGCTCCACTTCAGGTTAAGCTAAGGTTGCGCCTTGAGGTCGAAGGTCAAAGCAAACCCTTTTACAGCGAGGAAGAGATTTTTATGGGCGAACTTCCTACTGTCACTGAAAGAGGATCCTTTATCATTAACGGTGCCGAACGGGTCGTTGTCAGTCAACTTCACCGCTCGCCTGGCGTAAGTTTCGAGGAATCCACTCATACTAGTGGCAAAACTTTGCATGGATTTAGAATCATTCCCGATCGAGGTACTTGGATAGAAGCTCAGTTCGACCAACACGATTTGCTCTATGTATATTTGGATCGCCGTCGCCGTCGTCGCAAGTTCCTCATTACCACTTTTTTGCGGGCGCTCTTGGATTGGGATCCCGACAAAGATAAAGATTCCGATCAAAAGATCATTGAGCTTTTTTATGACATAGACACTCTGTCGATTGAAGATTTGTTAAAGAAAGACAACGTATCCAATTACGTATTGGTCGAGCCTATGTTCGACCGTGCAAAAGGTGCAGTCCTGGCAAAAGCTTTTGAGCCTTTGACCAAAACTTATCTTCGTGCATTTCAGAAGGCAGGAGAGACCAAGCTTCGCGCCATTGACACCTCAGTAGACGAAGGTGCCATCATTCGTTGCCTCAAGAAGGATACGACCAAAAACAAAGACGAAGCTCTTAAGGAAATTTACAAAAAACTGCGACCCGGCGAGCCACCCGACAGCACGAATGCCGAAGCTTTAATCAAAAGATTGTTTCTTGATTCCAAGCGCTATGACTTGGCTAAGGTTGGTCGACACATGCTCAACCTGAAGCTTAATCTCGATACTCCTCTCGACGTCAGAATCACCACCGTAGAAGATTTGGTAGCGGCTACTCGCAAGCTTACCGACTTGAAGCGCGGCAAGAGTAATGAACAGAAAGCTCGCGAGGACGCTGGTTCTATTTTCGACATGGGTATTGATGACATCGACCACTTGGGAAATCGACGAGTCCGTACGGTCGGTGAACTTTTGGCAAATGTTTGCCGGAGTGGATTAGCCAGAACGGAACGGGTGGTTCGAGAGCGTATGACGCTTTACGATCAAGGTGTCGAATCGCTTACTCCGGGCAAGCTTATTAACCCGAAAGCTTTGACCACGGTTGTGAGAGACTTCTTCGCTCGTAGCCAATTGAGTCAATTCAAAGACCAAATCAATCCTTTGGCAGAACTTACGCACAAGCGCCGACTTTCGGCTCTTGGACCCGGTGGACTGAACAGAGAGAGGGCGGGCTTTGAGGTTCGTGACGTACACCCTACGCATTACGGCCGTATTTGTCCAATTGAGACTCCGGAAGGTCCAAATATCGGACTCATAAATACCCTTGCTACATATGCTAGGATTGATGAGTTCGGCTTCCTTCAGTCTCCTTATCACCCTGTCAAAAATGGCGTCGTCGACAAAAACCCAAAGAATGTTCAATACCTCAATGCTTTTGAGGAAGAAAGGTTCTTAATCGCTCAAGCAAATTGCGAGATTGACCCTTCCTCTGGAAAATTGACTGGTCGCGTCACTTGTCGATATCGAGATCAAGTTGGTGAATATGATCCTAAGGAGGTGGAGTACATGGATGTTTCTCCCAAGCAGGTCGTATCCGTGGCAGCCGGTCTCATTCCCTTTCTTGAACACGATGATGCCAACCGTGCTCTTATGGGTGCGAACATGCAAAGACAGGCAGTCCCTTTGTTACAATCCGAATCACCGTTGGTGGGTACGGGTATTGAAAAAAAGGTAGCGGAAGATTCAAGGACGGTAACCGTGTCGGATTCGGAAGGAATCGTTGCGCTCGCCGACGGTATGCGTGTTGTCGTTTCTGATGACGGTACCCTCCCCCCCCGTTTTCTAAAGGAACCCAGAAACGATCATAAGCGTGGAATTTACTGTTACGATCTACGAAAGTTCCTTCGTTCGAATGCCGGAACTTGTTTCAACCAAAAGCCTATCGTCCGCAAGGGAGACAAAGTAAAAGTAGGCCAAGCTCTTGCCGATGGCGCTTGCACTGATTCCGGCGAACTTGCCTTGGGTCGCAATATTCTCGTGGCTTTCATGCCCTGGAAGGGTTATAATTTCGAAGATGCTATTTTGATCTCGGAAAAAATGATCAAGGACGACATCTACACTTCGATTCACATTGAAGAATTTGAGGTTACGGCTCGCGATACAAAGTTGGGACCCGAAGAGATAACTCGAGATATACCGAACGCCGGAGAGGAAGCACTAAGAAACCTTGATCACCTGGGAGTCGTTCGGATTGGTGCGGAAGTGAGACCAAGCGACATTTTGGTGGGTAAAATTACGCCTAAGAGCGAAACGGATCTTGCACCTGAGGAGAAATTGTTGCGTGCTATCTTTGGAGAGAAAGCCGCTGATGTTAAAGATAGTTCCCTGAAGGTTCCCTCCGGAACCCAAGGAATTGTCATGGACATTAAAGTTTCCAGCCGAACGGATGCCGAACAGGAAAAACTTTCTCCATCGGATTTCCGTCGCCAAATGAAGCAGATCAAGGAGGATTTCCGTAATCAAACCGAGGAACTTCGGGCTCAATTGACTGAATCTTTGTCCAACATTTTGTTGGGCGAGAAAATACCCCTGAACGTAACAAACGTTGAGACCGGAGACATTATCATTCCATCGAATCGAAAAATAACCAAGACGCTGTTGCGTCGACTTGCTTCGGTTCACAGGTATATTGAAATTCCACCTTCCCCGGTTCGAATCAAAGTTTTTGAAATCATCGAAAGCTATGAATCAAAGTTCAAGGATCTCGAAGATGATCGTGACCGTAAGATAGAAGCCATTGAACAAGGTGATTCAATCAACCAAGGGGCAATAAAGAATGTCCGAGTCTTCGTAGCCAAAAAACAAAAGATGCGCGTTGGCGATAAGATGGCAGGTCGCCATGGCAACAAAGGCGTTGTTGCCAAGATAGTTGCCGAAGAGGACATGCCTTTCCTTCCCGACGGAACACCAATCGAAATTTGCTTAAACCCTCTGGGTGTTCCAAGTCGAATGAACGTTGGTCAGGTTTTGGAAACTCATATGGGTTGGGCTTGCAAGAAATTAGGACTTAAGGTTGCAACTCCAATCTTTGACGGTATCTCAGAAAACAGGATCCAAGAGTACCTCAAGGAAGCTAAGCTTCCTGATACCGGAAAATCAGTTCTTTATGACGGTTGTACGGGAGAACCTTTTTACCAAAAAATCGTCGTAGGCTATATGTACATGCTGAAACTAAATCATTTGGTTTCAAGTAAGATACATGCTCGTGCTGTTGGCCCTTACAGTTTGATCACGCAACAACCCCTTGGAGGGAAGGCGCAATATGGAGGTCAGAGATTTGGGGAGATGGAGGTTTGGGCGCTTGAGGCGTACGGAGCGGCTTACACCCTTCAGGAAATTCTGACGGTTAAATCGGATGACGTAGCTGGAAGAACCAAAATATATGAATCATTGGTCAAGGGAGACAATTCTTTACAAGCTGGTACTCCTCAATCATTTAACGTTCTCATGAAAGAAATGCAGAGTCTGTGCTTGGACATCAGGGTCCTTGGTGCTGATTCACTCTGATTTCCCGAACAACTTATTTATACAATTTACCATAAGGCAAAATATGAGCGTAGAAGCAGTTAGCGAAGCATTAGGTGTAGAAGTAGGACCCATGGACCGCGTGTCAATCACGGTAGCCTCTCCGGATGTCATCCGTTCTTGGTCCAAAGGTGAGGTCAAGAACCCTGAAACCATTAATTACCGTACTTTCAAACCAGAACCAGGAGGTTTGTTTTGTCAGAAGATATTCGGTCCGGTTAGAGACTATGAATGTGCCTGCGGTAAATATAAGCGCATCAAATACAAAGACGTTATTTGTGACCGATGTGGAGTCGAGGTTACCGTATCTCGCGTCCGACGAGATCGCATGGGTCATATTGAACTTGCCGTCCCCGTTTCGCACATTTGGTTCNTAAAGAGTATGCCGAGCCGCTTGGGTCTATTGCTCAATATGACGGCAAAGAGCTTGGAAAGAGTTCTCTATTACGAGCAGTATATGGTTANCGATCCTGGTAGCACTCCTCTGGAGGAAAAACAATTGCTTTCGGATAAAGAATTTCGCGAAGCACAAGATGAATTTGGCGATGATTTCGAAGCAAAAATGGGAGCAGAGGCTGTCCGCGACGTCCTTGGCCGCATCAATTTGGAAGAAGAGCTTGAGGATCTCTACGATCAAGTTCATGATACCAAGTCAAAGCAGATTAAAAAGAAACTGTCCAGTCGTCTGAAAGTCATTCAAGGGTTCATCAATTCCGGTGCTTCTCCCGAGTGGATGGTCTTGGATTCCATACCGGTGATTCCACCGGATCTGCGCCCCTTGGTTCCTTTGGAGGGCGGTCGTTTTGCAACGAGTGACCTCAACGACTTGTACAGGCGTGTGATTAACCGAAACAACCGCCTGAAGAATCTTCTCCAACTGAAGACTCCGGACGTCATAATCCATAACGAAAAACGCATGCTTCAGGAAGCCGTGGATGCACTTTTTGACAATGGCAGGCACGGTCGCGCCATAACTGGATCCGGCAATCGAGCCCTCAAGTCACTCAGTGATATGCTGAAAGGCAAACAGGGTCGTTTTCGGCAAAATTTATTGGGTAAGCGCGTCGATTATTCTGGTAGATCGGTAATTGTTATTGGCCCCGAACTTAAATTGCACCAATGCGGATTGCCCAAGAAAATGGCCCTTATTCTTTTTGAGCCGTTTATCATTCGTCGCCTTAAGGAACTTGGTTTTGTTCATACCGTCCGCGGTGCCCGTAAAATGATCGAAAGCAGATCTCCTGAAGTTTGGGACATTTTAGAGGAGGTAACCAAAGGGCACCCCGTTCTTCTTAATCGGGCTCCCACCCTTCACCGCTTGTCCATTCAGGCTTTTGAACCAGTTCTGATTGAAGGAAACGCAATACGAGTTCATCCATTGGTTTGTACGGCTTATAATGCAGATTTTGATGGAGACCAAATGGCCGTTCACGTCCCGTTGTCGGTAGAAGCGATCATGGAAGCAAAGCTTTTGATGATGGCGACACATAACATATTCTCTCCCTCAAGTGGAAAGCCAATCCTGACCCCTTCTCAAGACATTGTTCTAGGTTCATACTTTCTTACCATGAACCCCAAATCCGGCGAGTCCAACCCAGACGATAAATGCCCTTTGATTGGTTCTTTGGAGGAAGCTCTGGGGGCACTTCAGGAAGGCGTTCTTCACCTTCATGACTGGATCAATCTTAAGAATCCCGACAAAGGTCATGAAACCTTGTATGGAATTACCAAGAGAACTGTTATCAGAACTACAGTCGGACGTGTCCTATTCAACACAATTTGGCCAGATGAACTTGGTTTTTTCAACCAACCTGCACTAAAGGGTGATTTGGGGAATCTCATTCTCGAGACCTTCAAGCTCAAAGGAAAAGAAGAAACAATCGAGTCTCTTGACCGCCTCAAGGAACTTGGGTTCGACATGGCGACGAAAGCAGGAATTTCGATAGGAATTTTCGACATGATTATTCCTTCCGAAAAGAAAAAGAGGATCTCTGTTGCTCGTAAGGAAATCGACAAGATCGAGGATCAGTTCAAGAAAGGAATCATTACCCGCGGTGAGCGCCACAACAAAATCATCGATGTTTGGACAACTGCCACCGACGACATTGCCAAAGAGGTTTTCAAGTCATTGGAACACAATTTGGGCAAAGATACCATTAATCCTGTATATCTCATGATGGACTCCGGAGCACGAGGTAACCGTCAGCAAGTACGGCAATTATGCGGAATGCGTGGGTTGATGGCCAAACCTTCCGGCGAGATTATCGAGCAACCTATCCTTGCTTCCTTCCGCGAGGGACTTTCTGTCCTTGAATATTTTATGTCGACCCATGGTGCTCGGAAGGGCTTGGCGGATACGGCTTTGAAAACAGCGGATGCCGGCTATTTGACTAGAAAACTCTGTGACGTGGCGATGGATTGCATTATTGTATGCAAGGATGACGGACGAAGAGACGGCGTGGTTAAGAAAGCAATCATGGAGGGCGACAATGAAGTGGTTCCTCTTCGAGACAGGATAATCGGCAGGTATTCGACTGACGACGTATATGACCCTTCCAATCCATCCGAAAAAGTAGTTGCGTCAGGTGCTTTGGTAACCGAAGAAATTGCTTCAAAGATTGACGCCCTTGGCATTACGAGAGTTCGCATGATGTCCCCGCTTTCGAGTCGTATTAAGAATGGTCTTACTGCATTGGAGTATGGTATTGACCCATCCACAAATAGTTTGGTTAAGGAGGGCTCCTCCGTTGGAATTATTGCGGCTCAATCGATTGGAGAACCTGGTACGCAGTTGACCATGAGAACCTTCCATATCGGAGGTATTGCGAGTGCTGGTCGCGAAGATCCAGTGATTAACATTCGTAAGGCCGGTAAGCTTAAGTTCAAGGGACTCAGGTTGGTTACTCTTGCAAGCCAGCAGCAAGTGACGCTGAATAAAACAGGATCCATTCAAGTTTTGGATGCCGATGACCGGATAGTTGACGATTATCCTATCCCTGCCGGTGCCCTCTTGCATTATAAAGACGGCGATATGGCCGAAGAAGAAGCACTACTTGCCCAATGGGACCCTTACAATATTCCGATTCTTTCCGAAAAGAAAGGAACAATCGCATTTGAAGACATGCTTCCGAGTGTTACGACAAAAGTCGAAAGAGATGCATCGGGAGGTAGGTCCATGGTTGTCATCGAGCACAAAGAAGACTTGCATCCCCAAGTTATAGTAAAGGACTCCAGTGGAAACGCTTTGGCAACTTATTCCGTTCCAACTGGAGCTCAGGTTGCAGTTGATGAAGGAACCAAAATAGATGCAGGATCAATCATTGCCAAAACTCCAAGACAGGCGTCTAAAACCCAAGATATAACGGGGGGACTGCCGAGGGTCGCAGAACTCTTCGAGGCTCGTAGACCAAAAGAGGGTAATGTTGGACAGATGGCGAAAATAGATGGAATTGTATCCGAAGCGGGTACCCTTCGATCCAAAAAGAGGCTTCTGGTCACCAACGAAGAATCTGGCCAAGTGGAGGAACACCTTATCCCTCACGGAAAGCATGTTCTTGTACAGCCTGGCGACTTTGCGCAGAAAGGGCAATTGATAACGGAGGGCGCCAAGGATCCGCATGAAATCTTGGAGATACTCGGACCATCTGCCGTCCAAGAGTATCTCATTGAGGAAATTCAAAAGGTTTATCGTTTGCAAGGGGTTACCATCAGCGACAAGCACCTCGAGGTCATCATTTCGCGAATGCTTTTCAAGGTTCGTATTACCGATACTGGCGACACGGACTTCTTTTGGGGCGATCAAATCGACAGATTCGCCTTTATGGATGCGAATGATCTGATTGCCGAGAAAGGTGGAAAGCCAGCCGAAGGCGAGCCTATCCTTTTGGGAATAACCAAGGCTTCTTTGGAGACTGACAGTTTCATATCCGCAGCTTCTTTCCAGGAAACCACTCGGGTTCTTACCAACGCAGCAACGCTGGGGAAGGTTGATGAACTCAAAGGTTTCAAAGAAAACGTCATCATGGGCCACTTGATTCCTGCCGGCACTGGTCTACCTAAGTGGCGTAGACTCAAGATAGATAGTCTTGGCTCCGGAAAACCCGAAGTAGCTCAGGAAGAAGTTGTCTAGCGGGTAAACATAGATCATTTTGCGATAAAAAAGACTTGAGCTAAATCAAATACACGTTACTACTTATCGTTTTTCCCTAAATTCCTACTCCATGCCTACGATTAACCAACTGGTTCGCAAAGGTCGTCGCTTGCAAAAAGCCAAGACCAAATCACCTGCACTAAAGGCTTGCCCTTTTCGCAGAGGCGTCTGTGTGCAAGTCACCACAAGAACGCCTAAAAAACCGAATTCCGCCATCCGCAAGGTAGCCAAAGTGCGCCTGACGACTGGCCATGAAGTTATTGCTTACATACCCGACGAGGGACATACCCTCCAAGAACACAGTATCGTTTTGCTTCGTGGAGGCAGAGTCAAGGACTTGAATGGTGTTCGCTATCACATTGTGCGAGGCACTTTGGATTGCCAAGGTGTTGAGAAGCGCAGGAGAAGCCGCTCCAAATACGGAGTAAAACGACCTAGGAAATAGCCATGTCACGTCGACGCAAAGCAACCAAACGACCAGGAATACCGGATCCTCTTCATGGGAGTCCGTTGATCAGTACACTGGTTAATTCAGTCATGAAGAGCGGTAAAAAATCAATCGCACAGCGTATCGTATACGGTGCGATTGAAAAAATGGCGGAAAAGCTCGAAAAGGGAAATCCCGTCGAACTTGTACTTGGCGCATTGGAAAACATCCGTCCCAAAATCGAGGTAAAGAGTCGTCGAGTAGGCGGAGCAACCTATCAAGTACCGATCGAAGTCCCATTTGAGCGTCAACAGAGTTTAGCTTTCCGTTGGGTTGTAAAAGCGGCATCGGCCCGTAAGGGATCAACCATGTCGGAGTCCTTGGCCACTGAACTGATTGACGCATACAACAACACTGGATCCGTGGTGAAAAAACGCGAGGAAACTCACAAGATGGCTCAAGCCAATCGCGCATTCGCTCACCTTCGTTGGTAAAGCGGTAATTATTCTTTTCAAATGAGCCAAGACGGTCAATTTTCTTCTGCTAATTCAAGTGAGCGCCCAACGGTACTTGAGCATACCAGAAATATCGGAATAGCCGCACACATCGATGCTGGCAAAACCACTTGCACCGAGCGTGTCCTTTTCTATTCAGGAGTTATCCACAAGATTGGCGAAGTTCATGAGGGAGCCGCGGTAACCGATTGGATGGAGCAAGAACGCGAACGGGGTATTACCATAACCTCAGCCGCAATATCATGCGGGTGGACCACAAGTGACGGTCCTTTCACTGGAATCGATCATCGTATTAATATTATCGATACTCCTGGTCACGTTGATTTCACTGCTGAGGTAGAGCGCTCCTTGCGTGTTCTTGATGGAGCTGTTGCAGTTTTCACCTCTGTCGAAGGCGTGCAACCACAATCCGAGACAGTATGGCGGCAAATGGACAAATACAGCGTCCCTCGCTTGGCTTTCATCAACAAGATGGATCGGATGGGATCGGATTTCTTGAATGCGGTCCAAACAATGCGAGACAAGCTTGGGGCAAATGCTCATCCTCTCTATCTGGCCATTGGTGCCGAGGACCAGTTCAATGGCCTCATTGATCTCGTCAAGATGAAAGCGTGTGTTTACGATGCAAGCGATGAATCCGGGGTCAAATTCGACTATGTTGAAATCCCCTCCGAACTCCAAAGTCAGGCCGATGAATACCGCGAGTCTCTTATAGAGGCGGTATCTGATTTTGACGACGAAATTGCAGAAAAGTACCTCGGCGGAGAGGACATTTCTCAAGACGAACTCAAACTCGCCATCCGTAAAGCTACACTTTCCCTCAAGTTCGTAGGAGTTATTCCCGGAAGTGCATTTAAGAACAAAGGTGTTCAAATGCTCATGGACGCAGTGGTCGACTACCTCCCAAACCCACTTGATCTTCCTCCAATGAAGGGTGAAGATTCGGACGGTGTCGAAACAGCGATCAAACCCGACGATTCTGCAAAAGTAGCTGGATTAGCCTTTAAGTTGATGACCGATCCTTACGTAGGCAAATTGGTCTTTTTCCGCATTTACCAAGGTACTCTTAAAAAAGGAACGCCCCTATACAACCCACGCACTCGGAAAACCGAGCGTGTATCCAGGCTCATGATCATGAAAGCGGATGCCAGAGAGGACATCGAAGTCGCTTACTCGGGTGATATCTGTGCGCTCATTGGAGTAAAGGATGTCGTAACCGGAGACACTTTAGCTGACAGAGACCTCGATATCCGGCTCGAGCCTCCCTCATTCCCCGAACCAGTCATATCCATGTCCATCGAACCGGCGACCAAAGCTGACCAAGAGAAGATGGGAATCGGCTTACAACGTTTGGCGGAAGAAGACCCGACCTTTGCCTTGACTACGAACGAGGAGACAGGTCAAACGATTATTGCGGGGATGGGTGAGTTGCATCTCGACATTATTCGTGACCGCTTATTTCGTGAGTTTAAAGTCGAAGCAACTGCAGGAAAGCCACAAATCGCTTATCGCGAAACCATGCTGAACGCTTCCGAGGGCGTAGGCAAATTCGTCAGACAATCTGGTGGTCGCGGCCAATATGGTCATGCCGTCATCAATCTTGAACCGCAAGAAAAAGGAAAGGGCGTTGAGATTGAAAACAAAATCGTTGGTGGAGCGATACCCAAGGAGTTCATAAAACCTACCTTCGATGGAATTAAAGAAGCAGCGTTAGGAGGGGTTGTTGCTGGTTATCCCGTTATAGACTTTAAAGTAACTTTGTTAGACGGTTCATTTCATGATGTTGATTCATCTGAAATGGCTTTCAAAATGGCAGGAATTTTTGCTTTCAAGGACGCTATGCAAAAAGCCTCTCCTATTTTATTGGAGCCAATCATGAAAGTTGAAGTTTCAACTCCCGATGAATATCAGGGAGAATTGATGGGAGATCTCAATCGTCGCCGTGGCCAGATTCAGGGGATGGAAACAAGAGGTACTGTCTGCGTTATAGACGCTTTCGTACCGCTCGAAAATATGTTTGGTTATTCAACTGACATGCGCTCCCTCTCTTCGGGAAGAGCAGATTATTCCATGACCCCCTCGCATTTCGAGCAAGTACCCCAAAGCCTTGTTCAAGGAATTGTTGAAACATCATCTCGAGAACCAGCTCGTACTTAATAATGAACGGACAACGCATACGAATTAAACTCAGGGGCTTCGATTATCGGGTCATTGATCAGTCCGCATCAGATATCGTCGATACGGCTAAACGCACAGGTGCTCGTGTTGCCGGACCGATCCCCATGCCAACGCGCATAGAGAGATACACAGTCAACCGGTCACCGCACGTGGATAAGAAATCCATGGATCAATTCGAATTACGAACTCACAAACGACTTATCGATATCATCGAACCAACTGTACAAACCGTCGACGAACTTAAGAAACTCAATTTGCCGGCAGGTGTAGAAATTAACATCAACGTTTAACAAAACAAAACCTTTAAAGCAGGTTCTCAAATGGCATTCGCCGCCTGCCGCTTAAAGTATGAAACTTCAAATACTAGGTAAAAAGCTTGGGATGACCCAAGTGTACGATAGTGACAATAATCTTGTTCCGGTCACTATAATAGAAGCTGGTCCATGTCCCGTCCTTCAGGTCAAGACAATTGACAAAGATGGTTACTCAGCCATTCAAATCGGATACAATCCGCAAGGGAAGTCGCCCAACAAAGCAAACAATTGCTCCAAAGGTCATGCTGTGAAAGCTGGTGTTGACGCACAGCAGGTTGCCCAAGAAATAAGGTGCCCGGATGAACATGATTTCGAGCGCGGAAACGCAATCACTGTAGATCATTTCAAGGATGTTAAAATGATCGACGTCGTTTCCAAAACAAAAGGCAGAGGCTTTCAGGGTGTAGTTAAACGTTGGAATTTTGCGGGTGGACCTGCATCTCACGGATCAATGTTCCATCGCAGGGGGGGCTCATATGGACTCTGCCAGTGGCCTGGACGTGTCTTCAAAAACAAGAAGATGCCTGGTCACATGGGGGACGTCAGCCGTACGACCCAAAACCTTGCCGTAGTTAAAATACTTGCCGAAAAGAACCTGATTTTGGTCAAAGGCAGTGTTCCTGGTCACAAGGGCTCTATCATTACCCTGCGGGTGGCGAAGAAATCCAAGAACCCCTCCTAAGCACAGTATTATGAAATTCAAGTTGTTTAAGACCGACGGTACCTCTTCCAGCGAACATGATGTTCCACACTTTCCCACTATGGAGGAAGGAAAAGGTCAGGATGCTCTTCGTCAGGTTATAATAGCCACACATGCGAACCAAAGGCAGGGCAATGCCTCCACTAAAACCCGAGCCGAAGTCGCGGGTTCCGGTAAGAAAATTCACAGACAAAAAGGTTTGGGAGTTGGGCGTGCCGGAGATAAGCGATCGATTCAGCGTCGTGGTGGAGGAGTAGCTTTTGGTCCAAGACCTCGTTCTTACAACCAGAAGGTTAACAAGAAAATCAAGCACTTGGCGATGGAAAGAGCACTTTGCGATCAGGCAGCTGCAGAAAATATTTCTTTAATAGAAGAATGGTCAGTAGCTGAACCTAAAACAAAACTCTTCAAGTCACTCCTTGTTTCCATCGCACCAGAGTCCAAGAAAATTTTGGTTATTTCGGATGCTTTCACCGATCAAGTCGGACTTGCTGGCAGAAATTTATCCCATGCACGTTTGGGAAGAGCTCAAGATCTCAACGCATTGGATATCGTACAGGCTGATCAAATCATCTTTAGCCTCAAGGGGTTGGATGTCATTCTTGCAAAATTTGGTAACGAGGAACCCAAGTCATGAAAGAAACAGTTTCCATATTAAATCAAGCCTTGTTGACGGAGAAGGCAACTATGCTTTCCGCCAACCTCAACAAATACTCCTTCATCGTATCCAGCAGTGCTTCACGAACCAATGTTAAGACCGCTGTCGAAAATGCTTTCGGAGTAAAAGTATTGAAAGTGAATGTTCTAAATGTAAAGCCCAAGGCCAAAAGGGATAGAACCCGTCGAAACAAGCAGGGGTTTACCAGTGGCTTTAAGAAAGCCGTCATTACCTTGCAAGCTGGCGACAGCATTGACTTGGCCTAATAAGAGGAAGAAACTCATGCCAGTAGTACAACAAAAACCAGTTACCCCCTCCGGCCGTTTTTACTTCAAGAACAAGGTTGAGCTGTCCGATAAGCGCCCTGAAAAGTCCTTGACAAAAGGAGTTCATCGCAAGAAGGGTCGCAATGCATACGGCAGAATAACATCCCGTCGCAGGGGCGGAGGCCATAAGCGTCTTTACCGTCAAATTGATTTCCGCAGGCAGCGATTGGACGAGACAGCTACTGTGATTGCTTTCGAATACGATCCTAATCGTACTGCCCATTTGGCTTTATTGGAGTATTCCGATGGAGAAAAAGCCTACATTTTGGCGCCGGCCGATCTCAATGTCGGAGACACCGTGTTGAGTTCAAATGACAAAATCGATTTTGAGCCAGGAAATTGTCTTCCTTTGAATATGCTTCCGATGGGCACAAAGGTCCATTGCGTAGAAATGCTTCCTGGCGCTGGGGCGGTCATTGCTCGCTCCGCTGGCTCTGAAGTCCGTTTGGTTTCAATAGACGGAGGGCAAGCTTCATTGAAGATGCCAAGTGGAGAAATTCGCCTTGTTAAGGAAAATTGCCGCGCGACTATTGGTTCCGTAGGAAATGCCAGTCACCAAAAATCTACTATTGGAAAAGCGGGAAGAAATCGCTGGAAAGGCCGTCGTCCTCGTGTTCGTGGTGTAGCCATGAATCCCGTCGATCATCCGATGGGCGGCGGAGAAGGCAGAACCTCGGGTGGAGGTCATCCCTCCTCCCCTTGGGGCCAACTCTCCAAGGGTTTCCCTACCAGAAAAAAATCCAAGCCATCCAATTCACAAATCCTCGTTCGCCGGAACGGCAGAAGGCTCAAATAATTTTATTCCATGACAAGATCTATAAAAAAAGGCTTCTTCGTCGATTCTAATCTCATGAAGAAGGTTTCCCAGGCACAGTCCAGTGGCGATCGCAAACCAATCAAAACTTGGTCTAGGCGTTCAACCATAACTCCAGACTTCGTTGGCCTCAATTTCACAGTACACAATGGTAAGAACTTTCTTCCCGTTTATGTTACCGAAAACATGGTTGGACATAAGTTGGGAGAGTTTTCGGCTACACGAACTTTCAAGTCACACAATCCTCACACCCAAAAGTAGACTATGGAAATCAAGTCATACTCCAAATACATGAGAATCTCTCCCAAAAAGGCAAGAGAGGTGGCTCGCATACTCCCCGGTAAGAAGGCAACAGAGGGCGTATCCATTTTAAAATTTATTCCCCGAAAAGCAGCTCGTCTTTTGGGTAAGACCTTACGCTCGGCAATGGCAAACGCGGAAAACAATTCTAATTTGAACGCCGATGATTTGATCATCAGCGAAGCCATTGTCGAAGAGGGGCCGGCTTTAAAGCGCTTTAGACCATGTGCACGCGGTTCTGCTCACCCCTACAAAAAAAGGATGAGCCATCTCCGTATCACCTTAACAGACGAAGCTTAATTTATTATGGGACAGAAAGTTAATCCAATTGGTTTTAGGCTAGGAGTTCGTAGAAACTGGAGTGCGCGTTGGTATGCAAACAAAAACGATTATTCTAAGTTTTTGGCTGAAGATAACGTTATACGCGGTTTTTTGGAAAAGAAACTGCGTTTTGCATCCGTGCCGCGTGTCGTTATAGAAAGAGCTTCCACAAGAACACGAGTCACCATATGGACGGCACGGCCAGGTATAGTGATTGGACGTAAAGGACAGGAACTTGATTCCCTTAGAGATTCCTTGAACCGTGTTACCGGTAAGGACGTGAGGCTTGAAATTCAGGAAATAAAAAAACCTGACCTTGTTGCTTCTCTTGTAGCGGAAAACGTTGCACTGCAACTTGAGCGCAGAATTGCTTTTCGAAGAGCAATGAAAAAGGCAGTCCAAACCACCATGTCCATGGGTGCGGAAGGGATTAGAATTCAATGTGCCGGACGCTTGGCTGGTGCTGACATCGCACGGACCGAACAACAGCGCGAGGGCCGTGTCCCCTTACACACTCTACGAGAAAATATTGATTATGGTTTGGTCGAAGCCAATACCGTCTATGGCATCATAGGTATCAAATGCTGGATTTGCCTCAAAGACGAAGACAAGATTTTTTGATCCGCCAACTTACGACTCATCATGCCAAAGTTACTTCCATCACGTACGAAATTTCGCAAAGTTCACAAAGGACGCGTGCGCGGGACTGCGTCTCGCGGCAACACGGTTTCTTTTGGGGAGTTCGGAATACAGTCTTTAACGCGAGGCAGAATGACATCTAACCAGATTGAATCTGCACGTGTGGCAATCAACCGTCATTTAAAAAGGAAAGGAAAAGTATGGATTCGTGTTTTTCCTCACAAGCCCGTTACGAAAAAACCTGCTGAAACTAGGCAAGGAAAAGGAAAGGGACCAGTCGATCATTGGGTTGCCGTTATCAAGCCAGGTCATGTTTTGTTCGAAATAGCCGGCTGTTCCTTGTCGCTTGCTCGTGAAGCGCTTGGCTTGGCAGATGCCAAGCTTCCTTTCCGATGTCGCCTGATTACTCGTGCTCAAACTTTTTAGTACTATGAAATTTTCTGAAATCAAGGAGCTCTCCAAAGCGGAATTGCAGAAGAAACACCGTGAACTTGGTGACGAATTATTGCATTTGCAGGTTCGAAAACAAACCGGGCAAGTTGAAAAACCCCACTTGATCAAAAGCATCAGGCGTGATCGTGCGCGCATTCGTACCGTGCTTCACCAAAACCAGGAAAATTAAATACTTTTCAAATGAGTGTAGAATCCACAAGAAACAATCGTAAAGAGCTAATCGGAGTTGTAAGATCGAAGACGGGTGAAAAGTCTGTTAAGGTCGTTTATGAATATAAGATTCCCCATCCTCTCTACAAAAAGGAGATTCGTCGAAAGACGACTGTGCACGTACATGACGAAAGCAATGATTCTAAAGTCGGGGACAAGGTTCGTATTGTAGCGACACGACCCCTAAGCAAGATGAAGCGGTGGCGTGTCCTTGAAATAATCGAAAAGGCTCCTGTCGTTTAAAATTTAAGCCATGATACAACTACTAAGCAGACTCGAGGTGGCCGATAATACCGGGGCTAAGAAAGTCCGGATGATTCGACGAATTGGTCAGAACAAAAAAACCGCCTCCATCGGTGACATAATCGTCTGTCACGTTAAAGAAAGCTCTACTGAAGCTTCTGTCAAAAAAGGAACCGTGGTAAGAGCTGTTGTTGTTAGGACTCGTGCTCCAATGAGACGAAGAGATGGTAGTTACCTAAGGTTTGACGAAAATGCCGTAGTTATAGTCAACGATGACGGAACACCCAAGGGTACCCGCATTTTCGGACCTGTTGCTCGTGAGCTCAGGCAAAAATACATGAAGATCATATCATTAGCCCCAGAGGTTTTGTAATTATGGCAAAGAGTATAAAAAAGGGAGACGAAGTCGTTGTCATCGCGGGAGACCACAAAAGCAAGAAAGGCAAAGTTTTGCAGGTCTTGCGCGACAAGAATCGAGTCATTGTCGAAGGGGTCAATATGATCAAGAAACACGAGCGCAAATCGCAAGACAATCCACAGGGTTCGATCGTTGAAAGAGAAGCGTCCATTCATTATTCGAACGTTATGTTGGCCGCTCAAACCAAATAATTCTCCTGAGATTTTCCCCAATTATTGAAGTTATGAACATTCCCGAACTTAAAAGAATTTACGCTGAGGAAGCCGTACCTTCCTTGATGAAGAGTCAAGGATATGCAAACGTTCACCAAGCACCCAAAATAGAAAAAGTCGTACTTAACAGTTCCTTCGGCGTTGAGTTAGACAAAAACGGAATAACTGAGCTCAGAAAAGACATCGCTTCTTTGGCCGGACAAGCGCCGGTTGTCGTGAAAGCCAAGGTCAGCGTTTCGAACTTTAAACTCCGTGAAGGTATGCCGGTCGGCATCAAGGTAACCTTAAGGGGCAATGAGATGTGGGAGTTTCTTCTCAGACTTATTGCAATTGCCCTCCCCAATATCCGTGATTTCAGAGGCGTTCCATCCAAGTTGGATGGCCGCGGTAATTATACCTTGGGAATTACCGACCACAGTATTTTTCCTGAAATCAACGTCGAACGCCAACGAGTAAACACCGGCCTCGATATATCCATAGTCACTTCTGCCGAATCGGACGAAGAAGGCCATGAACTACTCAAACTCTTAGGCATGCCCTTTCGCAAGCATTCCAGCGAAAGCTCCTCACAAGAAGCCGCTTAATTTTCCAACCTTTTATACCATGGCAAAAAAGTCAGTCATTGAACGCAATAAGAAAAGAGAGAGAATGGTAGCCCGTTACGCTTCCAAGCGCGCTGCTCTCAAAAAAATAATAGCCGACCCCGAGGTCAGCGAAGAAGAATTTTACGCAGCTCAAGCCAAATTGGCTAAGCTGCCACGCAATTCATCGGCCGTTCGATTGGTCAATCGTTGCACTTTAACGGGGAGACCGAGAGCCACTATCAGAAAATTTGGTTTGTCTCGTATTAGTTTCCGCGAACTTGCACTTCAAGGCAAGGTGCCCGGAGTCATCAAAGCATCTTGGTAGGCAACCACCCAACCATACTAGATATGTCCGTTCATGATACAATAGGAGATTTTATAACCGTTATTCGAAATGCGGGCCAAGCCGGCAAGTCATCTTGCACCTACCCTCATTCGAATCTCCGTGCTGGAATCGTTTCAATTCTCAAGGAGAGAGGCTTTGTTTTGGATTGCTCCGAAGCCAAGTCCGATAAAGGTCACAAATGTTTAGAGGTCCAACTCAAGTACGTGGATGGTGAACATGCCATCAGGGGCATCAATCGAATTAGTACCCCTGGACGCAGGTCCTATTGTGGATATCGGGATATTCCCCGTGTCCTCGGTGGGTTGGGCGTATCCATTCTCAGTACGCCTCAAGGAATTGTTGACGACAAGACGGCACGAAAAAACAAGCTTGGAGGAGAACTCCTCTGCAGCGTTTGGTAACTAAGGCATAAAGGATTTTCATTCATGAGCAGAATAGGTAAAGTACCCGTAGACATTCCATCAGGTGTAGAGATTACCCTTGAACAAAACACCATTCACGTAAAAGGGCCAAAGGGTAATCTATCCAAAACCTTTTCTCCTTTAGCCGCGATAACAGTTGAAGGTGAGCAGGTTGTAGTGAATCCAACTGATGAAAGTCGTGAGGCGCGTTCGCAGTATGGAACGACCCGCTCGATTATAGCCAACATGGTTAAAGGTGTTGTAGAGCCTTACAGCAAGGATTTGCTCATTGAGGGCGTAGGTTTCAGGGCCACGGTTAAAGGTGCGATCATCGATTTGGAGCTAGGCTATTCTCATCCCGTCGAACATCCCATTCCCGAAGGAGTTGCGATTACGGTTGCCGATAACGTTAAGATACACGTTGAAGGCCCCGACAAACAAAAAGTGGGACAAGTTGCGGCCGAAATAAAGAGCTACTATCCTGTTGAGCCTTACAAAGGAAAAGGTGTGAGAATTCTTGGACAATACGTCCGTCGGAAGGAAGGAAAGAAATCAGCCTAAAATAATTTAAGATGAAGCTTTCAAAGAAAAAAGAACTTGCCCAAAAGAGGCGTTGGAGAATTCGAAAGAAAATAAATGGAACAGCGGATCGGCCTAGGGTCTGTGTTCGATTTTCGAATAAAAATATTCATGCACAGTGCATTGACGACGAAAAGTCACACACTGTTGCAGCCATTGCCACAACCCATGCCGAATTCAAGGAAATCCTTCCCAATGTCGCCGGTGCCGAAAAACTAGGTGCCGCCTTCGGAACCAAAATAAAAGAAATAGGCGTTTCCACTGTCGTTTTCGACCGAGCAGGTCGGAAATATCATGGGTGCGTCAAGGCGTTCGCGGATTCACTTCGAAAAGAAGGCCTTACCTTTTAAGTTATGAGTCAACCAAACCGCAGAAAAAAGAATACCAAAGAAGTCGTGTCACCGGATGAAGGCCCAGAACTTTTTGAAAAAGTCGTCCACATCAATCGATGCGCCAAAGTCGTCAAGGGCGGGCGTAGATTTAGTTTTGCCGCCTTGGTCGTAGTTGGTGATCAAGAAGGGAATGTCGGCTTTGGCTATGGTAAGGCTCAAATGGTCCCTGATGCGATACGCAAAGGCACCGACAAGGCTAAAAAAGCGATGGGACCCGTTTCAATTTCCGGCGATACCATTCCCCATCCTATTTTGGGAACCTACGATGGAGGAAAGGTACTTCTTCGCCCTGCCCGCCCAGGTACCGGCATTATTGCCGGTGGTGGCGTGAGAGCTGTTCTTGAAGCAGCTGGGATTAAAAACGTTTTATCCAAATCGCTAGGCTCCAACAACCAATTGTCCGTTGTCACGGCTACGCTTAACGGTCTTTCTCGACTTCGTACCGCCGATCAAATTTCGAATATTCGGGGTGAGGAAGTTCAGGGTCCATCTTTTACTCGAATATCAACGGAACCTCAGCCAGTGCTAGCTGAGACCGTAGAGCCCACATCTTAAAAAATTACTTGGTCATGAAAGAAAACGAAATACCCGCAGGCTCCAACAAAGTAAAAAGGCGCCTGGGCAGAGGCGAAGGGAATGGACACGGTAAAACTTGTTGTCGCGGACACAAGGGTGCTGGTGCACGGGCTGGCTACTCTTTGAGAGCTGGTTTCGAGGGCGGGCAGATGCCTCTGTTCCGCAAGTTACCTCAAAGAGGTTTTAACCGAGCCCGTTTCCAAAAACCTTGTTCGGTTGTTAACCTATCGGATCTCTCGAAGGTTGTTGGAGAGAAGGTCGATTTAGAAAGCTTGAAACTAGCAGGCTTGATTCGCCCTAATTCCAAATTAGTCAAACTCTTGGGTACCGGTGACGTTGACAAGGCTTATTCGATTGACGTTTCTTTAGTCTCAAAATCGGCAAAAGAAAAAATTGAAGCTGCCGGCGGAACTTTTATTTCGGAATAACTCTGGCTAAATCTATTTGATTATGCTTTCAGCGTTTACCAACTCTCTCAAGATTCCTGAGCTTAGGCAGAAGATTTTCTTCACCTTGGCTTTGCTTTTTATTGCTCGAGTTGGAGCAAACATTCCTTTGCCCGGCGTTGACCCTACTCCCATCAAGGAATTTTTTGAATACCAAGAAACTCAGAGGGACGATACCGGCAACAATGATATTCTCGGTTTCTACAATATGTTTACGGGAGGAGCGCTTCTTAATGGTGCTCTTTTCGCATTGGGTATCATGCCTTACATAAGTGCCTCAATCATCATGCAGTTGATGGGTGCGGTTTTCCCTCAACTTGCCCGTTTGCAACAAGAGGGTGAACCTGGTAGGCAAAAAATATCACAATATACGCGCTATCTCACTATAGTAATCTGTATGGTTCAAGGCGGGCTACTGGCAGTAGCCTTGCGAGACAGTCCGGGTAGTTTAATCAATGGTTTCGACCCCGGCAAATTCGGAAATATTGTAGTTTTCGACCCCAACTCGCCTTTCTTGTTTCTTCTTCTGACCGTGGTGTTTCTCACCACGGGGTCGCTTATTCTTATGTGGTTGGGAGAACAGATTACCCAACGCGGAATAGGAAATGGTATTTCCTTACTTATTACTGTTGGTATTCTGGCGGACCTGCCAAAGGCACTGCATGATGCGTATGTAATGATTTTTGAGTCCACCGATGACAAGATGGTACTTCTGAAAGCACTTTTGATGATTGGTCTCTTCCTTCTGGTCGTGTGCGGAATCATAGCCGTTACACAAGCCCAAAGAAAAATCCCCGTTCAATACGCCAAACGTATGGTAGGACGCAAAGTGTTTGGCGGTCAAAGTTCCTTCCTTCCGCTCAAAGTTAATTACGCCGGAGTCATGCCTGTTATTTTCGCCAGTGCCATCTTGATGTTTCCGGCTCAACTTCTTCGTACGCTTGGCGCAGCTCTAGATTTGAATTGGGCAATTGAACTAGGTAATGTTTTTGCCAACCGGGGGTGGATCTATTATTTGGTTTATGGCGGATTGATTCTAATATTCAGTTATTTTTGGGTTTCGATTATGTTCAAACCGGTACAGATTGCCGATGACTTAAAGAAAAACGGTGGGTACGTACCAGGTATAAGACCAGGTGAGCCTACATCCCGTTTTTTGGATTTCGTCATGACCCGACTTACTTTGGCTGGGGCCATATTTCTTACCATTATTGCTGTTTTTCCTGATTTCATTTTCAATACAGCCGGAGTTTCTTACAATGTAGCGACCTTCTTCGGTGGTACGGGTATGTTGATTATCGTTGGTGTGGTTTTGGACACGATGAGACAGATAGAGACCTTCCTCCTTCAACGACATTATGACGGGTTTTTGAGAAAAGGGCGGATCAAAGGAAGATCAGCGGCTGCAAGTCAAGGCATTGAATCACTGGAGCTCAAAGATTTTGAGGCACAGTGGAGGCCACTCATTTATATTTCTGTTATCCTCTTGTTGCTAGGTTTTGCTGCCGCAGCCTTGAAGGGTTGATGACATGATTAAATCAAACAAACTTTAACTAAACGGAAGAGACACATTATGGCTAGATTGCTAGGAGTTGATATACCAAATCGTAAGAAGATTGAATATTCCTTACGCTACGTTTACGGCATCGGACCTACCCGTGCCAAAAAAATACTCGAAGAAACGGGTATTGACCCAAACAGGCGGACGCAGGAATTGAACGAGCAGGAACTCAGTCTTATAACCAACTACATCATTGATCAGAAGATTATGGTAGAAGGCGACCTTAGAAGAGCGGTTACCAATAATCTGAAGCGCCTGCAAAGCATACGTTGCTATCGCGGACTGAGACACCAGCGCGGACTTCCCGTACGTGGTCAGAGAACTATCACCAATGCGAGAACCCGCAAAGGCGGGCGCAAGACAGTCGGCGTTGTCCGCAAAGCCTAGGATTTTTTTATGAGCGAAGAAGAAAACAAGGAAGAAGAACCAAAGCAGGATTTACCCTCGGAAAAGGACCCCGAAGTGGTGTCCGAAGAGAAGAAGGACCCCGCACCTGAACCAACCGAATCACCTGACTCGGATGTCGATGAAGCCAAACCTCAAAAGAAGGCTAAGGAAGTAAAATCCGAGCCCGAAGAGAAGAGTGCTTCCAAGCAAGACAAGGAAGCAAAATCCGACTCGGACTCCGAAAACAAGTCTTCTTCCGATGATGAATCAGGAGATGCAGCTACAGGGAAAAAGAAAGAAGAAACTGCTGAGGACTTGCTTGGTGCGAATATTGAACAGGTAAAGATCCGCAAGGCCAAGGGAAGTAAAAACATTTCCTCCGGTATCTGTTTCATCGTTGCGACCTTTAACAATACCAAGGTCTCTTTTTCTGACATGAAGGGTAATGTGATCTCATGGTCCAGTTCTGGAAAATGCAATTTTCGTGGATCAAGAAAATCTACGGCGTATGCCGCGCAAGTCGTCACCCAAGATGCTGGACGCGCTGCAATGTCACATGGGATGAAGGAGGTTTTGGTCAAAGTCAAAGGGCCAGGCATGGGGCGTGATTCGGCAATCAGAGCACTACAGAGCCTAGGCTTTATCGTAAGCTCCATCGTCGACGTCACTCCCGTCCCTCACAATGGGTGCCGCCCGCCCAAAAGAAGACGCGTTTAATCAATAGCTAACCCATTATCTGAAACTTTTCATTATGTCTCGTTACACTGGCCCCACCACTCGAATCAACAGACGCTTTGGCATGGCGATTTTTCCTGCCAACAAAGCTTTTGAAAGAAGAACCTACCCCCCAGGGCAGCACGGACCTAATTTTCGTAGAAAAATAAGTGATTATGGAGAGGGTTTAGTTGAGAAGCAAAAACTCAGAATCATGTATGGACTGACTGAGAAGCAATTTCGCAACCTTTTCGAGCGAGCCAAAAGAAAAAAAGGTGTAACCGGAGAGGTATTCCTTACCTTGCTGGAGACCCGATTGGACAATGTCGTTTACAGACTTGGTTTCGCCAAAACCAGGCAAGCAGCAAGACAGTTCGTCAACCATGGGCATATTCTGGTCAACGGAATCAAGGTTGATATTGCTAGTTACAGGGTTTCAGTCGGAGATGAAATCGGAGTCCGAGAAAAGACATCTTCGAGGCAGCTTGCCACTAGAAATCTCGAAGGAGCTCAATATCATCCTTCTCCTCCATGGGTTGAAGTAAACGCCGACTCCTTACAGGGTACCGTTTCACGGTTTCCACAACCCGACGAGCTCGAGAAAAGCGTAAACATTCAGTTGGTTGTAGAATTTTACAGCCGATAATCAGATCTCATTTTAAAAGTTCATCCAACAAAAAAACATTATGGCCACAAGACTCGGAAAGTTCGAACTACCTAATCGCCTTATTAAAGAGGAGGAAACAGCCAACGAAAAGTATGCCAAGTTTATAGCCGATCCCTTTGAGTCAGGCTATGGACATACCATTGGTAATGCATTCCGGAGAGTCCTGCTCAGCTCAATCGAAGGGGCGGCGATATCTTCTCTGAAAATCGATGGAGTTCAGCATGAATTTCAAAGCGTTGATGGTATCGTGGAAGACGTAACGGACATTGTTCTGAATCTAAAAAAGATTCTTATCGTCAGCCATAAAGCTGATCCCGTGGTTCTCACTCTTGAAGTGGAAAGAGAAGGAGAGATTACAGCAGCCGATATTGCGCCAGCTGAAGGAATCGAAATTATCAACCCCGAGCAACTGATCCTCACGACTGATAGAAAAAAGAAGATCGTTGCTGAAATGACAGTTTCCGTAGGAAGAGGGTTTTGCTTGGGAGAGGACAGTAAAACAGATGATCAACCGATTGGCGTCATCAATGTCGATGCACTTTACAGTCCAGTTAAACTTGTCAAATACGATGTGCAGAATACCCGGGTCGGTCAAATGACCGATTATGACAAACTTATACTTGAGGTAAACACGGACGGACGTATTACACCAGACGACGCACTGAAGCAATCAGCGGCAATCCTCAGGCATCACTTGGACGTTTTTGATCAAATCACCGAAGAACAAATAGAATTCGAAAGTCACTCAAAGGAAGTGAGCGAAGAGCAGAACAGGCTTCGTAACCTACTTGGTATGAGCGTAAATGAGATCGAGTTGTCTGTACGTGCAGCCAATTGCCTGAACAACGCGAACATAACTACCGTAGGTGAACTTGCCACCAAATCTGAGCCTGAAATGCTTAAATACCGCAATTTTGGTAAGAAATCACTGAACGAGATCAAGGCAAAATTGGAACAACTTGGATTGTCCTTGGGCATGAAATTTGAGAACCGTTTGCTCGATTCTGCCTCCAATTAATACCCACCCCTCCATCACCTTTTATTTTCCCGCAGGATGAGACATCGTAAACACAACCATCTTCTCGGCGTCAAGACAGCGCATCGCATTTCTTTGATTGCCAATTTGTCCTGTTCCCTGATCGAGAATGGCCGAATCACCACCACTTTGGCCAAGGCAAGGGCACTTCGTCCGTCAATTGAAAAAGTCATTACGTTGGCAAAGAAAGCTCACGTTGCTTCCGACGCCGCACAAAAAGTTCACTATCGTCGGCTTGCTATTGCTCGGATACGTAATAAAAAAGCTGTCAAAAAACTGTTCGACGAATTAGTGGAGCAGTTCGTGAATCGAAATGGTGGGTATACGAGAATTTATAAGTTGGCAATGCCTCGACTAGGCGATGCCGCCGATATGGCGATCATCGAGTTTGTCGAAGACGCTCCTAAAAAGAAGGCAAAGAAAAAGAAAACTTCGGCAAAGAAGTCTGCGAAGGATTCAAACAAGTCGTCCGAATCAAAGACTGATCAACCTGCATCCGAAGAATCTTCGGAAGAGCCTGTTGCCGAGGAACAAATAACCGAAGAAAAGCCCGAATCGGGCTCGGATACGGAGACTTCCAACGACGAGCAATCCTCCGAAGACACAGAGCCGAAGGAAGCGGAACCCGAGGCGATTGCGGAAGCAGAAGCTCCGCCTGCCGAGGAACCCTCGGAAGACACCGGTTCGAAAGAAGCTGAACCTGAAGCGAATCCCGATACTGAAGCCTCTCCCGACGAGCAATCCTCCGAAGACACCGACTCGAAAGAAGAGGAACAAGCAAAGGATTAGTGGACCTATTTGGAATCGGACGGTTCCATCAAGCGGCTTCTAGATAGTCAAAATCGGAAAAATTTAGGTTAGTGTTGCAATGAGGTAGGGTTGCCCTTTTCCTCGTTACCTTTCAAGAATTTCATGAGCTGAATCATGAAAAACATCTTACACTTATGGCACAGACGATTGTAGTATTGGATTTCGGGTCACAGTATACGCAAGTGATAGCCCGTCGTATTAGGGAAGCAAACGTATATTCAAAGGTTTTGCCTTTTGATACTCCCGTCGGAGAAATAAAGGCCCTTAAACCAGTAGGCCTCGTGCTGTCAGGTGGACCTGCCAGTGTCTTGGCCAAGGGAAGCCCTAAACCACACCGGAGTTTATTTAATTTGGGAGTACCAGTTTTGGGTATTTGCTACGGGTTGCAACTTATGGGTAAAATGTTGGGTGGAGAAGTAAAAGCAAGCCAACAAAGGGAGTACGGAAGGGGGAAGCTTTCCATCACTAAGCCCGGCACCTTGTTCAAGGGGCTTCCAAAGGAATTGACCGTTTGGAATTCTCATGGTGATTGCCTGACCAAGTTGCCGAAAGGGTTTCGGGAACTTGCCAGAACTGAAAACTCGCGTTTTTCGGCCATAGAAGACCCCGCGAAAAAGTTCTATGGTTTACAATTTCATCCCGAGGTCGAGCACTCCGAAAAAGGTACCCAAATCATTCAAAACTTTCTCACTCAGGTTTGTAAGTGTGAAGGAGATTGGGGCATGGAGGATTTCACCGAGGCATCCATTCGTTCAATTCAGGAGCAGGTGGGAAACAAAAAAGTCATTTTGGGTTTAAGCGGCGGAGTTGACTCGTCTGTTGCCGCTGCTCTCATTGACCGGGCAATTGGAAAACAACTGACCTGTATTTTTGTCGATAATGGCCTTTTGCGGTTAAATGAAAGGGATCAAGTGATACAACTTTTTCACAATCATATTCCCGGTAAACTAAAGGTTGCCCGTGCGGGTGCTCTTTTCTTGAACCGTCTGAGGGGAGTAACCGACCCGGAGAAGAAAAGAAAAATAATTGGAAAAACTTTCATTGAAGTTTTTGATCAAGAGGTCAAGAAGTTAGGCGAGGTTGATTTTTTGGCTCAAGGAACGCTTTATCCCGACGTAATAGAAAGCGTTCCAATCGGAGGCACCCCCGCCGCTTTAATTAAAAGCCATCATAATGTCGGAGGTTTGCCCAAAAGTATGAAGCTTTCTCTTCTCGAACCACTACGTGAGCTTTTCAAAGATGAAGTTCGTGATTTGGGCAGAACGCTTGGTCTACCGAAAGAAGTTCTCATGCGGCATCCTTTTCCTGGTCCTGGCCTTGGAGTCCGGGTGGTCGGTGAAATTAAACCGCAACGCCTTCGTGTACTTCGGGAAGCGGACGCGATCTTTATCGAGGAATTGATAGAGTCTCGATGGTATCACAGGCTTTGGCAGGCATTTTGCGTTTTCCTTCCCGTTCGCAGTGTTGGCGTTATGGGTGACGAAAGAACCTATGAGAACGTGATATCCCTTCGTGCCGTTACCAGCAGTGATGCAATGACAGCGGATTGGGCTCAATTACCGGACAAGCTTTTGAGAAAAGTCTCAAATCGAATCATCAACGAAGTAAAGGGCGCCAATCGAGTCGTTTACGATATTAGTTCCAAACCCCCCAGTACAATCGAATGGGAGTAGCCAGGTGCCTTTCTCATGAATTATTCCTATCTTTCGGATTCTCCTGATCTCCTATCGGTCTTGCGGGAGTTCGGCTCCGTTTCCGTCCCGGCTCGTGAAGTAACTGAAACGGTCTCCGGTATCTTGGATGATATTCGTTTGCGTGGCGATGCAGCTCTTCTCGAGAAGACGCTTTTGTATGACGGGGCTTCGCTTGCTGCGGATCAAATCTCCGTTGATCCCGCAGAGCTAACCGATGCTCAATCAAAGTTATCGGAATCCGAACGCTCTGCCATTCAGGAAGCCATTACGAACGTCGAGTTATTTCACAACAAGAGTATACCGGAAGATTGGAGTACCTTAAACGAACATGGAGCCGAAGTCGGGGAGAGGCATTATCCGATTCATCGAGTGGGTATATATGTTCCGGGCGGAAACGTACCTTTGGTTTCCACTGTGATTATGACGGTTACTTTGGCAAAGGTCGCCAAGGTACCGGAAATTGTAGTCGTCACCCCGCCCGACTCAAATGGCAAGGTCTCCTTTCAGATATTGGCTGCCCTTGAAATGTTGGGGGTTTCCGAGGTCTACCGGGTGGGGGGGGCTCAAGCGATCGCCTCCTTGGCCTTTGGTACCGAAACAATTAATGCAGTTGATAAAATTTACGGTCCGGGCAATGCCTACGTCAATGAGGCCAAAAGACAATCCTTTGGCACTGTTGGGATTGATCTTCTTCCGGGGCCCAGTGAGGTCATGGTCATTGCCGACTCCACGGCCAATCCAGCCTATGTTGCGGCGGCCCTTTTGGCTCAAGCGGAACATGGATCCGGAAAAGAAAAAATCTATTTTCTTTTCACGGACGAAGCCCTCTTTTCGCAGGTTGCAATCGAGATCGACTCACAGGTCAAAACACTCTCCCATCGACAATCAATTCTGCGAGTACTCGAAAATGGNTTTCGTTCCCTTTATCTTCCCAGTCTTACGAGNCTTGCCGAGGTAGCTTCCTTTATCGCNCCCGAACATCTCGAACTTCAGGTTTCGGAAGAGAACCTTACCCTGCTGACCGNAAAGATCACGACGGCGGGGGCCTTTCTCATGGGACATGAGACCGCAACCTCTCTAGGTGATTTCGCGGCAGGNCCAAGCCATGTTCTTCCTACCGGTAGATCCTCCCGGTTCTCATCGGGNCTCAAACTGAATGACTTCTTGAGGCGAACTAGTTTCATCAAGTACGATGAAAGCTCGGCGAGAAAAGCACAAAGGGTTGTCGCTGAGTTTGCCAAGATGGAAAAGCTCGACGCCCATGGCCGCTCTCTTTCCATGCGCATCGAAGAAAAGGGTTGAGCAAGATGGAGCATGGCCCACAGCTTTCCCGCCCTCTAACCCAACACCATCCATATGTTCCTGGCAAGCAACCCGAGATCTCTGATGGAACGGTTAAGCTCAACACGAATGAAAACCCCTACCCTCCCAGCCCGCAGATCAAAAATGCGATCCTTGATGAACTGGAATCTCTCAGGCTTTATCCCAACTCATCTTCGAATGACCTGAGAGCTGGTATTGCAAAGTTGCATCGATTGAAAGCCTCCCAGGTCATTGTCGGCAATGGATCCGACGATCTTCTCAATTTGTGTACCCGTTGTTTTTCGGACGAAAAGTTGAAAGTGGGTATGCTCGAGCCTAGTTATTCTCTCTACGAAGTCGTAGCGTCTCTTCAAGGTTCGAGCCTGATTCGAATACCTTTTGACGATGACGCTTTCTCCATAACTCCCAAGTCGATAGTCGATTCCGGAGCGAACCTTTTTTTCATAACAAGTCCCCATGCCCCAAGCGGCCGAGAATATTCAATGGATTGCTTCAGGCAAATTCTTTCTGAATTTCAAGGCCTCGTAGTCATCGACGAGGCCTATGCCGACTTTGCCGGGCAAAATGCATTGTCCCTCCTGGACGACTATCCAAATCTGATCATAACTCGGACAATGTCCAAGTCGTATTCTCTTGCCGGCTTGCGCGTTGGCTATGCGCTATCTTCACCCGAAATCATTTCCATACTGGATCAGGCGAGAGAAGTATACAACGTGGACCGTTTGGCTCAGGCAGCAGCATTGGCCAGCCTGAACGATCGAAACTATTTTGAAGAAACCCTTGCTTTGATTGTTAAGGAAAGAAGGAAGTTTGCCATGGTCTTGGATGAATGGGGATGGAAAAGTTGTCCGAGCGGAGCAAATTTCATATTCACCAGACCGATTGACTTCAAAGGAGAGTCAGGTCCTGAAGTCGCATCCGATCTTTATGACTATCTTTCCTCGAGAAACGTTCTTACCCGTTATTTCCCCCAACATGAACTGACTTCTTCCTACGTTAGAATCAGTATTGGCAATTCTCGGGATATGGATATCCTCTTGGAAAGAATAATCGAATGGAAAACTCAAGAACAGCCGTAGTCAATCGAGACACGAAAGAAACCCAGATCCAGATTGATCTTGGTTTGGATGGATCAGGCAAGGGGGAAATTTCGACAGGAATACCCTTTCTCGATCACATGCTTACCCTCTTCTCCAAGCACGGATTTTTCGATCTGTCCATCAAAGCCGAAGGAGATATTCAGATAGACTATCATCATTTGGTCGAAGACATGGGGATTAGTTTGGGCCAAGCCTTCCGGGATGCCCTTGGTGACAAGTCCGGTATCAAGAGGTACGGTTTCTTTGTTTTGCCCATGGACGAGACACTCGTTACGGTTGCTTTGGACCTGAGTAATCGAGGAATATTGGTTTACGATGCAGATCCCCCCGTGAGCTTGGTCAGAGATTTCAACATCCAGCTTTTCAAGGAATTTTTTCAATCGTTCGCAAACGAAGTAGCTTGTAATCTTCATATCCGCTTGGAGCATGGTACCGAGCCCCATCATGTAGCGGAATCCATTTTCAAAGGCTTTGCCAAGGCCTTGGACCTTGCTACGCAAATCGAGTCTCGGTTGGGCGGCTCGATACCCTCGACCAAAGGAACCTTATCCTCTTGATGCTCGAGTCCGAGTGAAATCTTCCCCCAAAGTAGGAGTAGTTGATTACGGGACGGGAAATCTCAGAAGCGTCCTCAAAGCTTTTGAGTTTCTCGGCTCAGACGCAAAAATAGTCAATCACCCCTCCGGAATGAATGACTTGGATGCATTGGTCTTTCCCGGACAAGGAACTTTCGATCAATGCATGCAGGCGCTTGGAGATACTGGTTTGGATGACGCGATCATCAAATGGATTCAGGCAGACAAGCCTTACTTCGGAATTTGTCTTGGCTTGCAAGTTTTGTTTGAAGGGTCCGAAGAAGGAACGCATTCCGGACTAGAAGTTTTTTCCGGTCGCGTGAAACGATTCTCTTCGCTTCCGGAAGGAGTAAAAATTCCGCACATGGGTTGGAACGCAGTGAAATGGGAACTTCCCTTGGAGGACCCGATGCTTCGTGGTTTGAATGATGGCGATCAATTTTATTTTGTCCATAGTTTCCATCTTGCGGAAGAGGACGAAAAATTAGACCTGATGAAAACAAAGTACGGATACTCTTTTACCAGTGGCATTTCCTTCAACAATTGTTTTGCCACACAGTTTCATCCTGAAAAAAGTCAGGCAAAAGGTTTGCAAATATATAGGAACTTTCTTGAAAAAATCTCTCAGTGATGACAGTAGTGTATTTTACCTTCTTTTTACCCCCTTCGTTATGGCAGACACTGCAAACCTAGAAATAGGCGATCAAAAATATTCTCTGGATGTGATTACCGGAACCGAACAAGAACAGGCTGTCGATATCAGTCGCCTTCGCAAAGAGAGTAAGCTGATTACTTTTGACGATGGTTATGGAAACACCGGTTCCTGCGAAAGCTCGGTCACTTTTATAGACGGCGACAAAGGCATTTTGAGATATCGTGGCTACGACATTGCCGAGCTTGCCGAGAAGTCCACTTTCTTGGAATCCGCCTATCTTCTGCTTTACGGAAACCTTCCCTCTAACGCCGCCTTACAGGAGTTCAGGAAAAGAGTGTCGGAGTACTGCGAACTTCCCCCAGAGGTATTGAAGGCGATCAATGCCATGCCAAAAAGCGCTCACCCGATGGCTGTTTTGGCTTCTGGATTACAAGCCCTTGGAGGGGCCTACCCAGAGTTTTCGACGAACGACCGGGAAAAGGACCTTGAAGCCTTCGACCAAGTTGCCGCCCTTATCATTTCTACGGTACGCACCATCGCGGCTGCTCATCACAGAAATTCCCAAGATAAGGAATTGCCCCAACCGGATACTTCCAAGAGTTACTGTGGCAACTTCTTATCTATGATGTTTTCCGAAGACGATGGAACGGATGAAATTCCCGAACCCGTTCAAAACGCACTTGATCAGATATTTTTGCTGCATGCCGACCATGAGCAAAATTGCTCAACCTCGACTTGCCGGATGATTGCTTCCGGAGGAGCCAACCCTTTTGCATCGCTTGCCGGTGGAGTCTCGGCGCTTTGGGGGCCCTTACACGGCGGAGCCAACATGGCCGTCATCAAAATGTTAAATGAAATCCATGAGTCCGGAGATGATGGAAGCAACTTTATCGAATCCGCCAAACAGGGAAAATCAAGGCTGATGGGCTTTGGCCATCGCGTTTATCGAAATTACGACCCCCGGGCCAAGATATTGAAGAATGCGAGCGATCAGGCATTGGAAGCCCTTGGGGTCTCCAGTCCTATTTTGGATATCGCCCGCAGGCTCGAGGAGGTTGCCTTGGAGGACTCCTATTTCATACAGAGAAAGCTTTATCCCAACGTAGATTTCTACAGCGGAATTATTTTACAGGCATTAGGCTTTCCCACCAACATGTTCACGGTCCTTTTCGCAATAGGCAGAACACCGGGTTGGCTTTCTCACTGGAAAGAAATAGCCGAGAATGGAAAGAAAATCCATAGGCCAAGGCAAATTTACCAAGGAGAAACCCTAAGGCCTTACCTTTCTCTTGAAGAGAGGTAGGAATACTTCGAGCATCTATCTCTTCGGGGGCGCCGGAGCATTGGCCAAGATTTCCTCAAGCGGCATACCGGCAAACTCCTTTATGCCCCGGATCAGGATCCAAAAGGCATAACCGCTTACAAGGATGCACGGGATGCTGATGACAGGAAAGCTCCACCCCATCATTCTGCCTACCTCGTCATTGAACGACGTTCCCCCCTTGAACTCGGAGATCTCGACCTCTTGCTTTCTCGAACCAGACTTCTTGATAATCAGTTCATCAAAGGCTCCGCCTGAAAGCTGTTTGATCGTAACCTTGTTTTCCTGATGGGAAGCAAGGAGCCCACTTTTGCCCTGCCCTTCGCCAAAACTCAGGTTGATACAGTTGGCAAGCAGCGATGCAGTCTGATCGGGTTCCCCGTTGATGCCAAAAGTTTCCGTAATTTGATCTGGACCTGGCAACTTTGTGGAAGCAGTCAGGATAATCTCACGGTCCTCTTCACCTTTGATGGGTATGAGAAGTTGATCCATGTCGGCCAAGGTATCCTCCTCGATCTCGATGACGGCCTTGGATGCGACGGGTTGTTCCGGTTCCGTAACCACGATCCAATCCGAGAGCAGATAATTCAAAGTTGCACTGAGAATAAAGGAAGAAGCGATCAGCCAAGTACACTTGACCATTAAGCGATCAAACTCCTTTTGCTTGCCGCGTTGCGCTAGTGCTTGCTCTACCAAATCAACTCGGATGACTTCCGGGTTGTAGAGAAAGAGCCTGATGAGAGGCTTTTTTGTTTTTAAGGTAAGAACCGTGAGAATCCCAAGGATACCGGGTAGCGCGGCTTCCTTGATGGCAAAGTGGGTGACCGTTAATTCGGGGATGAGCCCAATGCCTCCAGTCAGGAGGGCGCTAAGGGCGCCGAGTATGGAAAGAAAGTTCCATTTACGCCTGCGTATGAAGTCATATGCTCCGTAACTTATAGGAAAAAGGATGGCAAGAAGCAGGAGGCAGGATGCCACCTCCATGGAATCGGAACCGACGCCTCCGAGTAATTCCCCTAAGGGGGACCCAAGCCAATCATCTCCCTTGCGAAGAATCAAAATAGGAAGAAGGAGATTGAACCCCAGGTTGACCAACATGTTTTCTCTTTTGGGAGCGGTCGGTTGAAGAGTCGTTTCTTTCATTGGCAGATCAACCAAACATCAACATAAGATAATGTCGCTCTTATTCGTGAAATGACAAAGAAAATTCGTTGCCTGATTTCCGCTGGACCGACCCGTGAATGGATCGATCCCGTTCGCTTCATTTCCAACCCCTCGACGGGAAAGATGGGGTATGCTCTGGCGGAAGCGGCGTTGGCGAGAGGATTTGAAGTGGATTTGGTGAGTGGACCGGTATCCCTGACGACGCCTCAGGGGGTTCGGCTTCATTCCGTTGTCACGGCCGCTGAAATGGAAGAGAGCATGAGTGAACTCTTCGCTGAGGCCAACCTTGTCATCATGTGCGCGGCAGTGTGTGATCATCGACCGCTCAAACGCTGGAACGAAAAGCTGAGCAAGGATGACTTCCCGAAAAATTTGGAATGGGTGAAGAACAATGATATTGTGGCGGGGCTTTCCGCTAATCGAAAAAAAGATCAAAAAATAATCGGCTTTGCCGCGGAGACAACGAACGCCATGGCTCATGCCGCCACTAAAGTCGAAAAGAAAGGACTTGATTGGATTGCCATGAACGAAGTTTCCAAAGAAGGAATTGGTTTTGCATCCGACTTCAACGACATTACCTTGCTTTCCAATACGGGAGAAACTATTTCC
>PBMI01000005.1 GCA_002722545.1 Opitutia bacterium | reverse complement strand
GGGTTGGTTGGGAATTCCGTTACCACTCCGGCGATTTTCTCACCATGCTCTTCGAAGATTTCGCCTAGTTTTGCAAAGTCGTCCAAGTGATCGAGGGCAATGATGCGCTCCTCATCTCCGGTTAGAAGGTTCATGACTTCGACCGTGTCGAGGTAGAGCCAACCAAGACGGATCCAAACGCTCTTCCCCTTGGCCCGCGAATCTTCGCAGGCAGTCCGAAAGAAAGAGTAGAAGACATTGGCCCCCGATGTGCCCAACAGCACGTCGTTCTCGGACACTTGCGGACCATGGGCCTTGGCTATGACTCGCTTGACCTTACGGGCCGGATCTTCGTTTTGCGAAAGGGTCTCGCGTTTTTCCAATTCCCCGATTTCAAACAGGTGGTTTTCAGCTTGGCGGGAAGAGATGCCGCACCCCGTATGCTGGAGGAAGGCGCCAATTGACTCGGCGTCTTCGCTTCCTCTGACTACCTGAAGCGAGGTGAACCCCCCATGCTCCATTATCTTGAATTTGTTTATGGCAAAGTGCGTGATCGCCTCACGGCAGGCTTGAAGGTCGGAAAAAAGAAAACGATCCCATTGCTTTTCGGGCTCCGAGGAATCCAGAAAGCTGATCAATTTACTTATCAGATGATGTCGGACGAAGCGGGGATAACCCGAGCGTATGGAATCCTGTACGGCGGGATCTTTTTCCTCATAGCCGATCAAATCCCGATAAGTGGGCAGACTCACGCAGACGGCATGATCCCGATTGGGCATTGGTTGACCGAGGGCAAACCGACCCAAGCCCGAAGCTTTCACGGGGCCATTTCGTTTTCGATCAGTTGATCGAAGGTCTGGCGTTGGCGGATGAATGAAAGAGAACCGTCTTCCTTGCGCAGGACTTCGGCTGCCTCGGGGAAAGAATTGTAATTCTTGGCGGCCATGGATGAGCAATAAGCTCCCACACCCTCGATTATGCATAAGTCTCCGACCTCGCCCCTCGGCAAATTTCTGGTCGCCAATTTCTCGGCGTCTCCGGGGGCCGGGGTGAGTAAATCACCGGACTCGCAACAGTGTCCGACGACGACTTGTTCCATTTCCTCGCGGAACTTGTTCGTCCCCTCCTCGGGGACCAGGACAATCGGATGTTGGGCGCCGTACAAACTAGGTCGGAGAATCTCGGTCATTCCTGCATTTAATTTCAGAAAGCGATACCCTTCGCTTCCCGTGGAGGTGATGTCTTGCACCGTCGTGACCAGGCTACAGGCGTTGGCCAAAAGAAAAGTTCCTGGTTCGATTTCCAAGGTCAGTTTCCTTCCGGTTTCTGCAGCGAAACTCTCGAAGAGTTGCTTGACGGGTTCGCCGATTTCCCGAAGGTCGGTGGCTTGCTCGTCGCTCATTCTGGCCACTTTGTATCCTCCTCCTAAATTCAGGGTGTGGACGTCTTTAAAGTTCCGCACGAGATCGAGGCTCATGGAGGCCACTTTTTTCCAAACTTCCGGGTCTGAGCCCGATCCGATATGAGTGTGGATTTTTTCCACCGTCAGCCCGTACTCTTTGCAGAGAGATTTCGCTTCTTCAAGGTCATCTTTCCAAATTCCGAAGCTGCTGGATGGACCTCCTACGTTCGTTCGGTTCGTTCCTCCCGAACCAAGTCCCGGATTGAAGCGAAGGCCAATGGATTCACCCTTTCCCCACTCTCCGAACTTTTTGATTTGGTTCAAAGAGCATAGGTTGGTCTTGACCCCATCCTGTATCCAATACCTGAACTCGTCCGGGAATTCCTGCGTGCTCAAGGAGATCAACTCGGTTCCGACGCCTGCCCGGACCGCCCGTTCCAGTTCGAAACCGGAGCTTGCGTCAATGCCGAGTCCTTCGCTGTTGAGGATCCGGACGATGGCCGAAGTCGGCGCCGCCTTCATGGCATAGCGGGCAAAGAGGCCGAAGGCATTGGGGAACTCTTTTACGGCTCGTGCATTCGCTCGAAGCGTAGCCTCGTCGTAAACAAAGGTCGGCGTGCTGAAATCTATCCTGATTTGGTCAAGATCGTCGGGAGTCAAGAATCGTAAGGAATCCATTGTAGCTGAGTTAAACTATATCGTAAGCAAGACGGGTTGCGGAGGCAAGCCTGTCGTTACTTCTCCAAAACCCGGAAGGTCAGATCGTATTGCGCCGTATGAACTTCTTTACTGGAAAGTTCGTGACGAAAAGTGTCTTCCCATGGAGGGAAAAAAACATCCCCCTCGAAGGGAGCGTCAATCAACGTGAGGTAGAGTCGGTCGGCGATGGGAATCGCTTCTTCGTAGATTTCGCTTCCTCCGCAAATCCATGCAATCTTCTTCTTTTTACGGCAAATTTCGATTGCCTCGTTCAAGGACCCTGATTTTCGAGCCCGAGCGAAGGTGTGTTTCGGGTTCCGACTTAGAGCGATGACCTGCCTGTTCGAAGCGAATTTTTCGAAATCCTCATAGCATCGTCTTCCCATTATGAGAATCCCGTCCTGGGTCGTCTCGAGAAAATAATTCCAGTCCTCTTGGATGTTCCAGGGTAATTTTCCCTTGTATCCAATTACCCGGTTGTGTCCGCAGGCTGCAATGAGATTGATCATCTGAGAAAAAGAAAGTTGTTAGTTTGTCTGTAGGAAACGGTTTTCATCGATTTATTCGGACGATCTGTTATGGAATGGGCAAGTCAGAGAAATGCAAACGAATAGCAATCGCTTTGGGGAGAGAATCTCGTTGCCTGATTCATGGCAGCGCAAAGCCCTTGCCTCTCTAAGAGATGGGAAGGACGTCGTCTTGCATGCCCCCACTGGAGCGGGGAAAACTTTTGTTTTCGAGCAACTTCTCGAGTCCGGTTGGAAAGGGCGGGCCGTTTACACGGTTCCCACCAGGGCCTTGGCGAACGATAAGTTCCGCGAATGGAAGGCTCGAGGATGGGACGTTGGTTTGGTAACGGGTGATTTGCGCTACCGGGAGAATTCACGGGTTATCGTGGCAACGCTTGAAACCCAAAGAGGATCGATGACGGAAGATCTCGCCCCCGATCTTCTGGTGGTGGATGAATACCAGTTGTTGGGGGACGAGCAAAGAGGCCCCGGGTACGAGGTTACTTTGGCCGTTGCCCCCAATCGTGTCCGTCTGCTTTTGATGAGCGGGAGCGTAGCGAACCCTCAAGAGGTAACCGATTGGTTGGCGGGGCATGGACGGGACGTCGTTCTCGTTTCGGAACTTCGCCGACCCGTTCCTCTCGAAGAAGTTTTCGCCGAGGCCCTTTTGAAAAAACCATTCGGCGGTCGTAAAGTCAGAGGGCATTGGCCGAAGTTGGTCGCAGGTGTATTGGGTGCGGGCTTGGGACCCTTTCTTTTGTTTGCCCCCCGTCGCAAGGCGGCGGAAGACTTGGCGCGGCAACTTGCGGCTGAATTACCCGAGGTGGAGCCCCTTGAGCTGACTTCTCAGCAAAAGGGAGTAGCGGGAAAGGAGTTGAGCTCTCTTCTGCGGCGTAGGGTTGCCTATCATCACAGTGGCTTGGATTACCTGAAGAGGGCGGGCGTGATCGAACCCCTTGCCAAAGCGGGTCAGTTGCAGGTCGTTGTGGCTACTACCGGACTCGGCGCCGGGGTGAATTTTTCCATGAGGTCCGTCTTGGTCACGGATCGGGAGTACAGGGTGGATGATGGCCTTTTTCTTCTTCGACCGGATGAACTTCTGCAAATGTTCGGCCGGGCGGGCAGGAGGGGGTTGGACGACCGGGGTTTTGTCGTATTGGCTCCCAAGCAGGGTCGACTGGCGGATGCCCGCCCACTAAAACTCAAGCGCTCCCGGACCCTGGACTGGCCTGCCTTGTTGCGGGCTATGAAAAGCGCATCCAAGCGGGGTGAAGATCACACGGAGGCAGCCCGTTGGTTGGCCAATCGACTTTTTTCGGAAGAGCAAGTGCGACTTGGCTTCAAGAGCGCTCTTGGCCATTTTGCTTCCAAGGTGCCGGAAGTCCGTCAACCAACCGAAGGAGAAGGTCACGATGCCGAGCGTGACCGGGTGATCGAGATGCGAAACTCTTCTGGTTTGTGGGAAAGACGGGGAGGGCAATGCCAAGCTCGTTTGGGCGAAGCATTGGTTTTGTCGAAGGGCGAATGGGTACAAGCCCTTAGCTTACCCGAGACGTTGAGTAAGGTCAGAGTGGGCAACCCTTGCCGCTTTGGTCTCAAGAAAAGACCGGTTTACGGCCGGGAATTACCCATCGCCGTCTACGAAGAAGGCTCCGACGGTGAACGGGTTGTTTTGATCAAATCATTCAGAAAGAAACTCAGGGAAGCCGTAGCAGCCGAACAACCTCGGGCAAAGAAGAAATTTTCCCGCAAAACATGGAGGAGGAATGGGTTGGAAGATATCTTTCGGGATCTTCTGCCGACCATTTCTCAAGGTGGCAAACCCGAAGAATACGTTGATCGTGGGAAGGTCTTGCGAGTCCGTCTGCGTTACGAAGACGCGAGGGTCTTGGCTTGGCGTGATGCCCGAGGAAAAATCCTGCTGAATCCTCCTCTTCGCAAAACGACTCGGGTTTTTGATTCTCCTTTTAGGGAAGAGGAAAGCAAAGGCAGGCAGAACTTGGCTGAATTGTCTACCGTGGAGGCATGGCGGGAACTCGGATTGGTCGACGACCAAGCCCTTCCTACCAAGAGAGGAGAGATCTTCAGCTTCTTTTCAAGAGGAGAAGGCCTGGCCGTTGCGGCAGCCTTGGAGGATTTGGATTATCCGGTCGATGAACTTGCCTACGACTTGGCGAATTTGCGGGCCGGTCACCGTTTTCGCTCCTTGGCCAAATCGGAGTCCCGCCTCGGTTTGGTTTGCCGGCAGGCGTTTGGGTTCAAGGATTGTCCGGGCTACTTGAAAGGCGGGCTTCCTCTTGAATATGGGGAAGGGGCAACGGAAGTGTTGAGTGATCGCAGAGCATTCCTTGACGAGAGCGAGGATTTGAAAGCAGGGGACCTTGAGCGGGTAAGCGTAGAGTGGAAAAGCCTCCTTGCCTTGATTGCCCGTGGGCCGACTTTGGAGGACGAAAGGTGGAATGAATTACAAGCCCAAGCCAGAAGCCTGATTGGAACGGAGAGCAAAGTGGAGGAGTTGCCTGTCTTGCCCGAGATGCCAAGCAGGCAACGAGAGCGTTTCGAGCGGTCCTTGCCTAAGAATTACGGTTGATTCGAAGCCCCGGACAATTCGTAGCAAGCAATCCGGTCGGCCTTTCGAATGAGGATTTTGCTTCCCGACAAAGATGGCGAAGTGCAACGCAACGCCCCGATTTTGACTTTTGAAATGGCCCCGAACTGTTCTGGTTTTGTTTCGATGAGTTGAAGGAAGCTACCGTTTATTTCATAGGCCAAAATCTTTCCTCCTGCGAGAATAGGAGAAGAAATGTCGTGCTTGCCCATTTCTTTCCTGATGAGCTTGCCGGACTCAAGTTCGAGACATGCCCGCATGCCTGCTCCGATCAGGTAGGCATGATCGTCATGAATCAATGGACTGGAATCCGAACGACGCGTAAGTTTGGGGAAGCGCCACGCCTCGACGACCGATGAATCTTCCCAACGATACGCAATCAATCCTACTTTCTCATCTTTTCCATGCACCAACATCCATTCGTCCCGGCAGACCGGTGTTGAACTGCCTCCACCCGGTCCTTTCCAAAAGGTTTCACCGTTCTTGGGATTCACGAGGAAGATCTCCTTGCCTCCGTTGCAGGCGATCAAGTCTTTTTTCGGGGTCTTCCAAAGGGTGGGAGAAGCAGACTTGCCGGACACCTGCTTGTTTGTCCACATCAACTTTCCCGAGTCGCGATGATAGGCCCGGAGGTTTCCGACAAGGGCGATGACGAGTTCTTCATGGACGAGGACCGAACCCGCTACGCCCTCGAGTTCCAAGGGTGTTTCCCAATCGATAGATCCTTTCTCCGAGTCGACGCAAAAAATCCGATTGCTCCCCACCGTGTAAATCTTCCCATCCAGAAAGCATGGCGTGGAAGATGAAGATCTTCCCGAAGGGGCTCCGGGCAGAGAGGATTTCCACAAGGTGGTTCCATTCCGCAGGTCGAGGGCCAACACGACGTCGTCGGCCATCTTTTTGGTGTGAGGAACGGATTGAGATATTTTTTCTTTCATCCCGGGCGAGAAGGGTTGTTTCTCAATCCATCGGTCGAGGGCTTCCTGACTTTGGAAAACCTTGTCCTTTACGGAAAACAGCAGATCCACGTCGGACAGGTTGAAGGCGAGTTTGCCCTTCTTGAAACGCGAAGCCAGAAGAGAGCCCTGAGTCATCTTCTGCCGTTGGTCCAAATTCTCGTCGATCCAATTCTCTATCCACTTGTCCAAGCTTGATCCGCGAAGACGCGGATTCAAACTGATCCTGGCTTTTTCCGCTTTGTCCACCAATTCCGAGGGGAGATTGACTTTGCGGGCTCCGAATTTACGTAGAAACAAGCTGCTGATGGTACGGGTTTCCGTCGGTTCATCACGATGCCAAACGAGTGAGACATAGGCTTTTTCACCATCGGATATGAGGCTTCCGAATCCGCCGTCGTCCTGGCTTGGGATCAAGTCGCTTTCCCATAGAAGCTTTGGTTCCTTTTCTTCCCACGAACCTGAGATTTCAATGGCGGAAGTTCCCTTGCCGTCTCGATTGTCTCCGCGCCATTGAGACCAGGATTCGGAGGCCGAAAGGAGGCACGGGCAGAGTAGAGAAAGAGCGAGGGCAGGACTGATATTTTGCATGTCTTTAGAGAATTGCAAAGGCCGATCAAGGCAACTTCATTGACCGGCTTGAATCTTGTTTTTCGGAAGTGCTTCGGATGCTTCCAACCGTCTGATGATTTCATCGATCTCATAGACGCAGCCTCCCCAAGTTCCTCCTCCCACGTTTTGCAGAGCGGCCCAAAGCCGGGAGTCCTCGGGCATTCGCGGATCGGGAGCCATTCCTTCGTGTCCCTTTCTCTCTTCGAGGATTCGAGTGCCCTCATCCGGCGAGAGCGGTTTTTCTTCCGTTCCCACGAAATCAACGGTTCCCTTGAGGGTCTCCCGGTCAATTTCGATTCTGATCAAATCATCATCTCTTACCTTGCCAATGGGCCCGCCTGCCAAAGCTTCAGGTCCGACATGCCCGATGCAGGCGCCCGTGCTTACGCCGGAAAAACGGGCGTCCGTCAGGAGCGCGACGTTCTTGCCCCATGGCAAATGCTTCAAGGCCAAGGTGATTTGAGCCACTTCCTCCATTCCCGCCCCCATTGGACCACGGCTGCAAAGGACGATGACTTCACCTGATTTGATCGGGCGATCGCTTAGGCCTTTGAGCGCTTGCATGGCTTCTCTTTCGGAATGAAACACGCGGGCCGGTCCGGTCAGTCGGTACACCCCGTTCTCGTCTACGACCGAGGCATCGATCGAGGTGCTTTTCACGACCGACCCTTTCGGAGCCAAGTTTCCTCGGGGAAAACAAACCGTACTCGTGAGCCCTTTCTCCTTTGCCACGGAGAGGTCCATGACTACGTCGTCCGGGTTAACCGAATCCTGTTCGTGTAGTATATCCCGAAAGCGACTTCTCCGGGTCGAGTTTTCCCAGTTTTCGAGGTTTTGTCCCAGGGGAAGTCCCGTGCAGGTCAATGCAGCGAGGTCAAGCAAGTCGAGGTCCCGCAATTTGAGCATCAGTTCGGGTACGCCCCCGGCAAGAAAAAATTGGGCCGTCGTGTGGTTTTCGGGACCATTGGGCAGGGCGTCCACGAGTCGGGGAACCAACTTGTTGACTTCGTCCCAATCGTCCACCCCCGGTCTTTCCAATCCGGCATGGTAGGCAATGGCCGTCAAATGAAGAATCAGGTTGCTCGAACCCCCGCATGCGGCGTGAACGATCATTGCGTTGCGCAGGGCGCTTGGGGTGAGGATTCCCCCCATTTTCAACTTCGTCTTCCTCATGCCTTCCAAGGCTCGAGCCGAGCGGATGCCCAATTCATACCAGACGGGTTCGCCACTCGGCGAAAGGGCGGAGTGGGGCAGGGACATGCCCAATGCTTCGCCAATCACCTGAGAGGTCGCGGCAGTACCTAGAAACTGACATCCTCCGCCTGGGCTGGCGCAGGTATTGCAAAGTGTTTGCGATGCCTCCTCAAGGCTGACCTCATCATGGGCGAAGCGAATGCCCAAGGATTGAGCCTTTCCTGCATCCTCCCCCTCTTTGGCTGAGAGCGTCACTCCCCCTGGCAATAAAATCGATGGCAGCTCAGGGAAACTGGCCAAGGTCATCATCATGGCGGGCATGCTTTTGTCGCATGTCGCGACGCCCATGAGGCTTCGAGCCGTGGGAAGGGAACGAACAAGTCTTCGCATAACCAGGGATGCGTCGTTTCGGTAGGCGAGGCTGTCGAACATGGCCGTTGTACCTTGCGACCGCCCGTCGCAGGGGTCGCTCACGTGTGCGGCAAAGGGTACGACGCCCATGCCTTTGAGCTCGCGGGCTGCAGTCTGGGCGAGCAAGCCGATTTCCCAATGGCCGGTGTGATAGCCTAGAGCGATGGGCGAACCATCGGGGTCGCGAATCCCTCCATGGCTGTTGAGTATAAGGGCTTGGGGGCCGAGCATTTCTTTGGGTCTCCAACCCATGCCTGCATTCTGGCTGAGTCCGAAAAGGTCGCCGGACGGCCAATTCTTGAGCATTTCCTCGGACAACGGGAGCTTCCCGGCGGGTCCGTCCGCATGAGTGCGAATTTGGAAGATACCCTCGTCTTCGACCTGCAGGAACGACTTGCCTGCGGCCACTTTCATCTTTGTGAAGCAGAGGGGGGGGGCCGAAACATCAGGGCTGCCAAGGTTTTTTCCCCTCTTTCCCCTTTGGTTGAAGGAATTTGGCATCCACCTCTTCGTACCATTGATGGAGTTTTTTGCGCATCTTGGCGACTTGCTCCGGATGAACTTTCGAGAGATCCGAACGTTCGCCGCCGTCCTTGGACAAATCGTAGAGATGGGTTTGGCCATATTCGTATCGTTCGATCATTTTCCAATTCCCCATTCTGATCGCTCCACTTGGAAAGCCACCTTGGTTACTGTAATGGGGATAGTGCCAGTAGAGTGCCTCCCGTTTCAGCCTGTCACCTCCAGCGAGCAAAGGCATCAGGTCCACACCGTCGATCGGTCCGACCCCCTTGGGTTTGGCACCGGCCGCTTTTACGAAGGTGGGAAAAAAATCGGTGCTCATCACCGGCTCCGGGCAAACGCTTCCCGGTTTGGTGACTCCCGGCCAACGGACGATGAACGGTTCCCGGATACCTCCTTCGTAGATCCATCCTTTTCCTCCTCGCAGAGGCAGGTTCGAGGTGGGTGAACCTTCCGAGGTCGAAAGACCACCGTTGTCCGAAGTGAAGGCGACGACTACCTCGTCGGCTATCCCCAGGCTTTCGAGTTTGTCCAATACCTTGCCGACGGCCAAATCCATGGCTTCCACCATCGCTGCGTAAACGGCATGTTTTTGGAGAATGCGGACTTTTCGTGTCTTCCCGGTCTTTGGCCAAGTCATTTCCTCGTCTCCAAACTCAGCCCCGTTTATTTCAGCAGCCTTCTTTTTGTATTTTGCGACCAAGTCGGGACGACCGATCAGCGGTGTATGGACGGAGTAGAAGGACAGCATCGCAAAGAAGGGCTTGCCCTTGTTCTTCTCGATGAACGAGCAGGTCTCGCTGGCTAATCTGTCAGGCAGATGTTCTCCGTTCGGACCATCCGAAAGCCTGGGGTTTCCATAGGGGGAGAAGTATTTCTTGCCTCCGTATGGGCCGCCTTTGGAGAAACCACCGGCATTTACGTCATAGCCTTGCTTGGTCGGCCAGAATTGTTCGGTTGGGCCGAGGTGCCATTTTCCGGCAAAAAAGGTGGCGTAGTCTTTTTTCTTGAGGGCTTCCGCTATCGTTACCTCTTCCAAGTCCATCCTATCATGAAGGGGAGCCGAATTGAATCGTCCTCCTCGTCTGCCGCTGAAGAAATTGGTTGCGTCTTTGCGGGTGGGATATCTTCCCGTCTGTATTCCGAAGCGGGTGGGGGAGCACACTGGGTTTGCAGCGTAGCCGTCGGTGAACTTCATTCCCGANTTTGCCAACCGGTCGACGTTCGGTGTCTCGTAAAAGCTTTNCGNATTNTAGGTTCCGATATCCATNTATCCCAAGTCGTCGACCAAAATCAGAACGTAGCTCNTGGCATTNTTGGCGACCAAACCAAGAGAAGAGNCNAGGCAGGCTAAAAGGGAAAGGCAAAAGAGGTTCTTGTNAATTTGCATANCAACCTTTTCAAACGCTCCTGAGGCNATGGATCAAGGAGCAAAATCAATTGTCGCTTAAAAAAGTAATCGTAAAACGACTCCGAAAGTTCGATCTTACCGGAGGGCAGCCAGGGCCTCTTTTGTCTCATCGAGTTTCGTTTGGTTTTCAGCAAGTTGATGACGGGCTCCTTCGACGACGTCGGGGGGGGCCTTGGAGGTGAAGGATGCATTTCCAAGTTTCCCTTCGATTGAACGAATGATCTTTTGCAGGTCCTCCGCCTCTTTTTGCAGTCGCTTTTTTTCGGCCTCCACGTCGATCCCTGATTTGAGGTCGAGGAAAACCGAACCAAGAGTGGTGACGACTCCCGGGGCGCCGGATGGAGGGGAGTCAACCCGCTTGAAAGCGGACGCCCCAACTGATGCCAAGATCGAAGCCTCGTGTCTTTGCAGCAACTTCGCATTCTTGTCTTCCGCCACGTAGGAAAAGACCACTTTCCGGTTGTTTGCTTGTTTTCTTTCGGCTTTGAGGGATCGGATGGCGGTTACGAGGTCCCGAATGGAATTGATTTCCGTCAGGACCGTCTCATCGAGTTCGATTCCCCCGGTTCGGAGGTTTTCAATGAGATCTTTTCCCGTGCCGGGGTTTTCGTATTGAATGGATGGCCCGCTCGAGAAACCGAGCAGAGTCCAAAGCTCCTCGGTAATGAAAGGAGTAAAAGGATGAAGCAGAAGAAGGATTTGCCTGATGCATACGTCCTGGATGGCAAGACAGGTTCCTTTTTCTTCATCGTTGCCTACTCGGGCCTTCGAATGCTCGACGTACCAATCGCAAAAGTCGTTCCAGAAGAAACGGTATATGCTCCGCAAGACCGCATTGAACTCGTAGTCTTCGTAAAGCGTTTGTATTTCGTCGCAAGTCTCTGCAAGACGAAGCAGGATGGCTTGGTCATAACGGTTGATCTGGGTCGATTTGATGCGCCAGGTAATCAGGGGCATTTTCGAATTATCGACGAGGTCTCCCGAGAGGAGTCTGAATCGGCAAACGTTCCAAAGTTTGTTGCAGAAATTTCTTCCCTGTTCGATGCGGTCCTCTGAAAACCTGATGTCCTGACCTTTGGGAGCGATGCTCATGATACCATGCCGCAAGCCATCCGCTCCGTATTTTTCTATCAAGTCGAGCGGATCTGGCGAATTACCCAGTGACTTGGACATCTTTCTACCCTCTGCATCCCTGATGATACCCGTGAAGTAGACATGCCGGAAGGGGATGCGCGAGGCGATTTCATCGCTCGGGATCTTTTCATCCGGTTTGTAGGATCGACCATTGAATTCGAGTCCGGCCATGATCATTCTGGCTACCCAAAAGAAAATGATGTCGGGGCCTGTCACGAGAGTTGAGGTCGGGTAAAAATACTCGAACCCCTTCTTTTCCATTTCACCCTCGCTCGGCCATCCCATCGTGGCCAAAGGCCAAAGCCACGAAGAAGCCCAGGTGTCGAGAACGTCTTCGTCCTGCTCCCATTTTTCGGGATCGGACGGGCCGGAAGTGGAGACGTGCCAATTTGCGGGGTCCGACCGGACGGCTCCTTTCTTGTACCAAACGGGGATGCGGTGGCCCCACCAAAGTTGCCTGCTGATGCACCAATCCTGAATGTTTTCAAGCCAATGAAGATAGGTTTTTTCCCACCTTTCGGGGAAGAATTTGATTTCGCCATCACGCACGGCCTGCTTGGCCTCTTCCACCCTTGGATATTTGAGAAACCATTGCTCCGACAACCGGGGTTCGATGGGAACGCCCGCCCGTTCGGAAAACCCGACGTTGTTGTGATGCTTCTCCTCTTCAATCAAGTTCCCGTCTTCGGCCAGTTTTTTGACCATGTTTTTGCGGGCTGAAAAGCGATCCATCCCGACAAAATCATCACCTGCAAGTTCGTTCAGGCTTCCGTCTGGATTGAGGATGTCGACCAACGGCAAATTATGACGCTGGGCAATCTCGAAGTCTAGGCGGTCGTGGGCGGGAGTGATTTTGAGGATGCCCGTACCGAAATCTTTTTCCACCGCTTCGTCCGCAATGATTGGAATGGCCTGCGGATTAATGGGGCGCATGGCATGTTTGTCCTTGAGCGTCGCCCAACGGGGGTCATCCGGATGGATTGCCAAAGCAACGTCGCCTACGATTGTTTCGGGGCGGGTCGTGGAAACCTCGACATAGGCTCCGGGAGTTTCGAGTATTCCGTATTTAATTTTATACAGCGTACTGTTCTGAGGCTTCATGATGACCTCTTCGTCGGAAAGGGCCGTCAAGCTTGCCGGACACCAATTGACCATTCGTTGTCCCCGGTATAGGTAGCCCTTCTTGAAGAGTTTGACGAAGGCCTGAATGACGGCCTTTGAATAGTCGTCGTCCAAAGTATGAACGTTTCTGTCCCAATCGCAGGAGCAACCGAGTTTGCGCAATTGTCGGAGAATGATGCCACCATGTTTGTCCCGCCACAGGGCGGCGTGGTCGAGAAAGTTTTCACGGCCCAGTTCCTCTCTCGTCCGTCCTTCTTCGCGCAGCGCCTGTTCGACTTTGGTTTGGGTTGCAATTCCGGCATGATCGGTTCCGGGGATCCACATGGCCGAATGACCCAACTGTCTCGCCCGTCTGATTAGAATGTCTTGAATGGTGTTGTTCAACACATGCCCCATGGTGAGAACACCGGTAACGTTCGGAGGGGGGATTACGATGGAGTAGGCTGGCTTTTCTTTGTCTTCTTTGCCTGAAAAGCAGCCATTTTTCACCCACTTTTCGTAGAGGCGGTCTTCGACTTCGGATGGCTGGTAGGCTTTATCCATGAGCAGTGGAAAAAATTGGTTGGGTTGGAATCTTCAAAGTTTACTTTCCTGCCGAGTTCGACGGGAATCGGGAATACGGGAAGAACGCATGTTTTGTGTGCAAAAGTATAAATTACCGAAATTTTTGGGGATTGCGAGAAAAAGGACGAGAATATCCGCTTTGAAACATGCGTACCCCGGACCTTTTGAAAAAGGGGGTGAGCAGCAAGCCTGCCCCGAATCCCCCCAAGTGGGCCGCAATGGCTACGCCACCCGCTTGCTCCATTGATTCGGGCAATGCGATGACTTGCTCAACGAGCCAAAAGCCAAGGAGCAGATAAGCTGGTAGGCAAAGGGTACCGATGAAAAAAAAGAACCAGTAAAAGAATCGTATGTTTGCCCGCGGATAGAGCATGAGATAACCTGCCATGACTCCCGAAATCGCTCCCGAAGCTCCCACCATCGGGATCGGCGATTCGGGATCCGCGAAGCCCTGAGCCAAGGCAGCCAGCAGTCCGCAGCAAAGATAGAAAGCCAAGTACCTGACTTTCCCCATGGCATCCTCCAGGTTGTCTCCGAAAAGGTAGAGGAAAAGCATGTTTCCCAAAAGGTGAAAGACGTCGCCATGACTAAACATAGAAGTATACACCGTGCACCATTCCCATGCTATGGCGTGAGGGGTGGGGTCTTCAAGTTGAAGTTGACTGAAGAAAGAATCGGGGACGAAACCGAAAGCCGAGAAGTAAGTTTCCGAATCAAGTGGACTCAAGGGAAGTTGCCACGCGAGAAAGACCCAAAGGTTCAGACCGATGAAAAGCCAATTCACGAAGGGGAACGATCGGGTGGGGTTGTCGTTCTTATAGGGAAAGAAAAGCATTGAAGCAGGAAGATTAAGGCTGCTCTATAATTTGGCAACGAGTATGATGAAGGTTGATCGGCATGGATGAACCTTGTAACTGTTTCTGCATTGAAAGACGATTCACATAACCGATTGGCGATTTTTCGTAGTGATTCCGGGATCACTCTTTCTTTTGGTGAGCAAACTTATTTTATCGAGGAAACCGATCCCTTTCACAACATTGCGCTCAAGGCGCTCGAGCAAGATGATCATGTACCTTTTTACGTGGAGATCGCCCGAAGGGAAGGCCTTGGACCTGAGTTCAGGGACGCCTTGACGAGTAAAGCCGAAGAATTGTCGCGGGAAGACGATTGGTCTCCCCGGGACTCTTGAGGCTTCATCAACTCAATCAGTCAGCCTATTTGTAAAGGCTGCAATCGGGCAATCCAACATTACCCGTTTGCAGGCTGGACCCTCCCGATCTGTCGCCATGGGGTTGGTCGGAGTCATTTTCGCAACCTCCTCCGAAAAAAGGTGATTTTCCTTTTGGTATTGAGTTTGAGATTTAAACGTCGATGACGTCGTCGTCTTGGTTTCCGGATTCCTTTGTTCGGTCGGAAGGAGGTTTTCCGTTTGCTACTGATTTCACCAGGCTATCCTTGAATTTTTGAGCAATGGATTTCCGGAAACCGGGAAGGAGCAAAGCAAAACCGAACAAGTCGGTGAGGATTCCCGGGGTCAGCAAAACGACGCCGCCGATCAAAATCATCACGCCCTCGACCAATTCCTGAGCAGGAGGCCGGCCTTTTCTCATTTCCTCCTGAATTTTTCTCAAGGTCGAAAGCCCCTGTGCACGGGCGAGCGAGGCACCGAGGAAACCCGTAAGAACAATGAGGCCAAGCGTAGGCATTGGTCCCAGGCGGCTACCCAATAAGATCAGCAGGTAAAGCTCGATGATTGGAATAAAGATAAAAAGAAAAAGAAGTCTTCCGAACATCCATTACATGGTTATTTGAAATGAAGGGATATTCAAGGATTATAGATCATTCTGCTAAATCACAGGGGTGGAGGAGGGGTGATGATCATTCACTTTTTGCCTTTCTGCGTTCAATAGGCGAAATTGATTTCAGTTATGCTGTTTTCTGCCAACACGAGGAGATTCGAAGGTGTGCTTCTGCATGCCTTGTGTTTTTTGTTTTTTCCCGTGTCTTTGGCAAAAGATCTTTTTTCCGCCGAAAAGACCTTGCTCTCCACGGTCGTTGTTGCCGATGATGCGGCTCGGGAGTGGGATGATCAAGAGCGACGAAAGGACTCCAACGCAACGGATTCGAATTCCACCTCCTGGCAGTGGGCAACGGATCGCGGCGCAGGTTGGAAAAGCTTCGATTGGTTCGGGTATTTCTACGATGCCGCGAGCCCTTGGATCTTTCATGCGGATCTCGGATGGGTTTACAGGGCAGGGGATGACACGGATTCCATTTGGTTGTATTTTCCCCGCAGTGGCTTAACGGCAGAAGATCAGCCCGTTTCCACTTAAGAGGAATGGCTGTCCGGAGGGCAGGAGATCCCAACCGATCTTGTATTTATGGGCGGCACTCCGTGGTTTGACGAAAGCACGGGTCTTCGTCCCCAAACGCGAGAGGTTTACGAAATGATATACGGAAAGGAAGGAAATTGGAAGTGGACAAATAAAACGACCTATCCGTACCCTTGCGATTCACGATCGGAAAGTTGGGAATACTTTTTGCGATCCGGAAATTCAAAATTGCTTTTCAATTATTCCACGAGTTCATGGGAATCCTTGTAGGTGTTTTCTGTGATTGTTTTAAAATAATATAGTAGTGACGGGCTTTGGGAAATTCACTATCCTGATCAGTTCCTTTTTCAATTATGCACAAATTAGTATTACTTCGACACGGCGAAAGCCAATGGAACCTCGATAACCGCTTCACTGGCTGGCACGACGTGAACCTAACCGAGCAGGGTGAACGGGAAGGCAGGGAAGCCGGCCAACAGATGAAGGAGGCTGGGTTTGCTTTCGACGTTGCCTACACCTCGCGTCTCACCCGGGCTATACGTACGCTTTGGTTGGCTCTCACCGAAATGGAACAGGTTTGGATTCCCGTTCATCGCGAATGGCGCTTGAACGAACGTCATTATGGTGCCCTTCAAGGACTCAACAAGGCTGAGACCGCCGAGAAGCACGGCAATGAGCAGGTTCTCGTTTGGCGCCGTAGTTACGATATTCCCCCTCCTCCCATGTCGAAGGATGACGAGGGGTATGCGGGCAAGGACCGTCGATACGATGATTTGGGCGAATCGGATCTCCCGCTCACCGAGTGCCTCAAAGATACGGTCGACCGCTTTCTTCCTCTCTGGGAATCGACGATTGCTCCCCAAATCAGGAGCGGCAAGAATGTTCTGATTGCCGCCCATGGAAATTCCCTTCGTGCCCTGATCAAGTATTTGGACGGCGTTTCGGAGGAGGATATTCTTGGCATGAACGTACCAACCGGTATGCCCTTGGTTTACGAATTGGATGAGAATCTCAAGCCGGTCAGCCGTCAATACCTCGGTGATCCGGATAAGGTGGCCAAGGCTATGGAAGCGGTCGCCAATCAAGGCAAGGCGAAGTGAGTTTGCCTTCGGCAGAAATTTTAACATAATCGCATGATGGACACTCAATCCGACAAACCCCATGAATTGCGTCGAGAATATGATGAGGATTTTGTGGTTACCCCCGACTACAGGGATTCCCTTCCCGACGTACAAAACTCTGGAGCAGACGGACTCGAAGGTGCTCGCGTTCCCATCCTTCAAGTAGGTATTTCAGGTTTTCGTTTGCCCTTGGCTTTTGTCGGTCCCGACGGGGAAGCCCTTACGATCGAAACTTCCGTCACAGGAACGGTCAGCCTCGAGGCCGACAAAAAGGGGATTAACATGTCCCGTATCATCCGTATTTTCTACGAGTACAAAAACGAAACTTTTGCACCCGAAATTTTGAGCAGAATTCTTCGTGAGTACAAAGAAAAGCTCGACTCTAAAGAAGCTCGTTTGAAGGCGAACTTTTCCTACCCCATGCTTCAAGAAAGCTTGCGCAGCGGTTTACAGGGTTTTCAATTCTACGATTGCTGCTTCGAGGGTATTATCGATTGCGCTGACAGGATTCGTAAAATCATCCACTTTGATTTTGTCTATTCTTCGGCCTGTCCCTGCGCCTCCGAACTTTCGGAGCATGCCCGGGAAAAAAGGAATCTTCTCGCAATCCCACATTCCCAGCGTAGCAAAGCCCGAATCAGCGTTGAGGTTCACCCCGAAAAAGAAATTTCCCTCCTCGATCTTCGTGACCTCTGCATCAACGCCCTCAGCACGGAGACCCAAGTCATGGTTCGCCGGGAAGACGAGCAAGCCTTTGCCGAAATGAACGGAGCCAAAGTCAAATTCGTCGAAGATGCCGCCCGTCTGCTTTTTGCTCAATTAAACGAAGAGCATCGAATCATTGATTTTCGAGTGGTTTGCTCGCACTTCGAATCTCTTCATTCCCACGATGCGGTGGCGGTACTTTGCCGAGGCGTGGATGGCGGATTCCGGGCCGAGTTCGAAGACTTTTCGAATTTGAACGCCTGACCTGTGTGAAATCGGGCAATCAGGTTCGCGAGAGTTCCGCGAATGCTGTCGAATTGTCGATTTTCATCGAAAAAGACCCTGCATGTCCGCATTTACTCGCTGAATTGGGAGAGTTGCACGAGCGGGCCTCCATCCGGAACCCGTATTTTTCCCCTGAATGGATCCTCTCTTGGCTGTCCCGGCAACCGGACGACGTTCGCCCCTTTCTCCTGTTGGCAAGAACGGGCGACGGTAGGCTCGATGGTTTTTGGCCTTTTGTAGAGCGACCCGGTTTGCTGGGTTCGAGAGGACTTTGGCCTTTCGTCTACGACGAGGCCAACTACTTTGACCCCATTGCGACACTACAAGGAGCTCATGCCTTGGTTCAGGGTATGAAGACTCAGCTCAAGGGCTTTTTGTTTTGTTGGGTTCCGCTGATGCGCAATTCCTTTTGGGAGGAAGTGCTCCAACCGGAAACCTTGCAAGGCAAGTACCTTACGCTTACCAGAATGCCTAGGAAAACCGCTTTGATCGAACCCCGGCTCGATCATACGAGTTTCGAGGATTTTCTATTCGAAAAACTGGGGGCCAAAAGCCGAAAGTCACTTCGATACGATCAGCGGAAGTTAGCCGAGCAAGGAAGTGTGACGATCGAGACAGTCGATAGCTTTGAGGATGTCCGGGCAATCATGCCTGCCACTTGTCTCGTGGAAGTCGAATCATGGAAGAGCAAGGAAGGGGCGGGCCTTTATTCAATACGCGGCAAGCGGGCTTTCTTCTTCGAGTTGCTTCCGGAATTGGCAAAGGCCGGAAGAGTCAGGGTTTCCGTAATGCGCATGGATGATCGCCCTATTGCGTGGCAGATCGATTTGCTTGATACCGGGTATCTGGGAGTGCACCATCTGGCTTTCGACAAAGCCTTCGGGAAATTTTCCCCAGGCAAGCAGTTGCTGATTACCAATATGGAGAAAGCATGGAAGGAGAGGCGGTTGGTTGATTTTTTACCCGGCAATTACGATTACAAGGAGAAATGGTCTTCCAGAGTCGATGCGGTTCGCGAACTGCATTGGTTTCGCAGAAGCCTTCGTGGATACTTGGCGATTAAGTTGATCCGGTGGAACATGAGGGTTCGCAAAAAGATACGGGAAAAAGCCCAGGCGACGAAAGTTGGACAGAACGGCGTGCGGGCAATGGAGGAATGACTCATGCTCTTTTCCATTGCCAAATGCCCAAACTCGGATTCAAGGTTTTAAGATGATTGATTGGAACGAACAATTGCGTGAGATGAGGGAGGAGTACGACTCGACCCCTTTGCGAAAGAGTGAAATGAAAGCCTGCCCTTTGGAGCAGTTTTCCATTTGGCTGGAAGAAGCGACCGAGGCTGGCATCCCCGACTGCAACGCCTGCAGTTTGGCGAGCGTGGACGAAGAATCGAGGCCGGTGGCACGAGCTGTTTTGCTCAAAGGCATGGAGGCCGATTGCTTTGTCTTCTACACCAATTTCAACAGCAGAAAAGCCGTGCAGTTGCGAAATTCCCCTTGGGCAAGCATGCATTTTCCTTGGTTTGCCATGCAGAGGCAGGTCGTGGTGACCGGAAAGGTTTCCCTTTTGGACGAGTCGACTTCCGAGGACTATTTCCGTTCCCGTCCCTCTTTGAGTAAACTTGGTGCATGGGCATCCAAGCAGAGCGAGGATTTGGATTCACGGGAGACATTGGAAAAGTCTTTTCTCGAGGCTCGTGAAAAATATGGGGAGGATCCACCCAAGCCCCCGCATTGGGGAGGTTTGGCTTTGGAGCCCGAGACGATTGAGTTTTGGCAAGGAGGCCCGCACCGTTTGCACGACCGCTTTTTGTTTGAACGGGGCGAGTCGAATGGTTGGAGTATACGGAGACTTTATCCATGAGCGAAGAAGACAAAAACAAGACCGGCGGCCAACATCTCGACGAGTTGCTTTCGCTCCGAGGCAAGCCTTTTGCCAACTGGAAGGAGGAGCGCAATTACCTGCGAAAAAAATGGGGAGCTCAAGGAAGGAGAGTTGCCTCTGGCCTCCCGAAAAAAGAAGATATCAAGGAAGACTTGAAAAAGGAGGATCAACCAGAATGACTTGGGAAGTATTTGGAAAGTTCGAGGATATTGTCTACGAGAAAAGAGCGGGAGTGGCCAAAGTCACCATCAACCGGCCGGAGAAAAGAAATGCCTTTCGGCCCAAGACGGTCAGCGAAATGTACGAGGCCTTTCTCGATGCTCGGGAGGATTCATCGATTGGGGTGGTGCTGCTGACCGGAGCGGGGCCACATACTGATGGGAAATATGCCTTTTGTTCCGGAGGAGATCAAAGCGTGCGTGGGCAAGCCGGATACGTCGATGACGGAGGAGTGCCCCGTCTCAACGTACTTGATTTGCAAAAGTTAATTCGTTCCATGCCCAAGGTCGTGATCGCCTTGGTCGCTGGTTACGCGATTGGTGGAGGCCACGTCCTGCATGTCGTATGTGATCTTACCATTGCGGCCGATAACGCGATTTTCGGCCAAACCGGTCCCAAGGTCGGAAGTTTCGACGGAGGATTCGGTTCCGGATATTTGGCGAGAATAGTGGGCCACAAGAAAGCCCGTGAAATATGGTATCTCTGTCGTCAATACAAGGCCGATGAAGCCCTCCGGATGGGGTTGGTCAATGAAGTGGTTCCCGTTGACCGGTTGGAAGAGGAAGGACTAAAATGGGCGGACGAAGTTTTATCCAAAAGCCCGTTGGCTATCCGTTGTCTCAAATCCGCCTTCAATGCCGATTGCGATGGTCAGGCGGGAATCCAGGAATTGGCCGGCAACGCAACTTTGCTTTACTATTTGTCCGAGGAAGGAGCCGAAGGAAAAAAAGCTTTTCTTGAAAAAAGATCGCCTGACTTTTCAAAATATCCTTGGCTACCCTAAGCGTCATGCAAATCTATCTTTTTCAAAATGGAAAACAGGAAGGGCCCTTCGGATTGCCCAGGATTGCGTCCCGCTTGGTATCCGGCGACTTGGACTCCGCCACTCCTGCCTGGCGAGAGGGTATGCCGGACTGGCACCCTTTGCACCATCCTGTTTGGGCGGAGGCAGGGATCGTGGCTCCGCCCCCCAAAGCCGCGGCGCCTCCGGTCCAGGAAGTTGCAACTGCAGATGCGCCTGAAGCAGCTTTCGAGGAATCGATAGCGCCGGAAGAAGACGCCTTCCAGGACGAGGGTGATGAATCCGCATCGTCTCCAAGCGAGATAAGCCCCTCCCATTCGGAGGAAGTCGCTCCCAAGGCAGAAGAGGAGCAATCAGGTTATGCTTTTGCAAGTTATCGCGAAGAAGATTTCAAGCCCCCTTCATACGAAGAAATGGAGGAGGAGATGGCTCAACTGCGGGCCAAGCGCGCAACCTTCCCCGAGTTGATCGGCAGGCAGGCCTTCGAGTCCGGCCTGCGGGACGAGGAAATCGATGAAGCCGTTGCGGAAGTGGAAAAATTGAGCTTTGGAGGAAGCGAGGACGGATTGCCCGAAGCTTATACCCGACTCGGTCGGGCCGTGATGGCTGCCGGGATCACAGATCCTGAGCTGGATGAAGTTCGGGAAGAAGAACAAGAAATATCCGACCGAATGCTCAATCTTCAAATGCAACTTCGACGGATGGGTGGAGGGAGTCGGGTCAAGCAACCTTCTCCGTGGCGCAAATGGATTCTCCTGCTGTTTCTAGCTCTTTTCATGGGGGGATTGGTTACCGCCCTCGTCTTGCTCAGGACCAAATAAAGGGTCGCGCCGCCTACCTGCGCTGGCTCTCGAATTCAACCCGCTGGCCCGTCGGCTCATCCGATGGTTTGCCCGCATAATAGGCGACTTGACCGGAGACCAAAGTCAGTTCGACCGAATGGGAAAAACGAGTTCCTGAAAAAGGGGACCAATTGCATCGGCTGAAAAGTTCGCTCTCGTCCACCACCGTTTCCCTGTCTGGGTCGACAATGACCAAATCCGCCCAATAGCCTTCGCGAAGGAACCCTCGTTCTCGGACGTCGAAAATACGGGTTGGGGCATGACAAGCCCGCTCGACCACGGTTTCGATGGAAAAGCATCCCGTCTTGGTCATTTCCAACATCAGAGGAAGACTGTGCTGAGCGAGGGGAAGTCCGGAAGGCGCCTTGAAGTAGCTCGCTTGCTTCTCTTCCCAAGTGTGTGGGGCATGGTCGGTTGCGAGGACGGAAATTCTTCCATCGGCTACCGCTTGGCGAATGGCGGACCTGTCCTCAGCCGACTTGATGGCGGGATTGCACTTGATCAGGGAGCCGAGCTCTTGATAGTCGGACTGCTCGAACCACAAGTGGTGAACGCAGGCCTCGGCTGTGATACGGTCGTGGCCGGACTCGAACAAAGCCAATTCTTCCGCGGTCGTTATATGCAGAACATGGAGCCTGGCCTTTTCTCGTTTGGCCAACTCAACCGCCAGACTCGAGGAACGCAGGCAGGCTTCGCGCGAGCGGATCTTCGGGTGCTCGGAAAAGGGCACCTCGTCCCCGAACTCTTTCTTTGCCGTCTCCTCGTTTTCCAAAATGCTCGGAGTATGTTCGCAATGAGTTGCGATGGTTGCCGGGGCATGGCGGAAGATCTTCTCCAATACATCTTCCTCGTCCACTAGCATATTTCCAGTAGAGGAACCCATGAAGATTTTGATTCCCGCAATTTTAGTGGGGTCCGCTGCCTTGACTGCGTCGATGTTCTCGTTGCTTGCCCCAAGAAAAAAAGCGTAGTTGGCGACTGAGTCTCGAGCCGCGATGGCGTACTTTTCCTCCAGTCTTTTCATATCCAAGGTCGGGGGAGAGACATTGGGCATCTCGAAAAAAGTCGTGATTCCTCCAGCCACGGCTGCCCGGGACTCGGTTCGCATGCAAGCCTTGTGGGTCAGTCCCGGTTCGCGGAAATGAACTTGGTCATCGATGAGTCCGGGCATCACCAATTTGCCGGATGCATCAATAATCTTGCAAGAAGGGGAGGGTGGAGAAATCGAGGGCCCGATCCGTTCGATCCTGCCTTGCCTGACAAGGACGTCTTGTTCTGCAGACCGTCCTTCGTTCACGATCTTACCCCCGGTAATCAGGAGGTCGCTCATTCTTTTGCTTTTGTTTTGGAGGCCAATCGAAAAGTTATTTCCATTGTCCGTTTCCGGTCACCAAGTACTTGTAGGTGCAGAGTTCTTCCAAACCCATCGGTCCTCGGGCATGAAGTCGATCGGTGGAGATTCCGATCTCGGCCCCCAAGCCGAATTCGAATCCGTCGGTAAAGCGAGTGCTCGCGTTCCAATAAACCGAAGAGGCATCCACTTCCCGTAAAAAACGGTCTGCCCGTTTTTTGTTTTTGGTAATGATGGATTCGCTGTGACCACTACCGAACCGGTTGACGAATGATATGGCCTCGTCCAATGAAGCCACGATTTTGATCGAAAGGCGCAGGTCGAGGAATTCCTCGTCGTAGTGCTCGTCAGTCGCCGGCTTGGTGGGGAAATCACTGAGTAGGGAGGCTGCCTTTTCGTCGACTAGTAGCTCGCAATCTTGTTCTACGAGTTCCTTGGCGCATTCGGGGAGAAATGCAGGAGCGATCTTCTCGTCCACAATGAGGTTTTCGATCGCGTTGCACACGCCTGGTCGCCCGCATTTTGAGGACACCGCGATTTGCCTCGCTATTTCCAGGTCGGCTTCGGCGTCCACGAATAAATTACAGACCCCTTTGTAGTGTTTGATAACGGGAATCCTGCTGGTCTCGGCAACAAAGCGAATCAAGCCTTCTCCCCCGCGCGGGATGATGCAATGAACGTACTCGTCGAGAGTCAGCAAATGGTTGAGAGCCTCCCGGTCGATGGTGGGAACAAGTTGGACGGAGTCTTCGGGGATGGGGGAATTGGCCAAGGCTTGTCCGATGACGGAGGCGAGAGCCCGGTTTGAATGAAGGGATTCCTTTCCCCCACGGAGGATCGAGGCATTGCCCGATTTCAAGCAAAGTCCAGCGCAGTCGATGGTCACGTTGGGTCTAGATTCGTAAATGATTCCGATCACCCCGATGGGAGTTCTGACCTTTCGGATGCTCAACCCGTTCGGCCGTTTTTTTTCTTCGATGACCAAACCGACGGGATCGGGGAGGCTGATTAGTTGGCGCAGACCCTGTACCATACCGTCTATTCTTTCATGTGTCAGGCGAAGACGGTCCACCATGGCTTCACTCAAACCGTTTTCTTCGGCTGCATCGATATCCTTTTGATTTTCTTCCAAAAGAATTTTCCGGTTGGACTCGAGACCGCGGGCTATGGCCTGAAGGGCATCGTTCTTGTCGGAGGTGCTTGCTCCGGCCAACTCCAAGGAAGCCTGTCTGGCTTTCTTGGCCAAGTCTTCGATCAGACTGCGAATGTCGTTATTCATGGAGACAAACCTAACGCAAGAAGAGGCAAGGGTGAAGGATTTTCGGTTTCATTACAAAAAAAGAGCCTCCGGAGAGGCTCTTTTTCAAAATAAGTCAGGAAGTGAATCAAGCATCAGGCTCGCCGCCCTTTTTCTTCTTTCCCTTGCCTTTCTTTCCGCCGGGCTTCCCCCCTTTTTCGGGGCCTCCCTTGCCGGATTTGGCCCGTTCGGCCATGGCGGCTTTTCTTTCCTCTTCATTCAACTTGCCGTCACCGTCTTTGTCGAATTTTGCCATGAACTCTTTTTTGCGCGCCTCCATGGCTTTGCGCAGTTCGGCTCGCTCGTCTTCGCTGAGCTTGCCGTCCCCATCCTTGTCGAATTTCTTCATGAGTTCGGGGGGAGGGCGACGACCACCGGGGCCACCGCGGCTGGCCATGGCTTTGCGTAATTCGGCCTTTTCGTCCTCGCTGAGCTTTCCATCACCGTCCTTGTCGAACTTTTTCATAACTTCCTCGCGGGAAGGGCGACCCTCGGGGCCTCCGCCTTTTTTTCCACCCTTTTCGGGTTTGGCGCTCAGTCCAGCTGCGAGCATTAGGACTGAAACAATAGTTAGAAACTTTTTCATATGGGTTGTATCCTTGGTTTGGGTTGATGTTTAAAAGTTAAACGCTCCACTGTCGGGAAAGTTTCATTTTTTTCTTGATTTCAAAATATGAAAAATATTCATTATTAATATTCGATTAGTGCATACCTTCCTCTTGATTTCCTTTGTTCCTTTTGGAGCATATGTACCTCTTTGTTTTGCAAGCGAATCCAAAAGGATCAAGGAATTTCAACTTGCGGACCGTTCCGGCAGTAAAAACACCAACCTTGTATTCACCAAAATTGATGAGGATCAAAGTGGTCTCAAGTTTCACTCTCTAAAGGAAGATCTTGGGGATTCCGCCTTTTTTAGCGAAAACCCTCATTTCATGACGACCCGTCATGCACGGGGAGTCTGTGCGGGGGATTTCGACGGTGATGGATGGGATGATTTGTTCTTCGCGCACCCCTACGGAGGGCACCGCTTGTTTCGAAATTCGGGAGGATGCAAGTTCGAAGACGTTACGGACAAGGCAGGGTTGAAAGACCTCTTTGCCGATCATTGGGCGGTTGGTTGCACTTTTGTGGATTACGACGGAGATGGCCTTCTAGATTTGTTCGTTGCCGGAACAGGTGACCGGAACTTGCTTTTGCAGAACTTGGGGAATGGTAAATTCAAGGACGTCGCCAAGGAATTGTTTCTGGATAGAAGGGGTGCGAGTGTCCAAATGGCCTTTGCCGATTATGACCGGGACGGAGATTTGGACGCTTTTTTGGTGACCAATCGTTTGTCCGACAAACCCTCTCCAAGGGAAGGGATGGAGATCAAAGGCCAAGTTGTCGGAGGGCACCTTACAGTGGAGGAGAAATACCATGAGATCTTTAATTTGGTCCGCCATCCTACCGAAGGTGTCCGCGTGGTGAAGGCAGGGGAGTATGATCTTCTATACCGAAACGACGGAGACCGGTTTCGGGAAGTCGGACGTGAACTTGGCATCACGGGGACGGACGAAGGGTTGGCTGCCGTTTGGTTTGATTATGACCGGGATGGTTGGTCGGACCTTTACGTCGCCAATGATTTTTATGGCCCCGACCGTCTTTACCGCAACGAAAAGGGGAGGGGGTTCAAGGAAGTCGCCCAGGAGGTTTTGCCTCATCTGCCCTGGTTCTCGATGGGGGTCGACCAAGGCGACGTGAACAATGACGGTTGGTTTGATCTCATGACCACGGACATGGCGGGATCGAATCATTACAAATCGAAGATCGGGATGGGGGACATGGAAAAGGACGGTTGGTTTCTTCGAACCGCCAGTCCGCGTCAGTACATGCGCAACTCACTCTATCTGAATTCCGGGGGCAAGGCCTTCTTGGAAGTTGCGCACATGGCGGGTCTTGCCGGGACCGACTGGACCTGGTCGGTCAAGTTCGGTGATTTTGACAACGATGGTTGGATTGATCTGATCGGAACCAACGGGATGACGCAGGACCGTACGAATTCGGATTTTCTCAATCAATCCGAAGCACTCGAAACGGCGGACGCAAAGAGAAACTTTTGGAGAAACTCTCCCCCGAAAAAAGACGAGAACTTCATCTTCCGCAATGAAGGAGGAATTTCTTTTTCGAAGGTTTCCCGGGAATGGGGTTTCGATCAGCGCGGGGTAAGTTACGGGGTCGCCTTGGCGGACTTCGACCGGGATGGCGATCTCGATGCCGCGGTTGCATCCATGGACAATCCATATCTCTTCTACAGAAACGATTCCCAAGAGGGGTCAAGGGTTCTAGTTCGCTTAATCGGTGAAGACCGGAACCGCTGGGCGATTGGGGCCACAGTCAAGATCGTGACCGAGTTGGGAAGTCACTGGCGGACGCTTTCTTCCTCTCAAGGCTATGCTTCCGCCAATGCGCCTGTACTCCATTTTGGCCTAGGGAAAGCCAAAGTCATCCGCAAGATGGAAGTGACTTGGCCGAGGGGGCAAGTCGAGGAATTCAAGAACCTCGCGGTCGACAGACGGTTCGTCGTCCACCAATCCGATGCCAATTCTTTGCTCGCTGAAAAAAAAGAGATCCGGCTTGCTCTGTTTCAGGACCAAAGCCAAGAAGTCTTTCCCTCCGATCTACGGCACCGGGAAAACGTCGTCGATGATTTTTCCATTCAACCACTCCTTCCCTTTCAACCGTCCCGCCTGGGGTCCGGTTTGAGCGCGGGCGACGTCGACGGGGATGGAGAAATCGATCTTTTTTACGGTCAGGGAGGCGGGACTGGTTCCCGGTTGCTAAAGAGAGAGGCAGGTCCGCGTTTTTCAAGCCTTCCCCAACGTTATTTCAGGGCCCAGGAACTTCTTCCTTTCGAAGACATGGGCTCGGTTTTCTTCGACGCCGATTCCGACCGCGACCTGGACCTGTACGTGGTCTCGGGGGGATACCATCCAGGCGTTTCCTCTCTTTACCTTCGTGACCGTCTCTTTCTCAACGACGGCAAGGGGATATTCACCCTTGGTTTACCCAACACTCCCGACCTTCGGGACAGCGGAGGAAGCGTTTCGGCTTGCGATTTCGACCGTGACGGAGACCTCGACCTCTTCGTCGGAGGGCGAGTGACGCGGGGTCAATACCCCGAGGTGCCGGGCAGTTCATTGCTTCAGAATGAAGGAGGTAAGTTCGTCGACCGAACCGAGGCGCTCGCGCCCGGACTTAAGAATACCGGCATGGTCACCTCATCCCTATGGAGTGATTACGATTCCGACGGGTGGATTGATCTCGTTGTGACCACGGAATGGGGACCCGTCGAGTTTTGGAAAAACGAGAAAGGGAAATTGGTCGATCGTACACGGGAAGCCGGAACGGCAAAGCGTTTGGGTTGGTGGACCTCGGTTACTCATGGCGACTTCGATAACGACGGCGACCTTGACTACCTGGTTGGCAACATGGGCCTTAATACCAAGTATCACGCTTCCTCCGAGAATCCATACTTCGCTTACTGGGGAGACGTCGATGGGTCCGGTAAGTCGCGTTTCGTCGAAGCCTGCAAAGAGAATGGACACGTCTACCCCGTACGGGGAAAAAGCTGTTCGACAAAGGCCATCCCCAGCCTCGCCAAGAAATTCAAGACCTTTCATGCCTTTGCCTCGGCCGGCCTTTCCGAAATTTACCAACCCGAAATCCTCAGGCAGACCCGAAAATTGGAGATCAACGAGCTGGCCTCCGGCTTGCTCGTCAACTCGGGCAAGGGAACCTTTACATTCAGGAAGTTACCCCGCTTGGCCCAAACCTCACCCCTCTTTGGAATGGCCATTGCCGATTTCGACGGGGACGGATGGGACGACCTGGCGGCGAATCAAAACTTTTTTCCCATGCAACCAGAAACCGGCCGCCTGAACGGAGGGACCGGCCTTCTTTTGTTGGGAGACGGGAAAGGAGGATTCAGGTCCTTGATGGAGCGCGAAAGCGGAATTCTTTTTCAAGGGGACGGTCGGGCTTTGCTCGCTCAAGACCTAAACGGCGATTCGAGACCCGATCTTCTGGCCTCCTTCAACTCCGAGAAACCGAAGGCCCTGATCAACCAATCTCGTGCAGGAATCCCCATCTGCCTGAAAATATCCGGGGACCCTGGAAACCTACGTGGGACGGGTTCGCGATTGCTTCTGGTTTACCGGGATGGCCGGCGCAAAACTTGCCAGTTAAGCTTGGGTGGTTCCTACCTCTCCTCTGCGGAGCCTCAAGTCTTTCTTTCGCAAACCGAGGGCAATCCGATCGAAAGCGTAACGATTCATTCCCCCTTGGGCGTAACGTCGACCCATTCTCTTAAAGGCGCGTCGGGCGTCGTGAAAATTCGGATTCCCACCCGTTGAGGGTCTTTTACTCACCCAGTTTGAGGTATTCGTGGGCGTTCGAGTAGCAAATCCGCTTGACCAAATCACCGATCATTTCGGGTTCGTTCGGCACGAACCCGTCCTTTATCCAGGTTCCCAGCAGGTTGCATAGAATTCTCCGGAAATACTCGTGGCGGGGGAAAGACAGAAAGGAGCGCGAATCGGTGAGCATGCCCACGAAGCGCGAAAGCAGGCCCAGGTTGGAAAGTGTCTTGAGTTGCTCCTCCATCCCGTCGCGCTGGTCGAGATGCCACCACCCGGATCCGAACTGCATCTTGCCCGGGACGTCGCGCTGGAAATTGCCCAACATCGTAGCCACCGTGAAATTATCCGAAGGGTTGTTGTTGTAAACGATTGTTTTGGGAAGAGAATTCTCCGAGTCCAAACGGTCCAGGAAATGGCCCATTCTCTCGGCCTGTGGCCAATCCCCGATCGAGTCCGTCCCCGCATCCGGTCCGAAGGATTGTATCAACCTGCTCGAGTTGTTGCGCAAAGGGCCGAGGTGAATCTGCATGGTCCATCCCTTATCGGCATACAGCCTGGCCAATTGGAGCATGACGTAAGCCCCGAAGGCTTCCTCTTCCGGGCGTTCGGCGTTCTTGCCTTCGAGAGTGTTTTGAAAAATTCTTTTGGCGTCCTCGTCGCTCGGAAAGTCGCAAAAGAAATAGGGGAAACTATGATCCGAAATGCGGGATCCGATCGCGTGGTAGTCCTCGATCCTCTTGGTCAGCGCGGCCAGAAAATCGTCCAGGCTGGAAATGGATATCCCGGAAGATTCACCGAGTTTTTCGAGCCATTGCTTGAAGGGGGCAGCCAATCCGATTCCCCAAGCCTTGTCCGGACGGAAAGTGGGGTAGACCCCGGTTTCAATTTCCGGATTGTTTGAGATTGCCTCGTGGTGGACGATCGGATCGACCGGATCATCCGTCGTACAAAGAGCTTTCACGTCGAAGCGCTTGAGCATCCCCCGGGCCGAGAAAGAAGGGTCGGCCAACTGCTCGTTCGCCT
>PBMI01000022.1 GCA_002722545.1 Opitutia bacterium | reverse complement strand
GGCTTCCGGGCCATCTAATCCAAGACGTTTGCCGGCTTCTTGGGAGGAGCGGGTTTTCCCGTTGGCTTGGGAGCCGGTGGTCTGGATGCAATGAGAGCCGCTCGACCCAGATCATAAATGTTCCATAATGCAAGCGTGCTATCGGTGTCCCCCCCCCTGCTTACGGGCTTCCACCCAGCAGGGAAGTTTCGCTTGCTCGCGATTTGGCGGGCGGAAAGGTAGGCGGCAAAACTATCCTCATGGACTTCGAACTGGAGATAGTGACTTCTCGGGGTGATTGAGTTGAGGGCGGCCACGTACTTGGAACTCCCCTTGGTTAGAGTCGCTTCATCTTCACCGGCACCGCCTTTCTTGCGTAAATCAAAGATAATCCGTTTGCCGCCGTCAATACGTGGAATGGCCTGAAAGAAAGGATCCCCCGGCTTGGCCTTCGAAAAATGAGCCAAGACTTTCTTTCCGTCATACTCTTTAGCTTTATTCGGTTTGAGACCGGCTTTTTTGAGTTCTTGAGTAACCCGACCAATCAAACGATTATCGTCAATCGGGTAGATTTTGCCTCCCCTGCATAAAAAACGGAAGGGTTTTGCCTTCGGAGGGGCAGGTTTCGGGTCAGGCAAATTCACGTCCTTGCTCAGGCTTTCGGAAGAGGGCTTGGGAGCCTTGGCAAGCAATCCCTTGATTTTTTTAAGCTTAACCTCAATGGTCTTTTTTTTGTCTTCGGACTTCTTTTTCTCGGCCTGAACGGCAGGGGTAGGTTTCAAACTCTTCGGCATCGAAGACTGGACTTCAGTCAGAGTCTTTTCAAGAACCGCAATTTCTCGGATTAGCTTTTGGTCCTCCTTGTTTTTGGCGGCCATACTCATTTGCAACTTTTGCTTTTCTTCAAGCAGGTTGGCTTTCTGCTTCAAGTAATGCTTCATGGCATCCTCTTCCAATTTTTGGGAGTTCTCCGCCTTTTCCTTTTCAACGTATTCCTTGACCGCGGAATCAGCCCCAAGCTGAACGACAATCAGAATCACGATCATGATTCCCACCACCGTCGTCATGGTATCGAGAAGGGAGTCCAAGCTGGGTCCTTCGTCTTTCTTTCTTTTCCTCATGAGCCTGCAAAAAGAGAGAGATCAATTTCACCTTCCCCGTCGAGAGGAAGCTGACCGTACCTGCAATTGAATTTGGCGCAAACCTGTACGGCTCTCGTCCAGGATGAAAACCCTTTGCTGCGAATAAGAAAAATAATGAAACGGGCTTCCGGGTCGGGCCTCTTGGCTTTGCGGGCAATTTCATACTTTGCGGCAATTTGTTGCGACGCTTTGGATAACTGAAGACTGGGAACCTTCAACTCCTCCCCTTTCTTGTTCTTGAGGTATATGATGGGCCCTTCTCTCTTTACGTATCTTGCGTCCATCGGCGTACCTTGAGCGCTGTACCAAGTTCGGTAGGGGGCTTCCTTGGCCAAGGCCTTTACCAAGTTCTGTAACTTCGCATCTTTGGGGATTGCCGCCGTCTTGACTTCGAAATCAAGGTCCTTTCCCTTGTAAACTCTGATTCCTTCGCTTCGGCATTCGACAAAAGTAGGTTCCAAATCACCCCCGGCGCCGGACCCGCTTTGCTTGACCACCATCTTGACCAATTTGCCGGGATCCTTCATTTTCTCCCATTCCTCTTCGGCCTCGGCCAAATCCTTGGTGAGCTTGGCTACTTCCGCGCTCATCTTGGCTTTCTCTTTTTCAAGATTGGAAGCCATTTCAATCTGCTTCTTATTTTGAGCCACAATACTCTTTTTCTTTTTTTCCAACGCGGCAATCTCGGCCTTGAGTTTTTCTTTTTTCTTCGGATCTAATTTCTTGGCTGGGTTGGAGCGTATTTCTTCAATCTCCATCTTGAGCTTCTCGATGGCGGCTTTCTCTTCCTCCATTTTTTGCTTAAAGCCATCATCCGATTCAAAGGCCTCCTCAATCTTTTGGTTGACCGCATCATCGGAAACTTGAGATACGACCACCCCCATGATCATCAAGGTAAGAATGCCCAAAACACAGGCAAGAATGCTCAAGAAGGGAAAGAGCGATACCTGGAGATCGTTCTTCTTTTTTTTCACCGCTGAAACTTAATACAAAGCCGGATCAACTCTCTTCTTCCCCCATTGAATTCTCCATCAGGTGATGAAACTGAGAAGCGATCTGGGTCATTTGTTGGGCGACCACGGCTTGCGATTCCTGTACTTGCAGAAGATAGGATTGTAAATTTTCCGCCCTTTCAATCAATGTGCCGTCTCCCGATTGCATTCCTTCCGGAAGGCTTCCACCCATTGGCTCGCGAAGTCTCTTGAGGAAGTATTCGTTGCAATACTCATCGACTTTATTCAACAGGTCCTCCTCCCTCTTTTGCATGATGCTGGTCGGGAACATGACGCACAAACTAAAGACCAAGGAGACCAAAGTGGTGTCGAACGCAGTACTTAGGCCACCCGTAACCTCGCCAAGTTGTTTCCTTATCTCGTCCAGGTCCTGCATGCCGCCCCCCTCCGAACTTCCAAAACTGGAAACGGCGTCACTAATCCCCAAAACGGTTCCGATAAAGCCCAAGATTGGAATGGCCCAGATGAAAACCTTGATCAGTACGTAACTCGAATCGACCATGGTCGCATCGATTTCCGATTGAGATTTCAGCATATCCGCCGTTGCGGTATGATTTCTACGAACCCCAAAATGCTCCAAACCCCTGAGAATACGGGTCAGTAAAAAGCTTTGCCTTGGATCAAAACCCAGTCGATTTATGTGAGCCCCGAAATGCTGCAGGTTTTCCTCTTTGATGTCCTGTCCGATATCTTCGGGCAAAAGCTTGAATTGCATAATATTGAGCTGCCCTTTCAGCTTCTTGCGCTTCACCCACAAAATGGCAAAGGACCAACAAGCAAGATAGCTTACGACATAAGGCACCCAACCTCTTTCATAAAAGTATTCGTAAAAAATCTTGGTCGAATCCGAAAAAAGGAAAACCAGCAAGAAAACGTAAAAAACAACGAGAACCCCGAGACCAATACCTGCGGTTATGCCCATATTGACCGACGTCGCGGATGCATTGTCGAACTTCCCCATCTCGTCCGTGCTGCGTTGCATCATGTTGACCTGGGCAGCTCTTTTTTTTGCTCGTTCTGGAACCTTTCCGAATGATTTTTTTTGTGTTGCCATAGCTAGAGTACTCTTCGTGCAAATGTCTGTTAAGTTAGATGATTCTAGCCTTGGATAAAGAGTTTAATCAATTCATTTGTAAGGCGTTAAATCGATCTCAGTCAGGTTACGGGTCACGTCGAGCAAGTCCTTAATCCGCTTGTCCTAAGGATTTTTTAATTGAACAGAGCACCGTTTTGGAATCAATTGAGAGTAAATGTCGATTACTTTGAACAAAGATGGGACTCCCCGGAAAATCGGGAGTGGCAAGACCAAAGGGGCGGGTTGCTTTTCCCCGACCACTTTGTCCGTTCTCAAAAACTACGTTTCCGATGACGTGGAGTTTCCGGTCAGCCGGGTTTGGCTTAGAGAAGTAGGAGTATTGGAAGAAGATCTTGGAACGAAGAAAAAGAAGGCCCAACTCGTAGCCCCTTCAAGTAGTCCGCCCCAGAACCTGCAACTGGAACTCGAGGCAGAGGATTCGCCCCAGAGGGTTGAAAAAGAGAAAGCGCAAGAAACGCTTCCCCCTGAATCCCATGAGGATGTGATTGAAACCAGTGAGGACGAATACGAACCGCCTCCTCTTTTCGCCGCAACATCCAATAGACCTCTTCAGTACTGAAACCGAAGAAGCTCCTTGTAAGGAGCTAATGTGAAAATTTGAGTCAAGGACTAGGGTAGTTTCTCAAAAGGGTCCGGAGGAAGAGCTGGGAATGGGTTTGCCTCCTCGACTTGACCTTCTTCCATAGGCGGAAGTCCCCCGGGTTCAGGCAGACCATCGGGCGGAGGCAAATCACCGGGTGGAGCGAGATCAGGAAGTTCTCCCGGCAGCGATCCCGGAAGGGGAGCAAAAGGAGAAGTACCTGATTCGATCGGATTGGATTCAAGGGGTGGAGGCAGGGAGGGAATCCCCGGATCCACAGGAGGAAGACCGTCCGGGGGAGGGAGAGCAGGAAAAGGGGTATCACCTCCAGGAATCGGAGGAATTCCGGAGGGCTCGGGAAAACCGGTTGCGGGAAAGGGTTCAGGCAAGGAAGAGGGTGTGGATTGATCACTCGGCAAGATCTGGCGATCAAACCCAAGCTGAGGCAGGATGTTATTGCCTTCTTTTGCCTTTGGCATGGTAAGCACCGTAGATGGAGAGGCTTCCAGGTCCTCGATTTTGACGTCACGCTCCCACCAATCTTTGAACTCCATTGTGCCATTTTCCTTGTACTCTTGCACCGCCCCCCATCTGGCTCCTCCTAATTTCGGAATCAGCAACCTTCTTTCATGGTCATATTGATTGCGGGCAACCCATGCTTTTTCAACCTTGGAAACTGGCTTTCGATTCAATGCAGGAGAGATGGACCTGTATTCATATGCGGAATGGTTGCTTTCGCAGGACGCGAACAAAAGAAGACCAAAGAGTATGCAAACCGGAATTTTCATCGGACGATTGTCGGTACGTACAAAGTTGTTTTTTTTCATTTCTCTCCCTCCACCGTATCAAGTCTATTCAGCTTATAGTCGGATCCCATGCTGTAGCAAACGATTTCTCCGGTTACCAGGTTGCATCGGTAAATCCATCTTTCATTGGCATCGCACAAAAACTGGTATTGGTTCTCGGGAGTTTTCGGTTCCGCGTCCATCAGGGTTTGCTGAAAAAGCAATTTGAGCCTTTCATAATCGACTTTTTCGGGTTTCGGTATTGTTTTTGAAAATTCAGCGGCGAATTTTTTCAGGTTCTCCTCCAACACGGAATCCAATTCAGCCCGATCCAAAGATCCCGGAGAATGAATAGGATCTACGGGGAGGGAGGGCAAGGGTTCGACAACTGAAGTCAGGTTCGAGTCGTCACTGAAATTGGAATCCACTGGTTTCATTGCGACGTCTTCGATTGAACAACCAAAAACGCAAAAAACGATCAATGCGATCGTGGTAATCGCCTCAAATTTGACCCTTCCGGTCTTTTTCAACTCAGTCATCATACCAACCATAATCGGCAATCTTATCTAATTCGTCAACATTGACCATGAGGTTTTCTTCTTTATGCCTTGAATCCTTGGATTCATAGGATAACCCTCAATTGATGAGCGAATTGATCAAGTGGGGAATATTGGGCACGGGCAGGATCTCAAGAGCCTTTGCGGAAGGATTGAAATCCGTCTCGAACGGCGTTCTTCATGGGGTCGCGTCCCGAGACTACTATCGATCCAAAGCCTACGCAGACGAATGGAGCGTGCCTTTGGCGTTCGAGAATTACCTGCAAATGGCGGAATCGGAAGCAATCGATGCCGTCTACGTCGCGACGCCCCATACCCAGCATGCGGAAAACTCCATTCTTTGCCTGAAGCATGGAAAAGCCGTGCTATGTGAAAAACCTTTTGCCGTGAACCATGGACAAGTTTCGGAAATGGTTGCCCAAGCAAGCAAAAGCAATGTTTTGCTGATGGAAGGAATGTGGTCGAGATTCCCTCCCTTGATGAAAGAATTACGCAAAGTTCTCTCCTCTGGTGAAATCGGCGAGGTCAGAACCCTCCATGCCGACTTTGGGTTCAAACCCAAAACCAGAGAACCGGAAGGTCGTCTTCTCAACCCGGAACTTGCCGGGGGGTCCCTTCTTGACGTAGGGATTTACCCCCTTTCGCTCGCATCCATGATCATGGGAAAACCCGAGTCCTTTGTTTCCGATTGGAATCGAGGTTCCACCGGCGTAGACGAACAAGCTTCCTGCATACTCAAGTATGATAATGGTAGCATGGCCTTGCTCCATTCCTCCTTGGAGTCAGAAACCCGACAGGAAGCATTTATCTCCGGAACGGAGGGCAATATTCGAATTCACAAACAATGTTGGAAACCTCAGAAGATGACGATTACCTCGAGGCTTTCGCAAAAGGAAAAGATCGTGGAAAGGCCTTTCGCGGGGAATGGATTCAATTATGAAGCCGAGTTTTTCGGCCAACTTCTACTGGAAGGCAAAACGGACAACGAAATCATGTCGTTGGAAGAAAGTCTCGCTATCATGAGCCTCCTCGATCAAATCAGAGATTCGTGGGGTCTGCGCTACCCTTTTGAGTAAACAGTCCGAGTCTCACTTGCCTCATTGGTTCTCTTCATTGGGGCGACGATACCAAAAACTGCATAACCGCCTGCTACGGATAGCGAAAGGTACGCACAAGACTACAAGCATCGAGACAAGGAGTTGCCAATTTGAAAACCAATTCAGTTTTCGCGACGAGGTTATGACGGGATTATTCTTCAAAATCACAAATTTCTTCGACTTCTTTTTACACAGTTTCTTCAGCTTCCTTGAAAAAAAGATTTCTTCTCCCGCGTAAACCTTTTCCGAAAACCCTCCGCATTCCAGAAAAAAATCCCGGCGGCAAAAAAGAAAACTTCCGGCGGCAAGCCTGAGAAAACGGGATATCCCATTCCAAAAAGAGGGAACAAACCGGCTCCAAAACCAAACTCCGTTTTGCTTGTCAAAAGAGAGCACCGACCCTCCTCCCCCACAAACTCCTTTTTTCATCTGATTAAGAGCTTTCAGAAAAAGCTCTGTTGGGACGGTCGTATCGGCATCCACGAAAAACAAATACTTTCCTATGCTTTCAGTCGCTCCGCGGTTTCTAGCTTTGGAAATTTGGTTGTGAGGCTCAAACACCACTCTGGCCCCTCTTGCTTTTGCAATTTCCGCGGTCCGATCGTCCGAATTATTGTCGACCACCACGATTTCGCCCCGATATCTCTTTTCTTCGACCAAGCACTTTTCAAGTGCGTCCAAAGTCAGCTCGATATGACTCTCCTCGTTAAAAGCTGGGACAACAAAAGAATAATCACATGCAAGGTTTCCGTTCATTGTTGGACTCCCCTCATTTGGGGTTTAGCCTAAAAAAAGGGAGCTTTGCTTCCTTTATTTGGGGAATTTCTTCGCCCTTCTGTTCGAACCGAAGGAAAGACCCGAAAGCCATCCGTCAAGTCGAGCGGTCGAACGCTTGCCGTACTGATCGCAATCTCCATCCGGAGTCAGGGGTCGTGCTCCGGAAATATCATCGGCGATTTGACCGAGAGTCGGTAGTTTTTCACCGTTTCCGGAAAGTGTCTTGTGCATCAGGGCCAGCCGGTCCAGTTCCAATTGGCGGGAAAGGTTGGACAAGCTCTTGCGAAACTGAGCAACGTCTCCTTCGTCCTGGGCATGAGGGACGGATCCGTTGGTAACTTTGGATTGCGGAGGCACGGAAACAATTGGGTCAGGTGCGATGACTTCGGTTTCAACGGATGAAGTCGAATCAACGGAATTCCCCTCCTCATTGGATGGCTCATTTAAATCGGAGTCGTCAAAATCATCAATGGACATAGCCTCTTCACTACTATCGATGGCCGTATCGTCCATAATTTCAGGAGGAATTCCCCCCTCTACACCACCAACACCGTCGTGAGTTTTTTCTTCTTCATTGCCTTCGACTTCAGGATCAGCCATCAAATCGGCCAATTCTTGATCATTTAAATCTTCGGATGAGGTGTCCACGGTTCAGGGTATGAGCCAAACATTATAGCTGTAAGGGTAACTGGCAAGAAATAATTAAACATTCATTTTTGAGGGACGACGACATGAATTGAAGTCAATCATCCGCTATTGGGTTGAATTCAAGTCAGTTGGTCCCGCAGGCAGACTTGGCGTTCCACTTCTGATCAACAATATTTTTTCGTCCAAATCCAAGTTGGGCGGAGAATCATCCGAATTATCGGGATAAACAAACTTCAGGTAAGAATAATTATCCTGAACCAATCCGATTTGGCAACGAAAGGGAAGTGCGGTTTGGTCTTTCATTCTCTCACCCAAAAAAACCATCCCATCACGAAACCCAGCGATATAACCAGCATCTATAAAAATACCCTTGCCCGATGGGACTTTGTTTCTGACTAGCACTTCCTTCTTGTCCGCAAAGTGAAGATAATGAGGTTTTTTCGCATCGACGGAAAGCCTCTCCTTTTCCGAATTGAAATTCTTTTCCGCATTTCTTCTCTTCAATTCAAGGGTGGATAATTGGTCCGAAATCGAATCCGCACTTTGTTTTTGGGCAAGTAACTCTGTTTCAAGAGCCTTGACCGTCGCCTTATCGGCACTTTCTTTCTCAATGAGTGGTTTCCCTTGCAGTTCGATTTCTTCAAGAGGCAAACGGGCTTTGCCCAAGGCCTCTTTCAATGTCCCCAATTCCTTGCTTTGGTCAGAGATTTCGGAATCAAGCTCGTCGGTTTGGACGGCGAGACCATCGATCTCATTGTTAAGTTTCTCGCTTTCGGCGGTGGCTTCTTCAATCTTCGCATTTAATTCCTGAGCCGAACGGGAAAGTTCGAATTCCTCTTTCTCCGAGCGATTCTTATCCGCTTCCAATTGTAACTGAAGATCGCTCTGTTCCTGCTTCGCAGAAAAAATCTTCTGGGAAAAGGAGGAGGAGGAACCTGGACTGAGAATGAAATACACCCCCAAACCAATGGTAGCAAACCATGCAAGCAACCTAAAGATGAACGAGGTCAAAGCTTTTGAACTTCCTTAACTCTACAGGATTCCCGAACAAGGGAATGATCATCGCTACGCTATTTCTGGACGAGACGTCGTTAATTCTGATCCGGCAAAGTTTTTTTCCATTCGCACGAACGGAGAAGATCATACCCTTTTCGATTCCACGATCCAAGCCAACGGGCAAACCCAAAAAACCAGCTTGAAAGTCGTATTGAAGATAGGGCACCGCAAGCTTTTCGCCTTTTTCCAACCAAGGTCTTTGGTACAGGTATTTTTGCAAAGCTTCCAAAGTTACGTCGAAGTGTTTCTTGTAAATACTCGTTTTTGATTCGTAAGTCTGGAGACTCCGCTTTCCTTCCACTTCTCGTTGCTTTTCATTTTCAATGGAGGCTCGAAGTTGAGAAATCTTTCCTTCCAATTCGGGCATAGACAGGGCAAAAGTACTAAGACGGTTGCGAGAGTGTTCGATTTCCTTTTCCACGGCGGCAATCTTTTTTTTCGTTTCCTGAATTTCGGAAGCCAACTCATCTTTTCGTTCGGTCTTTGCACTCAAGGCCGCGGTCTTCGCCTCGAGTTGGTCCCGTAGGGATTTCAATGAACTTTCTTTATCCGCAGCATCCTTACCCCGCGTCTCAATTCTATTCGAGAGAAAGGAAAGATTTTCATTGGATTTTTTACCTGCCTCGTCAATGGCCTCCCGCAGTTCTCCGTTTTTCTTTTTCAGGGCAAGCAGTTCAGATTCCATCCGTTCTTTTTCAGACATGTCGGAAAAAACCTTCCACGCCCCAACGCAAACAACTCCAAGGGTAAGGAGGATCAATACCAATGAAAACTTATTTACTTTCACGGTTGGTAATCATAGAGGGGGAAGCGGGGCAAAGGGTGATGGCGGTTCCTCCAAGTCAAGCGGAGGCGAAGCATCCTCTTGCCCAGGCGGAAAATCAGGTTCCAAAGGGAGAGGCGCGAAAGGGATTTCGCCGGAATTATCTGGCGAGTTGGTTTCGGAGTCAATGCCCTGCGGAAGAAAGGGTCCTGGAACGAAATCCATTGGGTTATCATCGATTGGAGCTTGTTCCTCAACCTTATCTGCTTCGTCTTTCTCCCCAGTGGCCTCCTTCTCCATCTCTTCGGCCCTAGTTGCCAATCTTTCTCTTTCAGCTTCGTACCACCTGTCTTCCCGTAGCAAATCCATACGATCTTTGTGCTGAGGCAATAGATTTTGGCTGGGTATCGGACGTCCCGTCCAGTACCTGTCAAAGTTCACTTTACCAAGTTCATCTCGTCCCCAAGACCTGCCCCTTTTGTTTTGATCAAAGCTTGAAACAAGCCTTCTTTTCTCAAGATCGTAACTGTAACGGGCATTCCACGAATCATGAATTCGAGCAGTATCTCCGTCTTTGGCAGGTCCACAACCAACGGACAAAACCATCAACCCGGACAAGATTAAAATTTCTAGCTTACGAAACACAAATTCATAATAGAGAAATCTATGCACAAATGGCAAGTATTCCCTAAAAGTTCCCTTACCCCCTGCGAAAAAGATCTTTCTTTTTTCTATTCTGACAAGGAGAGTGTTCTCTAAAGAAAGCTTTACTTTGCCAAATGGAATCTTCAGTAGCCTCGCTGTCGAGAATCCAACCAAATCGAAACAGGTCCATCATCCACAGCTTCGATCTCCATATGCCTTCCAAAAGCACCCACCGCGACGGCACCCTCGAATTCCATTCGGAGTTGGTGGAGAAATTCTTCAAACATCTTGCGGCCATCGATTGGAGCAGCCGCACGGTTGAAAGAAGGACGGGTGCCCTTCTTCAGGTTTCCGAACAAGGTAAATTGACTGATCAGCAAGACCCCCTCGTCACGGGTCAAAGATTCATTCATCTTTCCCTCGGAATCATCAAAAACCCTCATCCCAAGAAGTTTTTTGAGAACCCAACTCATATCACCGGCCTGATCTCCCGTTTCTATTCCCAAATAGACCAAGAGACCTTTGCCAATCTCACCAATCACTTGTTTGTCTAAGCAAACGGAGGCATGGGAAACTCTGCGAACGAGACACCTCAAAGCGAAACAAACGGTTCGAGTTCAAGAGTAGCCCATTTTATAATAAATGGACTTCAAAACTTCTATTCCTCGGCAACGGCATCCATCATTTCGGCCGCAGCTTGGGCGGCCAAAGGAGTTGACAAATACCTCTCGCCACAACTGGCTCCCAGGACGACGATGCTCTTTCCTTCCATCTCGGGTCTACGAGCAATCCTAAGTGCCGCGGTAACGGTGGCACCAGTTGAAATTCCACCCAAGACACCCTCCTCGAGACTGAGTTTTCGCGCCATTTCAAAGGCATCGTCACTCTTGACGAGTTCAACTTCGTCCACAATATCCAAATTCAAATTACTAGGTACGAACCCAGCCCCGATACCTTGAATCTTGTGCGGCCCGGGTTTGAGTTCTTCCCCGTTTCTAGTTTGGGTGATAACGGGGCTTTCCTCTGGTTCAACGGCTACCGAAAGCATATCGGGGTTTCTCTCTTTAATCACCTCGGAAACTCCAGTAATCGTGCCTCCCGTCCCGACTCCGGCGACGAAACAATCAACGCGACCCTCCATTCCCGACCATATTTCCTCCGCCGTGGTTTTACGGTGTATCGCAGGATTCGCCGGGTTGTCGAATTGCTGTGGCATGAAGGCTAGATCTCCATGATCCTCCATAAGTTGATTGGCCTTGGCGATGGCGCCTCCCATTCCTTTAGGTCCGGGTGTCAACACGATCTCGGCACCCAATAACCTGAGGAGCAAACGTCTTTCCTTCGACATCGTCTCAGGCATCGTCAAGATACATTTGTATCCCTTCGCAGCACATACGAAAGCAAGAGCAATCCCGGTATTTCCAGAGGTTGGCTCGATCACCACGCTGTCTGAGTTCAAATGACCGGCATCCTCGGCGGCGGCAATCATGGCGGCGCCGATCCGATCTTTAACACTGGCCAAAGGATTGAAAAATTCGGATTTCAGAAAAACCCGCGCTCCACAGCCTTGGGTAACCTTATTGAGTTCGACGAGAGGGGTTCGTCCAATGGATTCGATGATATTCATAATGGGGGGTGTTTCTAGGATTTTCGGAGATCTTTGGGGTCACCTTCTTTTATTTCTCGGACCGAAACTGCGAATGGGAGCATTCCTGTTGACCTCCGCATTTTTCAAACGGTATACGATCCTGGCCTTCTCGAGATCTTGAGTACTCATCTCCATTTTTACGATGTCGCCGACCGTGATCTTGATGAAATGCTTTCGCAACTTCCCGGAAATGTGAGCTAGAACCTGATGACCATTATCAAGCTCCGCTCTGAACATGGTACTGGGCAAGACCGCGGTGATCTTGCCTTCGACTTCGATAACTTCTTCTCCGGACATGTTTGTAAAAACCCCTTATCACACCATCTTGGCACGCGAAGTCAAGTAAGTCCTTTAATCAAAAGGAGAAATAGGTATTATCCATTCACCATGCAAAAGCCTGTCGTTTGTCCTTTCCCAAAGGTCTTTCCCTCCCAACTGGAGAAAGGGAACTCCTTTTTCATGCAATTGGCATACAATGAAGCAATCAACGCCTGGAACGAGGACGAAGTTCCCGTTGGGGCAGTCATTGCAAGGGGTGATGAAATTATCGCATCCGCATTCAATCAAACGCGCCGACAGAAGGATCCCAGTGCACACGCTGAAATGATTGCCATCACCATGGCAGCAAAATCAATAGGTGATTGGAGACTCAACGAATGCAGACTGTTCGTAACCAAGGAACCTTGCCCAATGTGCGCAGGAGCCACCATCATGGCAAGACTCGGGGAAGTTCATTTTGCCGTGAAAGACCCGAAGATGGGTGGTTTGGGTGGTGCCACCGATCTTCACTTACTTCCTTTTTCCAACCATCGACCACAAGTCGAAAGCGGCACAATGGAGCTCGAATGCAAGGAGATGCTTCAGGCATTCTTTCAATTACAAAGAAAATAACGGGCGAAAAGTCTTCCCAAAAAGATCTCTCGAGCTTGACCTTCCGTTTGGAAAAAGTTGTTATGACCACTTTTCAAAACCCAATTCCTTCTCCAATTATGCCACATACATTACCAACTCTTGAGTATTCAACCGATTCGCTCGAACCGCACTTCGACAGTCGAACCATGGAAATCCATCATGGGAAGCATCATCAAACTTACGTAAACAACCTCAACGCCGCCCTTGATGGAAACGAGTCTCTCGAATCCTTGGACGCCGACTCTCTCATTCGAGACCTGTCCGCCGTTCCCGAAGGAATCCGGCAGGCTGTTCGCAACAACGGAGGCGGACACTCAAACCATACTTTTTTCTGGAAATGTGTTTCACCACATGGAGGCGGAGTGCCACAAGGAAGCTTGGCCGACGCCATCTCTTCGACTTTCGGAAGCTTTGACTCCATGAAGGAATCCTTCGGCAAAGCCGCCCTCACGAGATTCGGATCAGGTTGGGCTTGGTTAGTCAAGAGAAGCGATGGAAGCCTCGCCATCACTTCCACGCCCAACCAAGATTCACCCCTCATGGAGGGGGTTTCGGAAGAAACGGGGACCCCCGTTGTCGGTTTGGACGTATGGGAACATGCTTACTACTTGAACTACCAAAACAGAAGGCCCGATTACGTCTCTGCCTTTTGGAGTCTCGTGGATTGGAACAGGGCCCAGGAAATTTTCGCCGCCTAAGTTTTATCTCAAAGCTGGATCCGTCCTGGCTCTTTTTGCCACTTCGGACGGTTTCTTCGAATTAAATCCTCTTTCAAGGCATCCGTTTGGAAACATCGAGTCGGAAGACTCGTTTCTCACCCCTAAAGTAAACGATTGCCGAACAAAAAATGGATCCTTGTTCATGGTCCCAAAAACGCAACGGGAATCCTTGCCAGTTTCTTCAAGCATAGATATGATAGACCCAAATTGAGCAGAAGATCATATAAGTATCGAGCATTCATAACCTACGCCCACAAGGACGAAGAGAGAGCGAGGTGGCTCAGGAAAAAGCTCGAAACCTTTCGCGTGCCAAAGCACCTGATTGGGAAGGATGGAGATTTCGGAGAAGTACCGGCAAGGCTTTACCCCATTTTTCGCGACCGTGACGAATTGGCCGGTGCCGCTCAATTGGGGCCCCTCATCGAACAGGCTTTGGACGATTCTTCTCACCTAATCGTCTTGTGTTCACCACAAGCCGTTCGTTCCCGTTGGGTGAATGAGGAAATTAGGATGTTCAAAGCAATGGGCAAAGCTGATCGGGTTTTATGCCTTGTTTTGTCCGGCAACCCCATGGTCGAAGACTTGAGCGGGGATACGGAAAACGAATGCATTCCCCTTGCCGCCCGCAGGCAAGTGAATGCCGACGGGCTCATTTCAGATCAAAAACACGAACCTGCCGCGGCAGACTTGCGCGAGTCAAGCGACGGGGAAAAAGACGCTTTGCTCAAGATTGTTGCTGGCTTACTGGGATTGGGACTGGATGATCTCAAGCAAAGAGATTTGCTCGCTCGACAAAAAAGACTCGCTCGGATCGCATCCGTTTCCGCATTGCTTGCCATTTCGGCGATCGGCTTGGCGGTTTATGCTTTTTATCAGCAACAGCAGGCATCGATCGCCAAAGCCAATGCGGAGGAAGAGAGAAAATCAACCGAGGAGGAGTTGGCCAAAACTCAGGCCATCACAACCTTTGTTCAAAACCTGTTCTTCTCTCTCAATCCCCAAAATACTGCGGTTATGGACACTGAATTGGTCAAGACCATGCTCGATCAGGGGTCCGTACGGGCCGGCGAGCTATCGGCAGAACCTGAAATCGAGGCAAGAATCAGGCTCTGTCTCGGTAAAACCTATCGATCGATCCGATCCTACGACAAAGCCCAAGCCGAACTCGAGCGGGTTCTTGCATTATTCGAAAACTTGCTGGCTAAAGAATCGCCCGCCCGGATGCAGGCCATGAAGGAAATTGCCATGGTTCACGATGCCTTGGGGAATTACGTCGAAGCTCAACCCATGCTCGTCGAGTTGCTTGAACAAAGATCCAATGAACATGGTGAAGGGCACGAAGACGTAATCGACACCCAAATCGACTTGGCCAAAGTATACCGTAGAATAGGAAAACTGGAGCAAGCGGAAAACGAGTGCTCAAAGTCGCTCTCCCTCCTGAATGACCAAAACAGAAGCGAGGACGACCCCTTGTTGCTCAAATGCATGTCTGAACTTGCCATGATTTACTTGGATGGAGAGAAACTTGCTCAAGGGGAAAGCCTTGCCCGAAACGTGTATGAGAAATCCCGCATCCGGTACGGTGACGTTCATGCCTCGAGCTTGCGGGTTGGGCAAATTCTCGTGGAAGCCTTGAGAAAGGGGGAAAAGTTAAACGAAGCCGAGGACCTCTCGATCGAAGTGGTCGAAGGTTTGGAGAGAATTCTTGGAGAAAGTCACCCCGATACACTGGGAGCGTCTGACTCGCTTGCAAGAATTCTCACTTCAAGGGGAGAATTCGAAGAGTCCCTGAGATATTACTTGGCAATTTTGTCCGCCAAGGAAAAAGCGTTGGGCACCAAACATCCCGAGACTCTTTCAACCTTGAAGGCAACCGCGGAAACTTATCGGAATTTGGAAAGGCTCGACGAAGCGGAAAAGACTCAAATCAAAGTCAGGGACAGATTGCGTGAGAAACACGGCGTCGAGCACCCTGAAACTTTGCGGTCCATGAATGATCTTGCCGACTTGTACCTCGCCTTGGGAAAAGACGACGATGCCTTTCATCTCAGCGAGGAGACTTTGGCAATCGAACGGGAGGTCATGGGGGAGCAGGACCCGATGACCCTCAAGACCATGTATCGAATCGGAAAACTCCAATACCTTTTCAATAACCCGGATGGAGCAATGGAAATTTTGGGGGACACCTTGGCAAAACAAGAAAAACTCCTCGGTTTCGATCATGCCGAAGCGACTCTCACGAGGGATTTGCTGAACGAAATTCTAGCTGAAAAAGCCACCACTAGGGTTACCGTTGAAAGCAATGAAACCATGATCGCGGAAAACTCGGATACTTCTTTGATCGATTTTCTCGATGAGTTTGAAAAAAGAGAAATTATGCTGGATCAAAACTTCTCCATCCGACCTCCCGAGGTTTTTGATCCAAACCAAAGTCTTTCCCCTTCCTCGGAAACGGTTCTTGGAAACAACTCCAACAATCAAGAAGAAGAGGAGGAGAAAGAACCAGGATTTTTCAAAAGCTTGAAAAACCGTCTCCTTCCGGGCAAATCCGAACAAGAGGAAACGGACTCATCCGATCCTGAGCAATAATGCCGCTCGGAGCAGTTATTTTCGATTGGGACGGGGTGGTCATTGACTCCTCTTCTCTCCACGAAAGGAGTTGGGAAGTTCTTGCCTCGGAGATAGGAAAAACATTGCCTGCGGATCACTTCAAAAGGGGGTTCGGAAAAAGAAATGCCGTCATTATTCCCGAAATCCTCGGTTGGTCGGAGGATGCCGCGAAAATTGACCGTTGGGGCAAAAGAAAAGAGGAACTCTATCGTATTATGGGACGAGAGGAAGGGATTCCCATTCTCGATGGAATAAGAGATTTCCTCGGTTCTCTTCGCACAGTAGGCATTCCCTGCGCAATCGGTACTTCGACCGAAAGGATGAACATTGAATTGGCTTTCGAACAACTTGATCTTGGCTCTTATTTTCTTGGCGCGGTTTGTTCGGAAGACGTGTCCAAAGGCAAGCCCGATCCGGAAGTGTTCTTGAAAGCCGCAACCATCGCATCCGTAGCCCCTCAAGACTGCGTAGTTCTCGAAGACAGCGCCCACGGTATCGTTGCCGCCGTCAAAGGTGGAATGAAGGGATTGGGACTTGCCACGACCCGCGACAAGAAAGATCTCATCGAAGTTGGGGCGGACATGGTTGTAAACAACCCTTCGGAACTGAGCATCGACTTGCTTGAAAGCCTGTTTCGGTCATAGTGTGATGAAAAAATGAAAAAAGCGCCCTTACATTTAAAAATCCTAGTCGCCTTGGTCTTGGCTTTTTCCATCGGACTTACGGCAAACTTAGTGACCGAGGGCGACACCGGAGAAAAACCAGATTGGTTTGTTTTTATACTCGAGGCTTCCCGATTCGTAGGTACCCTATTCCTCAACGGCTTGAAAATGGTCGTAATTCCCTTGATCATGACTTCGATCATTTGCGGGGTGGCCAAAATCGGAGGCGAGCGTGACTTCGGAAGGCTTGGACTCAAAACCATGCTCTTCTATGGCTTGACCGGGATGCTTGCCGTTTGCATTGGCTTGGCCTGCGTAAACCTGATCGAACCCGGACAGGTTACGGAGGAACTTCGCGACCAAATGCTTGAAAACAAATCCGCTGGACATTCCGCCAAGATCGAGGGCGCCATTGCACAGGCCGACAAGGGATGGAGGAGTATCGTCGAAATCTTTCACCGGATGGTTCCCGTAAATCTTTTCAAAGCCGCAGTGGATGGACAACTTCTCGGACTGATTTTCTTTAGTCTCCTCTTCGGCTTCTTTATTACCAAACTTCCGGAAAAAGCCCGAGCCATCCAGTTTGGATTTTGGGAAAGCCTGAACTCTCTAATCCTTTCGATTACCAACTTCATCATTTCTTTTGCCCCTTACGGCGTCTTCGGGTTGGTCACTCCTACTCTTATGAAAGTCGGAATCGAGACGCTATCAGTGATGGGCACCTTCGCCATGACCGTTGCCCTCGGCCTCCTCATACACAGCCTCGTCGTGCTTCCACTTCTCCTTCGTTTTTTCGCAAAGATCAATTTCATTGATCATTACCGGGCGATGACCCCTGCCCTTCTCACCGCTTTCTCGACCGCATCCTCTTCCGCAACCCTTCCCCTCACCATGGAATGCGTAACGAAAAGGGTAGGGGTTTCAAAGAAAATCGGGAGCTTCACTCTCCCCTTGGGCGCCACCATGAACATGGACGGAACCGCCCTGTTCGAATGTATCGTAGTGGTCTTTCTCGCCCAACTTTTCGGCGTGGAGATGGGATGGATGACCCAAATGACCGTTGTCCTCATGGCATTGGTTACGTCCATTGGAGTCGCCGGTATTCCATCCGCCAGTCTTGTAGCGATTATCGTGATCCTGCAAGCCGTAGGCTTTGACGAAGAGAGCATAGCCATCGGGGTGGGCATCGTATACGTGGTCGACCGAATACTCGACATGACCCGAACGGCGGTCAACGTCTTGGGAGATAGCTGCGCCGCGGCCATCATCGGGAAATCAGAGGGAGAATCGGGGTATTATTCATCCCTTCGGTCCTAAGTTCGAAAGCCGGACTAAGTAGATGGAATTCAAGCTGATCTCCGAATACAAGCCACAGGGGGATCAACCCGAAGCAATCGATTCCTTGGTTCGTTCTCTCGAAGAAGGCAACCAAGACCAAACTCTCCTTGGGGTTACCGGATCGGGTAAAACCTTCACCATGGCCAACGTCATTCAACGGCTCCAACGGCCCGCTCTCATCATTTCCCATAACAAAACGCTGGCTGCCCAACTTTATTCTGAATTCAAGGGATTTTTCCCGGAGAATGCCGTGGAGTATTTCGTCAGTTATTACGATTACTACCAGCCCGAGGCATACGTGCCATCCACCGATACCTTCATCGAAAAAGATTCCTCCATCAACGAGGAAATCGAAAGACTGCGACTGGCATCAACCGGATCCCTCATCAGTCGACGAGACGTAATCGTAATTGCCAGCGTCTCCTGCATATACGGATTGGGTTCCCCGGATGACTTCGAGGCGTTGTCCCACGAAATCAAAAAGGGAGAGGAGTCGGGAAGAGACTCCCTCTTGGAAAAATTAGTAGATGGGCTGTACGATCGAAACGACGTGGAATTGAAACCCGGTCGTTTTCGAGTGAGAGGTGACGTCGTGGATTTGTTTCCCGCTTATGCTCAAAACCCCATACGAATCGAATTTTGGGGAGAGGAAGTAGAGGAAATCAGGGAAATCGATCCCATTTCCGGGGAAACGTTGAAGAAACTGGACTGCTATCGCGTCTACCCTGCCAATCAATACGTGACCACGAAGGACAAGGTCGCAGTGGCATGCAAGGCGATCGAGCAAGAACTTGAAGAACGTGTTGCCTGGTTTGAAAAGGAAAACCTGCTCCTGGAAGCGCAAAGAATCAGAATGCGAACCGAATACGATTTGGAAATGCTCAAGGAAATCGGTTTTTGCAACGGCATAGAAAACTACTCGAGACATCTCTCCGGTCGAAAACCGGGACAAAGGCCCTGGTGCCTGATTGATTTCTTCCCCGAAGACTTCCTACTCTTCATCGACGAAAGCCATGTCTCCATCCCTCAGGTAGGGGGAATGTTTCATGGGGACCTGTCGAGAAAACAAAAGCTCGTTAACTTTGGTTTTCGACTTCCTTCCGCTCTTGATAATCGCCCTCTCAAGCCCGATGAATTCGAAGAGGTGACCGGGCAAACGATTTACGTATCCGCGACCCCTGCAAAATTTGAGATGGAGAAATCTTCCCTCGTGGTCGAACAACTGATTCGTCCAACCGGTTTACTTGACCCGGAAATGGAAATCAGACCCATCAAGGGACAGGTGGAAGACTGTATATCGGAAATCAAAAAGATCACTCAAGCCGGATATCGGGCCCTCGTCACGACTTTGACCAAGAGAATGACCGAGGATTTGACTGATTTTCTACGGGAACGAGAAATCAAGGTCGAATACCTCCATTCCGATATCGATGCCATTGAAAGAGTCGAACTTCTGAGAAACTTGCGAGCAGGTTCCTTCGACGTATTGGTCGGCGTCAATTTGCTCCGCGAAGGACTCGATCTTCCGGAGGTGGCTCTGGTTATAGTCCTCGACGCGGACAAAGAAGGTTTTCTACGGAGTGAAACCAGTTTGATTCAAACGGCTGGAAGAGCTGCCCGGCATGAAAACGGCAAAGTGATCTTCTACGCCGACGTAATGACCAAATCCCTTCAAAAGGCATGGGACGTATGTCAATATCGAAGGGAAAGGCAGATGGAGTTCAACGAGAAGCATGGCATCGTACCGCAAAGCGTCGTTCGACCGGTTCAGGAAAGTCTCATATCGAAAAAAGAGGAGGAGAAAGATGACCTCGAAGTTTCGGAACGCCTTTCCGGTAGTGAAGTGAAGAAATTGATCAAAGAACTCGAGCAGGAAATGATGGCCGCGGTCAAAAAACTTGAGTTTGAAAAGGCTGCCCTTCTGCGCGATCAAGTTGCCTTCCTGCAAGATGGAGTCAAAGGGAGTTTTGCCAAATCAACCCAAGGTGGAGCCACTGGGCGTCGAAAATACGCAAAAAGGAGGAAGCATGGCAAAGGCAAATAGATGGGCCATCCTTGCCTTGGGTGCCTGTTTGGCGTTATCAGGAAAAATCAATGGTGAAATTTCCTCTCAGCGAAGATTGCTTTTCTTTTTTGACAAAATCGAAGTGAACGGAGAAGTGGACGTCTTTCTAAAGAAGGGCAAGAGGAACCGCGAGACGACCGTCTATGCGGATTCCGAAATCATTGACTCCGTTATTACAAAGGTCAGCAAAAGAACTCTTTACGTCGATGCCAACAATACCTTCCAGCTTGCCCGTCGACTCCCATTCGTCAAACTGAACGCCCGCAGAAAATTCCCGGTTGAGATCATGGTTTCCATAGACAAACTTACAGAAATCAGAGTCAACGGGGGGAGCAATTTGACTTCGGCTGAATTGCAATCCGACGGACTATCCGTCTTTTGCTCGACTTCCGGCAAGGTCCATTTGGAAAACCTCCTTTCACCAACCCTCAATCTTCGCCAAGAGGGAAACGGGGTCGTCGTCCTCAAAGGACGAGGAGTCAACCGCTTGGAAGCCCAAGTTTTGGACAACGGTTCACTTCGCGCAGAAGGGTTCGATGTTGGCGAGACCACCCTCTTGCACCAAGGCAAAGAGGCTGTCCACTTGGCTCCACTTCGTTGGTTGGATGCCCGTATGCGCGGTTCCGGAAACCTTTTTTTGCACAGACAACCCGAGAAGATGGTAATCGATCAAGCGGGAAAAGGGATTGTACGCGACGTCATCTCGGGCCCCCTGCCCTTTCTCGATCATAATGCAAGCGCACCCAAGTTGGGTGAAGGATATTAGAGGGTAACCTCTTCGCCTTCCACGGCAGGTCGTACGCCTTCCCTGCGTGCCTCCGCTTCTTTGGCAATCTGATCCATTTTCTCGTCGCTGTGAGAAGGATCGTGATGGAAGAGGAAAGTCTGTTTGACCCCAGCGGCTTCGGCGACCTTGACGGCTTCTTCCCAAGTCGAATGCCCCCAACCCTTGAACTTTGGATATTCCTCCGTAGTGTAGGCTGAATCGTACACCATCACGTCCGCATCCTTGGCTAAAGTCACCACGCTCTCGTCAATCCGGTCCTCGTAATGCTCCGTATCGGTGCAAATGGCAATAGCCTTACCCTGAAACTCGATTCTGTATCCGCAGGCTCCGTTGGGGTGATTGAGTTTACCCGTGCGAATAACGATCCCATCCCCCAACTCAAATACGTGTCCGCAAAAGAAATCCTTGAATGAACATGCTTGTTCAATCAAAGAACTCGGGACGGGAAAGACCGGATCTTTCATGAGCATGGTACCAATGATTCCCTGGAGATCGTATTCGTCGTTTGCCGTCAAGTGCCCGGCATGCAATCTGACGTCGCTCACGGGGTTGTAAAGAGGGGCGAAAAAAGGCAACCCTTGGATATGGTCCATGTGGGTATGGGTAAAAAACAAATCGGCATTGAGCAGATTCCCCTCCTCAATCATAATCTTTTTGCCAAGCAAGCGTATGCCCGTGCCTGCATCGATGATAATCCGCTTCTTACCACAGGTTATTTCGAAGCAAGTGGTGTTTCCGCCATATTTGACGGTATCGGGACCCGGGCAAGGTATGCTTCCCCGTGTACCCCAAAACTTGAGCTTGAATAGGGTAGAATCAGACATAAGTGGCTCTATCTATTTAAAATATTATAAAAAGTACAAACTTGGCAATCTTCAAAGCGATGCTCCTTCAGGACTCTGCTCGAACTACCTGTCGCGCCATTCCCCATTTTCATCCTGATAGGAATTGGTAACCCTGCCGTCTCCCCAATCATAAGAACCAAGCACGCCCAACCCCTTTTCGAATTGCCCTGTAAAACTCGTGCCATCTCCAAAATCAAGGTTGCCTCTACCCTGTTTCGAACCCTCCACCCACATCCCCGAATAAGTGACCCCCGTCGGGTCTTGCTGAGTGCCAAACCCATCAGGCAATCCATTTTTGAACGTTCCCGAGTAAGAGGTGCCGTTCGGTTTAAGCCAAACCCCGATTCCTGCAAAAACGCCCGAAGCAAAGTTTCCGACGTACAAAGAACCATCGTTTTGTTCAAGAACTCCGCTTCCATGATACGCATTGGAAAAGAATCGACCGGTATAACGGTCTCCCCCAAGCGACTGAAAAGTTCCCTTGGCAAAGGAACCATCGGGATTGAACACTCCGGTAAATTCCTCGTTCAATTCGGTTTTCATCCTTCCCTCCGACAGAGACGATCGATTCCACTTGCCGGTTAAAATGACACCATCCGAGCCTTGATATTCGCCATAGCTCAATTCATCCGATTCCCAATGCCCCTCCATGCGGGAAGAATCCGAAAAGATCAACACCCCGAACCCCTCTTTTTTCCCGCTTTCCCAAATACCCGAATAGCGATCGAGTTCCTCATCGGATTTGTAAATGCGTGTTCCGTAGCCATGGGCAAAGCCATTTTTGTAAAGGCCCTCGAAAACGTCACCGGAAGGGAAAGTTCTCTTCCCATAACCATTGGGTTTGCCTTTTGAAAATTCACCTTCGTATATCGAACCGTCCTCCAAAGTCTGCTTGCCCTCCATCGACTTGTCACGCAGACCGCTCGATTCCTTTTGCAATGCCCTTCGCTCCTCTTCTTCGTTTCCACAACCCGCCAACATGAAAAACATGGCCCAAATCGCAGAGGGATAAAAAATCCAGGAATTCAAACCTAAGCGCATAACTAGTTGATCTTGATGCTTTTGCTTACCTCAAAAATACTCGTAACGATGGCAATCGCGACCAGGGCGACCAAGGAAAAGGCAAAACCCAAAGCGGCTCCCGAAACTAAAGTCGTCATGACTTTGATCTTCTTCGTCAATTGATCGCGAAAGGAATTGCCTATGTCTTCCATACTGTTGCCTAGGTTGCCCGTTTTTTCTCCGACTTCCAATATATCGAGTTGGATCAAAGGGAGAAACTTGAATTTCCTCAAGGCTTCGGGAAGAGACTTCCCTTCGTTCACCAAAGCGCGGGCGGAGCGGAATCGGTCGCGGAGATATCGGTTGGTGATGGTTTTTTCACAAAGGCGCAAGTTTTCGGTCAAACCGATACCACTCCAAATCAGAGTGGAAAGCAAACTTGTGAGTTGGAACATTTGCGACAGGTAAATAATCTGACCAAAAAGAGGGATTTTCAAGATAGCCCGGTCCACCGACATTCCTCCTTTTTCCGTTTTGCTCCAACGGTGAGTAATCGCCAGAGATATGATCAAACCAATCAGTACAAAGGGACCAAAGGTTTTCACGAAATCAGAACTGCCAATGAGAAGTTTGGCCAGAAAATTCATTTCTCCACCCATCTTGTCCAACATGCTTTTTATTTGAGGCAAAAGAACTTTGATGAAGAAAATAACAACGGCAAAGGCAACGAATCCGACGAAACACGGATACGCCATGCTTGTCAGGACTTTTGAACGGATGGCCCTCTTTTCCTCCAGATAAACGATAATCTTTTTCAGGATGGGACCTACGTTTCCGGTTGCTTCGCCCGCCTCGATTACAAAAGTGGAAGATTCGCTGAAATACTGCGGCAACGCTCTCATTGCGCGGGAGAGCGTTCTGCCCTCTGCTAGTTCCTTCCATAAAAAACGAGCCACTTCTTTGAGTTTCGGATCGGAAAGCCTTTGGTTGAGAAGCTTGACCGCATCGGCCACCGGCATCCCGCTTCCATGCAATTCCATGAGTCTTTTGAGAAAATCCAATCCGATTGCTTCTCCCTTCGATCCAAGTTTGCGGGAACCGCGTTTGGAAGAACCGTTCTTTTTGGCATCCGACAGCGAGACTACGGTTTTACTCTTTTTTTCGCTTCCTCCGATTTTGGTTACTTTGAGCGGAGTTACTCCATTCGCTCTGATCAACTGCTTGGCCTTTTTCGAGTCGTCTGCCTCGATCTCTCCGGAAAGGCTTTTACCCTTCAGGTCGATTGCGACGTATTTGAACTTGGCCATTTACGGTTCGTTCAATCCTCGACCGATTCTTCCGTCACACCCTCCGTCGGGTCATCACCGAAAGGCGTTGCCGGTTCTTCGTCGATAAAGCCGTCGGCGTAGCGAATCACTTCGTCGAAGGTCGTGAGACCACGCTTGATTTGTTCCCAACCACTCCCCTGCAAAGTGCTCATGCCTTCCTTGAGAGCAATCTCTCTGATATCGGGAGCGGATGCGTTGTTGATCACCAATCCGTGAATTGAGTCGCTCATTTTCATCAACTCAAAGATGCCCACCCGTCCACGGTAGCCGAGGTTTTGACAATTTTGGCACCCTACGGAACGCAGGACCTTGTCTGCATGTATTTTTTCACTCGGATCGACTTCAAGCAAGGACAAGGAAGCAAGAAGATCACTATCGGACATTTGGGCGGGAGAGGAACATTCCTGGCAAAGCCTCCGAACGAGCCTTTGGGCAATGACCATTTCAACCGAGGAAGCAATGAGAAAGGGTTCGATTTCCATGTCCACCAAACGGGTAATTGCCCCCGGAGCATCGTTGGTGTGCAAAGTACTCAAAACCAAGTGACCCGTAAGGGAGGCCCGAATGGCAATATCCGCCGTCTCACGATCTCTGATTTCTCCAACCATGATGACGTCCGGATCCTGCCGTAAAATTTCCCGCAGGGCACTCGCGAAGGTGAAACCGATTTCCGAATTCACTTGGGTTTGGTTGATACCAGCAACCTCGTACTCCACGGGGTCCTCAACCGTCATAATCCGGCGTTCGGGTTTGTGAATCCTTCTGATAAAGGCGGTCAAGGAGGTTGATTTACCAGACCCCGTAGGCCCCGTTACCAAAACAATTCCGTGGGGTTTCTCCAAGATTGAAACGATATTTTTTTCATCGTTCTCTGCCAAACCAAGTTCCCGCATGGACAGGGGTTGCGACTTTTCGTTAAGCAAACGCAAACTGATGCTTTCGCCATAAAGGGTAGGCAAAGTGGAAACACGAATATCAAGGTCACTCTGTCCTTGATTAAAGGTAATTCTTCCACCCTGAGGCCTCCTCTTTTCGGAAATATTGATGGCGCTCATGATCTTGATCCGGGAGATGATGGCGTCTTGGAAACTCCTCAAGTTGTCCGGAACCCGAACGGGGACCAGTTGACCGTCGATGCGGTATCGTATTTGCAGGGTTTCCTTGTGAGGTTCGAAATGTATATCCGTCGCCCGGTCCACGATGGCCCGCTGGATAACCTCGTTGACGAATCGTATGATCGCCGCATTTTGATCCTCGAGATCATCCTGGGCATCCTCGTCTGCATCCGTATCCAAATCCGAATCATCCAAGCTGTCGGCTCCAATGCCGAAGTTCTCCGTAATGGCCCGGGAAATTTTTTCCGGTGAGCTCAAACTCCAAACCGGAGTCCTGCCTGAAACGGCAAAAACCCAACGACTCATGCGCATCGAGGGGGGCCAAACCGCGACCAATTCGATTCGCCCGTCCTCGTCCAAACCAACAGGCAGGCAACTGTAGTTGTGGATCATACGCAAAGGGAGGAGTTTGGTCGGGTTTTCGGGCAACTCGAAATCCTCGACGTAGGAAAGCTCGGATTTCTTTCCAATCTCTCGCATGGTTTCAATCAACTCACGAGAATATTTCGAGGCAAGCAAACGGGCCCGGTCCTCGAGGGGTGAACTCAAAATATTGATGCGATCGACTTCGGACAGCCCGGGCCACCAATCCATGTCCTCAAACGCAGACGAGGAGAGAAGGATTTTTTCCTCACGCTCATCCTCGCCCGTTATACTGGATTCGGGTTCCTCGGGATTTGTTTTTTCTGAAATCACGGTCTGGTTTATTTTCTTTTCGGGCCAGGTACGACCAACCCTCGTGGTGGTCCCTTTTTTACCGGAGGAACCGGAACCTTCTTGGCAGGCTTGGCGGTGCTCGGCGCGGTCGGGTTGAAGGCGGCGCCGGAAGCCTTCGACGCTTCGGCCAGGTCGATCGAGTCGTAAGCAACTTGAGGATTCGAACTCTCGTGAGTAACTTTGAATTTCTCTGGATCAAATATGAAAACGTCTCCGGCATGGGTTACACCAGTTGAGTTTTGCTCCCAAGACAACCAGGCGCTCTCTCTGGTCGATTTGTGATAAAGCGCAAAATGCCATTTTCCTTCGAAATGATAACAACCCCGCAAATCGTATGGAGAGGGAAGCTTTTTTACTTGAGGAGTAATTTTCTTAGGGATAGGAAGTTGACTTTTCAGGGTTTTAGGAGGCGGAGGGGGTCGACCGGGTATGGCAAAGGGGCTTGCCTTTTGAGCCACCAAAAACGCCGGTCCCAAAGCAATTAAAAAGGGAATCAAAGTACCCCGGATGGATTTTGCCCAGAAAGAAGTCATCACAAACTGGGACGGGAAGCTGGTTTGTCTTGATTCGAGGCCTGCCCCTTGTTTTTCCCATCGATGTCGGGCATTCCAAGGATTTTTCCGGAAGGCGAGGTAAATTTCGGTTTGTAGTCCCCTTTGATGCGGTCATCTATGGATTTTACATTTTCTTCCGTGTCATTGAAGCCAGGCCTCATAATCGTGGGCTTCAGGAAAATAAGCAGTTCCGTCGGGGTATACTTGACGGTCTTGGGACGAAAGAACTTTTTCCCAAGGTAGGGAAGGTCGCTCAAGAGATTGTACTTGGACTCGGTGGAATCGACCTGTACCTCCTGCAGTCCCCCCAAGACAATAATCTCTCCATCCCGAACGGTTACGACCGACTTGGCCTCCCGAATCTTTTTGGCGGGCAGGGATTGGCCTTGGTAGGTGTTGCTCTGGGTCTCGTCGAATTTCTCTGCTTTGACCTCAACCTCCATGAAGATCGAGCCAGGTGAAACAATCGTTCCGTTTTCATCGATTTGTGGCAAACCGATCTTGGGTTTCTTGATTTCGAGAGAAGTCTTTGCCGTAATCTTGCTTTGTTGACCGGTATTGGAAGCACCGTCCGTTCCGGTGTTGTATCCGGAGTAGGTCGGAATGACGATATTTCGTTCGTCTTCAATAAGAATGTGCACGTCGGGCGAATTGTGGGCAAAACTAAGGGTCGGGGTCGAGAAAATCCGCACGTCGTTACGCTCCGAAGACAAGGCGAATATCTGGTCCCAACGAATGCCCGTCAATTTCCAGTCTTCCATTTGAAAAGGCATGCTTGTATTCAAACCGGGAATCCCCAAAACCCCCTGAAAAGTCTCTTTGGCAATATTTTGAGAAACTGAAGTGGAAATATCGTCACCCGTACCCAATAAACCATCGGGACCCGCCGACGTAACTTGTTGGTTTCCCGTAACGGTTTCCCCAAACAAGCCTTCGCCTCTCGGACCCCGGGCGAATTTCGACCATTCCAGGTTGCCGAGAAGGGCATCGATGCCCCTTTGGTTTTGCTCGGTCAGGTCCACCATTACGAATATGGTTTCGAGACGGGCTTGCGGAAGCGGTTGATCCAACGAGTCGATCATACGGCCGATTTCCACGATATCTTCCTTGGTTCCGTAAACCAAAATTGCATTACTCCTCTCGTCCGAGGAGATCGTAATGAAGTCACTGAACTCATGTGAACCCTCCCCGGGCTGGTCTCCGCCGGTCGCCGCGTTTTGAGCGGCAGTTGCCGCCGCGGCAGCGGGAGCAGGTTTGCCTGCAGTGGTCCCTGCAGTCGGACGGGCGGCCGTTTTCCGCCCTTGAACCTGTTGCTTGATACGCTGTTGGTTCTTGATCACCTCGTCGAGAATAGCCTGTATGTCTTTGGTCTCGGCATGTTGCAATTTGAAAAGTTCGCTCGTTGTCTTCATCTTCACGGGAGCGTCCAAAGTCTCCAGGATAAACTCAAGGGTCTCGATGTTCTCGGCCTTGGTCACGATGATCAATTTACCCGTTCTTTCATCGGAATCGACTTGGGTGGTGCCACCGAGAAAAGGCTTCAAACTGCCTTCGATCATGGTTTTCATCTTGCTCTCAAGCTCACGCGCCCCCGCATGCTTGGTNGGCCAAACAAAAAACTCNGTTCCGAGTTCTTCNGTGGAAATGGCCCGGTCCATNTTTTCAAGCAANCTTTCCATTCTCTGCAAATTAAGCAANGCGTCGGTCACCAGNATACTGTTNGCATTNTCGAGTAAAACCAGTTGCCCGACTTCNGTCTTGAATGGGGTCAGGTGGGTGACGATATCTTTGGCCTGAGCATAATTCAATTTGAACAACTTCATGTAAATCTTTTGGCTTGGCTCGAAAACGGAAGCCGGACCTTCGATCCAAATCGGCACGTGCATGTTGATTTTCGCAGCCCCGACCGCCTTGTAAAATTTGTCTGAAATCTTACTGATGCCGACTCCATGCATGGACAAAAGAGATTCCACGACTTGGATGGTTTCGCCTTTGGTCAGGGGATCTTCGCTGTTGAAATTGATTTCCATTTGCGGAAGATCGGTGGCTCGCCTCAAAATGATCCACCCCGTATATTGCTGAATCATGTCGAGCAGGATATTGGCATCCGCTTTGCGAAGCTTGAAAGGCCTTGTCTCTTTTGCTTTGAGATCGGGAACGTTCGTCAATTCGAGAGGAGGACGCGTGCCCGGAGCAAAAAGTCCGTCCTCGGCTTCCGTCCCTGGCTGAAAAGGGTCGGATGGTTGTAACGCGGAAGGGCTTGCAGGCAAAGTAGAGGAAGCGCCTGGTTGGGCGAATTGATTCGGGGCAAAACCGGCGGGTGGAGCAGGCGGGATACCAGAGGGAACGGGTGGAATGCCCGCAGGTCGAGCCGGTGGAACCCCGGGAGGAGCCGGCGGGAGGCCAGAGGGTGGAAAAGGCTGTGTTTGCTGAGCGTAAACAATCCCTTTCCCCATGGTCAAAACCATGGAAATCCAAATCAAAAGGTTTAATCGGTTCATTCGTTCTCTGGTATGAGGTGTTGAGTTAATTCCTGAATTCTACGGAACTGATATCGAAGGTGGCGTTGTAAACTTCCGGATTCGGCCTGTAGTTGGGCGTTATCTTGACTTCGCTGAAGAAAATGAACTTTTCCCGACCATCCAAAAAGAATTCGTTGATGAACAAGGTGAGGTCGGCCCAACTCACACCGGTAAGAGTCACCTCGACGTTATGCTGGGAATACCTTTCGTTCTTGTCCGACTTGCGACCTCCTCGGAGCCTGGCCATTTGCTCTCTTCCCTTGAAGAGTTTCAACCTGATCAAGTCGACCTCGTTTTGCAAAGCTCTCAAGTCGTAACTTACTCCTTTTTGCTCTTTTCTCTTTTGCTCGAGCTCCCGGTTAATCTCAGGCTCTTGCCCAAGAACCTGATCATGACCCTCGATCAACCCGCCGACTGTTTTCCATTCCCGGAAAGTTTCAACGCCCGAACCGAACAGCTTGATCGAACAAACCAAAACAACCGCCCAAACCGAGAAAAGAAGCAGGGTTTGCTCCCGGCCACTCATCTTGAAGAAAATCGAGATAATGGAATTCATCCTTCGATCTTTGAAGATTCACCCTCGGCAACCGGTCTAGGCAAATTCGTTTGGACGGGCTTTTCCTCGAGCATTTGAATGTCCACGTTGAAAGAAACCCCTCCGGTCTTGAGCGTATCGATCTTGGGTTCTTTTTTGAGTTTCTCCACGACTTCGGCCTGCTCCAAGTTGGCGAAAAAATCGTTCACTGCCTGAAAGCTCCTGCCCTGCCCTTTGAATTGGACGTCGTAGCGGCTTTTGAATTCGGCGAAGGTAAGCCAGAGGTTGGCCTGCCCTTGTTGATTTCTTCCCGCATGCATCATAATTCTCTCGAGGGAACCAATCGGGTCAATCCCTCCCCTCTTGTTTTCATCCAGTTTCTGAAGCAAGGCCATGGCATCGAGTACGGCCGGTTTGTTCGAGTTTTTAATGGCTTCCTCAACCCACAAATCTTCGACTTCCACCGATGCAATCTGAACCCCGATGAAAAGAAGCAGAAGAGCGGCCATCGAAGCCAAAGATGCCATTACGCCCTTCCATCGTAGAGCGGCTTGCCTTCTTCTTTTGCGTTCCTGAACTTTGAAATCGGAGGGTCGAACGTCGAAACTCCATAGTTCTTCCGCGGAAATAACAACAGCCTCGGTCAATTCGGGGGTTTCGGTATTCCACCATTCGTTCTCGAACTTGAAAAATCCATTTTTGGTTCTGGAAACTTCACCGGCTATCAGAACGTCCTGAATATGATCGAAGCGCGAAAGGTCGAACCGGGAAAGCAATTTCCCCCGCACCGCATCGAATTCTTCACTGTCTCCGGCATCAACGGGCAAAGAATACATGGCCTCAGGAACAGTTGTTCCGGGTTCGAATGAAGCGGCCGTCAGGGTTTCGTCGTGGAAAAGAAAGACAATGGTCGGCCTTTCGTATTCTTTTCCCACCAGAGAGACGAATGAGGGAAAGACCCTTCTGAAATATTCCAGGTTCTGCCAGCCCAGTTGGCGCAACTTGACGAAAGGGGTTGCGAAAATCAGAATTTTGCGGGTTTTCGGACAACCATGAAAGCCCCAAGCCAATTGATCGGGTGGAAAGGGAGAGAAAGAATCCAAATCAAGAGCTTGCAGGCAAAAATCGATAAAATCTTCCGGGGCAAGATCACCAGGAACGGACAGGGTCTCGCAAAAGAAATGCTCTCCGGGTAGCAAAAGGGTAATTTCTCGCAATTCTCCTATCGGGAAATCGGATGGACTATCGGGGTTTTCAGCCATTGATTCAGTATCCAAAAGTAGCGCTCACCCTACCATCAGTCGACCATATTTTCGTTTTCCCGAATCGACAGAACCTTGAAGGGATATCCCAAGTTCGGACCTTTCTTCGAAGGTGGTCTTCTCACCGTTCCGGTTTGAGGAGCCAAAGTAGCGCCGTAGGAAAGAACAGCATGAAGTTGGAAGTTGGCCATCCCTCTAAGCACGGTTATCTCGACCCGGAACATTTTGACCTCGGTACTGAGTGGAATCGAACTGTTGGCCCGCAGAGGACTCATGCCCGGGTCATTCGGGTTCATGTAAAAACCTTCCCCGCTCCCCGTGGAGGGTCCCTCCATGAATTCTTCGTACAAACGTTCGTCATCCCCGCAAAGAAAACTCAGAAGGAAAGGACTTGCATTGTTTACGTTGACCGGTCCCTCATTAAAAAAAGAAAAAGATTCCCTGAAGTTTCTCATATTGCCTGTCTCGATTCCCCGAGCATCGAAAAAGATGCCGCTCCGGTCGGGGTATTCCGGATCATGGGAAAAACCCTTGATCATTCTGAATTCCTCAAAACTGTTGATTTTTTTACCGGGCGTAAAATAGGGATGGTCCAAATCCTCGTAATACTCGTCCTCCGCTCCTTCCTCGCGCTCTTCGTCATCCGAATCCACCCAATCCATCATGCTATCGTAAAAAGGTTGTCCGTCATCGTCGTCGACCAAGGAATCCTCTTCGGCCTGCATCAAGGCAAAAAGAGCCACCAAATCCTTCTCTTTGACTTTGGCAATGGGGACTTTTGCCGATTCATCGATCAGACGGACCGACCAAGTCACACCCTCCTCGGTTGGAGAAATCCCCGCATAGGCCAAGGGATCACCCCAACCCTGAGCCGGAGAATAAAGCTTGCCTTCGAACATTTTGAATTCGGAAAGAACGCCGACTGCAATATCCAAGGCAGAGTAGGCATGAATGCGCAAATCGTCCTTTCGGTGAAATTGGTCGAGGTGCCTCGCTTCCCTTATCCCCTCCTCCATCAACCGCAGGCAAAGAACGGAAAGCAGGACGATCAGAGCGAGAATAAAGACAAGGATGGAACCCTTCCTTCCGTTCTTCTTGGGTTTCATTGCGATTCCTCCTTCAGCCCATTCGGGGAAAGGCGTTCGACGGGTATTGTAATCGTCCTGTCCAGATCCTCCTCTTCGCCCCGAAAAACCAGCTTCAAGAAGGCCGGCAGTTGGAACTTTCCTTCCGTCTTTTCACTTTCTCTCAAATCGGTCGGATACTCCCATTCCCTGATGTCGAGTTCTCCGTCGTCCTCGTCTCCGTAATAGCAGTAATGAATGGTCTCGCAAAACGGACTGATCAAGGTCTTGAACATCTCCTCTTCGTCCTCGGGAACCATCTCGCCCTCCTCGTTTTTCTCAAGTTCCTGAAGTTCCGAAAACCAGGCAATGCTCAAACCTTCCCCGTCTTCGAAACAAAGGTAGGCATGCACCCGGTTGGCCGGTCCTTTGGGCCAAACGAAAAAAGGAGGGGCTTCTCGAAGATAGAAGTGAATCAAAGGATCCTCGCTTTCGGAAAAACCGACCGGTCGGCGCAAGTCGATGGCTTGATTTCCAGTAGAATTCAGGGTCGGAACGGTTGCTTCCTCCATGACCGCGACGAGAAAGCGGGAGACGCCATTGACGTGAGCATCGAATGCATCCTTGGAGCTCGGCCCTTCCACCCATCTTTTGGAAATCGAGACCAACAGGTCGGTGGAAGAAACAAGCAAAAGTCCTCCAATGGCCAAGGCCACCAAAACTTCCAACATGGAAAATCCTTTTTTCATCAGAGTCTTCTGCGGTCTTCCCGCATTTGCTCCATCTGCTTTCTTTTTTCATCAAGCAAGCGACCACGCTCGGTCGCAAAATCGGAATTCTTCGACCAAGTCGGACGGAACAAATACATGACGTAAGTTTTTTCACCTCCCTCGACTTCGAATTCATCGTTTCCGTCGTAAACAAGGGTTAACGAAACTCGAAAAACATCCAGTACCTCCGTCATCTCAATTTCCGTTTCCCATCGCACTTCTCCCATGGTTAGGGCTTGAATATCCCCCCCATCCTCCATTTTTTCGTAATCGGTTTGCTCGAAAACCTGAGCCCTTATCCAGACCAAGTCCCCTTCGAGGTCTCTGAAATTCTTTCGGTTGACGATCTCCTTCGAGACCAAGCCCACTCCTTCCACCAAAAAAACAGCCGACATCCCGAACAACGCCAATGCAATCAATACTTCGAGCAGCATGAATCCATTCGACAAAGCATTCGACGAGATTCTTTCTTTGGGTGACTCGCTCATTCCTCTTTGGATATCGGATAACCTGAAAAAGGGTCGAATTCAATGATTTCAATCTCCTCTTCGCCCATGATTTCGATCTCGGTTTGAAAAGGCATACTCGTTCCGAAATGAAAAGGCACTCTCCCGACAACCAAAAGATCGTCGTCATAAAGCGAGTCCCCCCCCGTTAATCCGGCCAAGGGTCCCTTTGCTCTGAAAACGACACGGGGAAGAAGATCGTCTTCCCTTAATTGCTCCAAGTCCTCTTTATCGAAAATACCGTGATTGGACAGTACCTTTCCCGTCCCATCCGAAACAAGAAAAGTCGCATTTTCCTCCTGATAAGATAAATAGGCCGTCCGCTTCGATTCGCTGGCAAAGTAGAAGGAATCCATAACCGCTTTGCCCAATACTCTGGCAGGGGGTTCGTACTTGCTGGCTTCAACGAAAGCACCCGCATTAATTGCAACCAAACCGATCAATACGCCGATCAAGGCCAAAACCAACAGGACCTCGATCAAGGTGAACGCGCGAACGCCACCCGGGCGCTTCGATAAAATCAAATCAACTCCCGTCCCAGTTCCCGATGGTTTTTCCGTCCGGGGTTACGGTCCACAAATCAAAGTCACCGGTATTCTTCGTTCCCGGATATTTGTATTGATACTGATTATTCCATGGATCAAGGAGGGCCGAAGCTTTTTTGACCACCGGATCCATACCCGCTTTGGGCGGACTCATCAAGTCGTTCAGGCTTTTGGGATAAGTCCGGGCCTTGAGGAAGTAAAGTTCCACGTATTGCTTGCCTGCCCCATTCACCCAATTCTGAGCAGCATCTTCTTGGCCTCCGCTGAACAGGTCTCCCAGTCCGTCGATGGAAAGGGCCGCCACGATTCCAATCAAAGCGAGCACAATGAGAATTTCAATCAGGGTGAAACCACGGATTGCCTTATTGATACCAGTGGAAACGGCATTGGGCGCGGAAGAAACAGCGTTGGGCGTAGGTTGATTCATTGGACCATTATAGTTCAAACTTTGTCCTTTTGGCAAGTTTCGAGAGTATTTGTCATTTTCCTTCTACGTCGCGGTTCGTTCTTTGGTTACGTAGAGAATCCGACAGGCTTTCATGACCTTCTCCGGAAAAGTCGAATATTCTTGCCTCCGAGCGTATTTCATAGGATTGATTTTTTGTGACTCTCGCAGATTATCTACCGGTTCTCATCCAGATCATATTGGCTGTCGGCATGGGTGTGGGTATTTTGGCCGCAAGTCACCTCTTCGGTCAAAAAGCGACCGCCGGCAAGATCAAGGATTCTCCTTACGAATGCGGTTTGGCCGCCGACACCAAAGGCGAAACCCGATATTCGGTCAAATTCTACGTCACGGCCATGCTCTTCATCATTTTTGACATCGACGTCGTGTTTCTCATCCCCTGGGTTCTCTCTCATCGGGAGCTTATGGCCTCCGGCATACCGGTCCTCGGACCCATGCTGTTTTTCACTTTCGTCCTTGCCGTAGGCTTGATTTATGAACTGAAAAGCGGCGCTCTCGAGTGGGAGAAGTAATCAGCCAGGCTCAAATGATCGGGCGGAATCTTTCCGTAGACCGTCTTTTGTGAAAACATGCGCATAGACCGTTACATTTCGTCCAATCGAATCATTGATCTGACCAGCAAGGATCTCAAATCCGCCTACGCCGAATTGGTCCAAACCTTCGACACTCTCCTCCCGACCGCTCCCAAGCGCAAAAAGGTCCTCAAAGAATTAGTCGAACGTGAAACGGCTCTTACGAGTTACATCGGCGAGGGTGTGGCCTTGCCCCACGCACGTGTTCAAATGAACCGACCCTATGCCTTGGCCGTCGGTCGATGCCCGGCGGGCCTATCCTTCGAAGGTAAGGACAGCTACGAAGACATCCGCTTTGTTTTCATGCTCTTGGCCAACGAAAAAGCCAAGAACTACCTTTCTTTTCTCGCTGCTCTTGCCCGGGCCTTTCAGGACAGCACCGTCATGGACCAACTTTGGATGGCACGGGAAAAGACGGAATTCAAGAATGCGGTCCGTAAAGCTTTTGCCGGCACCGACGACCGACCGGCCCGACGACGAACGAAATTCAACAAACTTTTGACCGACGAAGCGGCAAAGATCGCCAAAGCCGCCGAATGTTCGACCATCCTTATCTTCACCGACGTTTTCCCCCCCAGTTTGGCTCCCCGCATGACCTTCCCCGGCTTCAAGCTCGTTTTGGCCGGGCAAGACGTGACCGACGAGGACAAAGAACACCACCGAGCCAATGCCACCCTAGCCGTACGGGCCCTCTCCCGCTCGCGACTTTCTCAATTGAGAGCGGCCATCCTTCTTGGTCTGACTCGTGAAATCTTTGGCTTTCAGGACCGCGTTTGCTGTGTGGGCGGAATTCCCGACAGCGGTCAACTCGACACCGTTCTGGTGGTCGACGTCGACGAAGAATTCGAGTCCGTCATCGGACAAGGCGACGAAATGTTGCCGGACGACGTATCCGCCGAAGCTCTCGAGCGCATAACGGCGATCGCCACCGACTTGGCGACCGCCGGGCGCGAAGGCCAATCCATCGGGGCCATGTTCATTTTGGGAGATCACGAGGAGGTGACCAAAAGATCCAAGCAGCTCATTCTCAACCCCTTTCACGGATACGCCGAAGAAGACCGCAGCATTCTCAATCCTTTCATGGACGAAACGATCAAGGAACTGGCCCTCATCGACGGCGCTTTCATCCTCCAAGGCGATGGCGTGGTTGAATCCGCAGGATGCGTCATTCAGGCCAAGGCGGACGACGTCGTCCTACCGGGAGGTTTGGGCACGAGGCATGCGGCTGCCGCCGCCATTACGCACGTCACCAATTCGATCGCCTTGGTGGTCTCTTCTTCCGGGCAGGTCACCTATTTTCGCAAAGGAAGAATGTTCACCCTTTTTGAAAAGTCCGAGGGGAGATCCCTGTGACAAGCGAATGCTCGGTTCGCCCTCAACTTCATTGCCAAGGATCGGTTTTTTCGGCGGCTCCTTTGACCCTGTTCACAACGGTCACCTTTCCCTCGCGAAACAAGCCGTTGAACAAGCCGATCTCGACACCCTCCTCCTCTGCCCTGCCTATCACGCTCCGCTTCGTCTCGAAGAACCCTTTTTCCAAGCAACGGACCGGCTTGCAATGGTTGAACGAATTGCCAGCGAACATGCCAAGCTTGAAGTGTTCGCTCATGAGATTCGGCAAGGGAAGGTTTGTTACACGCGCGACACTCTCCTTGCCCTCGCCGAAAAGTTTCCAAAAACAGAAATCCTTCTTCTTCTCGGAGCGGACCAATTCGTCAAGTTACCCCAGTGGAAATTCGTCGATGACCTTGTCCGACTCGTCACTTTTCTCGTCTTCTCAAGGTCTTCCGAGGTGAACTTGGACGAACCTCCTCTTCCGGAACTCAGATACCAACGAATGAACAACGAACTCATCGACCTTTCCTCCACCCTTGTCCGTCAAAAAATTCAAAACGGACAGTGCGTAAAAAACGACCTACCCGGCCCAGCTTACGAGTATCTCAAAAAACACAGCCTTCTCCAACCCGCTTCCGCCTCATGAAGTCTCCCCCGACCATTGAAAATTCGGAACTGAAAAAGAACCTTCGCATTGCCTGCGATGCACTTCTCGACAAGAAAGCAATGGATATAAAGCTTCTTTATTTCGGAGAAAGTTCGCCGCTAACTGATTGTTTTGTCGTAGCCACCGGAAACTCCAACCCTCATCTTAAAGCTCTCCGAGACAATGTTGAAAAAACGCTGAAGGAGAACAAAATTGAATTATTTTCCAAAGACCGATTTCAGCCAAGCGGATGGCTGGTCATCGACGCAATCGACTTTGTGGTTCACCTTTTTTCCCAGGAACAGCGTGAGAACTATGCAATTGAACAATTATGGAAAGATGCAGTGGACCTCACCGTCGAGGACCTCTGATTTTTTTTATTTCCGGCAGTCGACTTCACTTGACTCAAAAAAAGCTTTCAGTTCGGATTGAATTTGTAATTTTAAAAAATTTTATAAATCAACTTAAGAAAAACTCTCATGTCCAACCGTAGAAAATTTCTCAAACAAGCCGCCCTTGTTTCCAGTCCTTTGATTCTTCCCTCCCACATTTGGGCGGCCAAGGGAGACACTTCCCCAAACAACCGAATCAACGTGGCCATTATCGGACCGGGCAAAATGGGCCGGGGTCATGCCCATAAACTGATTCGCAATCCACGGGCCCAAATCACCGGTTTTGCGGAAATTGCCGAGGTCCGAACCAAGCATACCAAGGATCTGATCGAAAAGCACTATTCACGGAACACCCCTTCCGACACCTGGAAAGGCCTCACCATTACCAAAAATTATTTGGAGTTGCTCGAAGACAAGTCCCTCGATGCCGTTCTCATCGCCACACCCGACCATTGGCATGGGGAACCGACCATCCGTGCGGCCCGAGCCAAAAAACACGTATATTGCGAGAAACCAATCTCCCTCACGATCCGAGAAGGCCGAGCCATGGCTGAAGCAGTCAAGGAGAACCAAGTCGTCTTTCAAACCGGTAGCCAACAACGGACCGAATACGGTGGGAAATTTCGTCGCACCGTGGAAATGGTCCGCAGCGGAGCGATCGGCGAATTGAAGAAGGTACGGGTCTGCGTAGGCGGCCCCCCCGTCCCTTGCGATCTGCCCACCGAACCGGTTCCCGAAGGGATCGACTGGGATACCTGGTTGGGGCCTGCCCCCGTTCGCGGCTTCAACAAGATTCTCTGCCCAGACGACGTGCACAATCACTTCCCCGCATGGAGGAGGTATCGTGAATACTGCAATGGCATGCTGGCAGATATGGGTGCCCATCACTTCGACATTGGACAATGGGCCATGGATGCCGACAGCACCGGTCCCGTCAAAATCATCCCACCGAAGGAAGGTACCCGCGACCTCAAGATGATCTACGCCAACGGAGTGGAAGTCATCCACGGAAACACCTCGGATTGGCGCGGAGGCACCATTTTCTACGGGACCGAAGGGACGATTTGGGTGGATCGCGGGCCTTGGAAATCGGATCCCGAAAATTTAATCAAGGACTACAAGGCATCGGTAAGCCTTCGCCAACCCAAGAACCACCATGACGATTGGCTCGACTGCATCCACTCGGGAGAACTCCCCCTCGCCCACGTCGAAGCCGGTCATCGCACCGCTAGCCTTTGCCAGCTTTCCAACATCGGTTACGAACTTCGACGCGAACTAACTTGGGACCCGAAAAAGGAAGTCTTTGTTGGGGACAAGGAAGCCAACAAACTGACCGACCGCAAACGTCGCAAGAAGTGGTACCGGGTCTAGTCGGGCCTAAAGAAAAATCAGATTCCGGCGCCTAAAGCACCGGCCTTGCTTTTCCCAGTACGATCGCCAAAAAAAACTTATTTAAGGAGCGTAAACTATGGAATCCCCTCAATCATCGGATGGCACCCAACCCAATCCTGTTGCGAAACTGCATTGGGGAATGGATGAGAAATCTTTCTTACTTCTTCTGCACCTCAGTCAATTGGCGGGCATGATCCTTCCCGGCGCAGGACTCGTACTGCCTATCGTAATGTGGGCTACGGAAAAAGAGAATTCCCCCCTGATCGACGAACATGGCAAAGTCATCTTTAATTGGATGATCTCTTCTCTGATCTACACCTTGATCTCCCTAGTTCTTTGCTTTTTCCTGATCGGATTCCCCATACTGATCGTTCTGCTCATTCTGATGGTCGTATTCCCCATCATCGGGGGAATCAAGGCCAACGATGGAATGGTGTGGAAGTATCCCCTCTCCATTTCGTTTTTTTCTCGCCCGATGGAGCCTTTCCATAGGTTAGGCCAATGATTTGCAATTGAAACTGGTCTCTCGGAGACCCTTCTCCCCTCCTAGGCAGAAGGTAATCCGAACAGGCGGAAGGAAACTAGAAAAAGCATCCTTATTTTCTCCTTCCTTCATCCGGGAAACCCTTTTGCATATCCTTGAAAGTCTCGGTTCCGTACATAAGGAACAACGAAACAAAAAACAACCCGCAGCCCAAAACCGGAGCTGGTGAAAAAAGACAGAGCGAAAGCAGGAACAAACCAGCTCCCCTTCGAAATTTCGGCTCCCTGAACAAACGGTTTTTGAATAGGTCGGCACATGGATCTTCCTCCATCCAAAAGCTGACCCACGGGTGAAGAACATAAACAATGAGAAAGCAAAAGAAAAAGAATAGGCTTACGGATCCGTTTCCGAGAGAAATCACCGAAAGGAAAAGAAGCATTACGGCCAGAAACAATCGGTATTTACCCGGTTTC